>NZ_VMNX01000039.1 GCF_009377235.1 Streptomyces acidicola
GCCTACGTCTACGGCACCGCCAAGGTCGGCGAGGACTCCAAGGACCTCGTCGTCCGCGTCAGCGGCCGCGACGTCCCGGAGAAGGGCAGCACCCTCCACATCGTCCCCCGCTCCGGCGAGACCCACGAGTTCTCGACCTCCACCGGCGAACGCCTCTCCGACTGACCTCGGCCGAGGAGGGGTGTCTTCGATAGCGAGGGCCGGGAAACCATGTGATGTCCCGGCCCGACGGATGAGGCCGTGATGCCGGGTCAGGCGCCGGTTGCTGCCGTGTAGCGGACGGCGACGTCCTCCCAGTTGACCAGGTCCCAGAGCTTGGTGACGTAGTCGGGGCGGACGTTCTTGTACTGCAAGTAGTAGGCGTGCTCCCAGACATCGAAGATCAGCAGGGGCGTACTGCCGTGGCCCACGTTGCCGTGGTGGTCATAGACCTGCTCCACGATCAGCCGTCTGCCCAGGGCTTTGACGGCCACCACTCGGCATCAGGCCCCGCATCGCCCGCAAGGGCCAAAGCCTCCAGCCGGCAACTGGGCCCGCACCGCTGAACCACCGAACGCACCATGCGCCTGGCCCGCCTGATGCCGCCATCTGCACCGGCGCTACGAGCACAGAGCCGGCCGCGTCCGCCTTCACCAGCATCGCCCGCACCCTCATATTTCCACCGCAGCGTGGCCCTGCGGGACCGTACCTTCGCCGAGTGAACACTGTGTCGAATGATGAACTGATTGCTGCTGCCCAGGCTGTCGTCCATCCGCACAAGGTGGGTGACCGGCTGTTCGGCGACGTGGGATCCGTGTTGGTCACCGATGCCGGCAACCTCTACTCGGGCGTGTGCATCGACACCGGCTCAGGTACGGGGTTCTGCGCTGAGCACGCAGCCATCGCCGCCATGGTCACCGCTCGCGAGTACCGGATCGCCAAGGTGGTCGCCGTATGGCGCGATGACGAGGGCGCCTGGTACGTCCTCCCGCCGTGTGGCCGGTGCCGGGAGTTCATACGCCAGGTGGACTGGGCGAACATCGACACCGAAGTGGTCCTGGGCCGCACGAGGACGGCAACGCTCCGCGAACTGCTGCCCGCCAACGAGTGGCCTGATCCCCTGGACTGACGCTCAACTATTCAGCAGAGGTATGGAAACGCTGAGCGAGGCGTCAAGGCTACGAAGACGCGCTGCCGGTAGTCCTCGTGACCGGCCAGTCACGCCCGGGGCTTGCACCAAGGCTTGCTCGCCTCCGGCGTGGGCTGCCGCCCGTCACTGAGGCAGCACCAAGCCCATGCGACAGCACATCTAGGGGACGGTGCAGGCATCGCGCGGCAGTTGCCTGTTGCCACCGGGGGCGATGGAGTTCGGCAGCATGATCAGCGAGATGGTGCCGGCCTCCCTGCCCCAGTGCCTGGACCACCGATCTTCGGGTGGGCCGCCGAGCTCAAGCTCCCAGCCTCAATGCCTTCCTGAGGTCGGCAGCCAGGGCAAGTCGCACGCCTCGTGGTGCTTCGCACAGTGCCGTCTCAGGCATGCGGAACCCGTCGTCCTCGAAGCGGGGGACGACATGAACGTGCACATGATGAAGCACTTGACCCGGGATGTGGTTGTTCTGCGTGACCGTGCTTCCGATGGCCCCATAGGCGTCCTTCACCGCACAGGTCACTCTGGCTGTGACCTCGAAGATCTCATGCAGGAGATCAGTTGGAACCTCATGCAGGTCGGTCACGTGGGACACCGGCAGTACAAGGGCGTGACCAGGGTTGCTCTGCCGCTGCTTGAGCGCAGGGACGACAAAGACATTTTCTGAGCGGTAGGCGACCAAGTCCTCATCGATCTCGCCTCGCCCGATCCCGCAGAAGGCGCACTCACTCACCCTGGAGACCTCCGACGTCACGTCAGGCTGGCTCTATCCAGCTGGATCGACGATCCTGGCAGGTCGTCCCCCAGGCAGAAATCTCATTCACCACATGGGGGTTCTCGCCGCCATACCAACATCAGCCTGCAGATGGACGTCTTCATCCAGAGCGGCAAGAACGGCTGGGGGTGAACTGGAAGACGCCGTCTTCGGCCAGCCAGTCTTCCAGAACAACAACCGCACCCTCCCCGCGGAGTCAACCTGAACCAGCACGACCCGGTGATGTCTACCCCGTTTACCGGGTCGGTGAAGAGCCAGTTTGGAGAGGCTACGGTCATGGATAGTGCTGCGGTAGCTGGGGCTTGGTCCCAGGTGTTGCGAAGCTGCGGAGGGTGACCATGCGTTCCTTGACCTTCGTCATCGGTACGGGGCGTAGTGGCTCGACTGCGCTGTCACGCATCCTCAATGCCCACCCGGACGTACTGAGCCTCAACGAGTTCATGGCCTCCGTGGGCGACGTGGCCTTTCCGCCAGGGAAGGTGACCGGTGAAGAGTTCTGGCAGTTGCTCTTCCGGCCCGCTCCGCACTTCGAGCGCATGATCCGTAGCGGGCTGCCGCTGCCGGAGTTCCTCTACACACGCCGCCCTGGGAGGTATGCGGCGCAGACCACCGGTATTCCTGCGCTCTCCCTGATGGTGTTGCCTCACCTCACCGACGACCCGGACGCCCTCCTCGACGAGCTCTGTGCAGCGGTGGTCCGGTGGCCCGAGCGCACCGCTGCCGAGCACCACCGAGCACTGTTCGGCCTGCTCTGTGCGCGGTTCGGACGGACCGCCGCCGTGGAGCGCTCCGGTTACTCGACAGGCTGGGCACCAAAGCTACGGGCCGCGTTCCCGCACGCGAGGTTCGTGCACATGTTCCGACAGGGGCCGGACTGCGCCCTGTCCATGAGCCGTCATCCCGGGTATCGCACGATCTTGCTGCTGCGCGAGATCAAGGCACGAGCCGGCGTCGACAGCCTCGCCGACCTGACCGACGAGCACGTGCGCTCGCTGCCTGCGGACTTGTCACCGCTGCTCGACGAGCATTTCGATGCCGCCCTCGTGCGCGACCGGGACCTCCCTCTGCGTACGTTCGGCACCCTGTGGTCCGAACTCGTCACCGAAGGCACGGAGTTCCTCAGCCAACTGCCCGCGGACCAGCGCACCACACTTGCCTACGAGGACGTCCTCGACCACCCCGACGGGGAGCTGACCCGCCTGGCCGAGTTCATCGGCGTCGCCCCCCTCCCGCAGTGGCTGGACACCGCATCCGCACTACTCGACAGCAGTCGACGCGGCTCCGCCCGTCGACTGCCGGCCAAGGAACTCGACGAGCTGAGGGAGAGCTGCGCCCCGGGCACCCACGTTCTGGAGAGGCGACCGATGCGGTGACGCCGTGCGCCGACGACAAGCAGGTCGCCCGGCCGACGGCGCCGCGCGCGCCGCTCGGCGGTGCCGACGACGTCCCGGGCCATCACCTCCTCCAACGGCTCGCCGAGATCCTGAGCAAGCAGAGCGACTTCGTAGCACTCCCAGAGGGAGGCGTACACGAGCCGGAGCGGTGCCCCGCGCAGGGCGGCCTCGTCGGCCGCCCAGTCGACAGCCCGCAGACTCGGCTCGGAGCCGTCGACACGGTCGACGATCGGAAGGTCCATCGTGCTCCCTCTCCAGGGACGGATCAGCCGTGTGGAACCACGGCGACCGGGGCCTCGACGTGGTGCAGGACGGCATGCGCAACGTGGCCGATGTGGGTGCCGAGGCGGCGGGTGCGACTGCGCCGGCCGACGACGACCAGGCAGGCCTCGCGGGAGGCCTCGACGAGAATCTGTGCGGCGCTGCCGCACCGGCTCACCTCGGTCACCTCCACGTCCGGGAACTTCTGCCGCCAGGAGCGCAGAGCCTCGGTCAGGACCGTGGCCTGCTTGCGTGCGAGCATGTCGTAGAGCTCGGCGTCACCTTGGAAGCGGTAGAAGGAGGTGGGCGGCTCCGGCCAGGCGTGTACGACTCTCAGGGAGGCATCCCGGCGGGCGGCGGCGTCGAAGGCGAACTCAAGGAGTGTCTCGTCGGGGCGGCCGGTGTCGAGGCCGAGGACGACGGGCTGGAAGGCGGTCGCGGCGGACGGCACGCCCGCCAGGTCCATCCTGTGCTCGTCGGCGGCCTGCTCGCCGGCCCGGACCAGTACCACGGGACGTTCGGCATGAGCGATGACGGCCAAGCTGACCGAGCCGACCATGAAGCCCACGATCCCGCTGAAGCCGCATGAGCCCAGCACCATCAGGTCGGCGGAGTCCGCCGCCCCGATCAGGGCCTCCGCCGGGTCCCCGGTGAGGTGAACGGTGATCACCTCCACGCCGGGATGGCGCAGCCGCAGCCCCTCAGCGGCCTCACGGGGAACCCGCTCGGTCCACTGCTGCTGGGTCTCGGCACCGGGCAGCGCGGCCTGGAGCACGAGCTCGGGCACCGGCTCCCAGACGTCAACGATCTTCAGCGGCAGACCACGCAGCCGTGCTTCGCGCGCCGCCCATTCGGCAGCAGCCCGGCTCTCGGACGATCCGTCGAAGCCCACCGTGACGGTTCGGAACATCGTCTCCACCTCCTGGGACCAGGCTCCGCTTCCAGCGTGGTGACGCCGCGCTCACGGGGGCAGGGGCCGCACGTCCCTGTACGGGACCGACCGGCCCCTCGCCTACCGGGCTCCTTGACATGAGCCACTCCAGGCCTGCCCTGGGGTACTCCTCAAATAAGTCCGCCGTGGCCCCTGCCGGCGCCGGAGGGAGAGCTCCAGGTGGCCCCGCGCTCAGGTGACCCGGTAGTTCCGCATCATCTCGTTGTCCTCGTGTTCGAGGATGTGGCAGTGCCAGACGTAGACCCCGCGCTTGTCGAACAGCGCCTTGATCCGGGTGACCTGGCCGGGTGCCATCTGCACGGTGTCCTTCGGGCCCTGTTCGGTGGGGCCCGGTGGCTGGGCCTGGCCGACCTGGATGTTCGTAAGCGCACCGGTCTGCGGGTCCTGGTCCGCGGTGAAGGGCGCCCGGTCCAGCACCTGGAACCGCACCAGGTGCAGGTGGATCGGGTGGGTGTCAGGGGTGGTGTTGAAGACTTCCCAGATCTCCGCCGTGTTCAGTGCGGGGTCCTCCGTGGTCGGGTCCGACCATGCCAGCGCGCCCCGCTCCACGGTGCCCAACAACGGACGGGGCCGTCCGAAGCCGTCAGTCTCTTCGATCAGCAGCAGCCGGCGGGTGCGCGTCGACGGCTTGTCGACCACGAACGGCGCCTTGCGCAACGTGCTCGGCAATCGCGGCTCGGGCACCTTCTGGTCCAGGGGCCGGCTGACGCGCAGCTGAAGGATCTTGTCAGCGGGCGAGGTCACCGGGGTTCCGTCGGGGAAGGGTGTCGGGGCGTCGTTGGTGAGCGTGAACTGTGATCCCCGCAGGCCCCGGAAGTCGACTACCAGGTCCACCCGCTCTCCCGGAGCGATCACCAGAGGTGTGTGCAGGGGGAGCGGCTGGTACAGGAAACCGCCTTCGGTGGCGATCTGGGTGACGGGGAAGGGCCATGACCCGTCGATGGAGAGACGGTAGAAGCGTGAGTTCGAACCGTTGAGCAGGCGCAGCCGGTACTGGCGGGGCTCCACGTCCAGATAGGGCCATGCCTTTCCGTTGACGAGGATGACCTGGCCGAAGAACTCGGGCTGGACGGAGGGCCCGCCCGGCCAGTCGGGGGAATCGGCGGGGGCGTCCGGGTAGGCCAGACGCCCGTCCGGGTGGAACATCCGGTCCTGGATCACCAGCTCGATCTCGTACGGCCCGCTGGGCAGCTTGTGGTGCTCGATGAGCGAGAGCTCATGACGAT
Source organism: Streptomyces acidicola (assembly GCF_009377235.1). GTDB lineage: Bacteria > Actinomycetota > Actinomycetes > Streptomycetales > Streptomycetaceae > Streptomyces > Streptomyces acidicola. The sequence goes on from NZ_VMNX01000039.1 coordinate 5,735, forward strand.
CGCGCAGGAAGTAGAAGCCGGCGAGACCCGCGTAGACGTTGAGCCGGGTGATGCCCAGTGTGTGGTCGTGGTACCACAATGTGGCGGCTTCCTGGGTGTTCCCGTAGGAGAACCGCGTTCCCGCGAAGCGTGGACCGCGGGTGCCGGTGACGGTGTACCAGGCGTCGGGGTGGCCGTCGCTCTGGGGTTCGGTGTGCCCGCCGTGCAGGTGCACCACGGACGGCACACCGTTCTCCGCGATGGTGTGGTCGGTGTGCTTGAAGGCCCAGTGGATCGTGGTGTCCACCGGCAGCAGGTGGCGGAAGGGCAGGTCATTGACCCAGTGCACGTGGACCGGACGGTCCTTGAGAGCCACGAAGGTCGGTCCGGGGTAGCTGGCGGACGCCCCGGAGTCACGTTGTCGCCCTTTCTGCCCGAAACCCCAGACGGGGGTGGTGAGCCCCAGTCCGCCGCCGAGCACGTCCTGGATGACCGGGCTCGCCCGCAAGGTCCGTGTACCGCCCGCCGTCACGTCGATGCGCGAAGGCCGCGGCAGCGCGTTCACGAAGCGCGGGATGGCTTGGGGATCGGCGATCGGGTTGAGATACAGCGGGTCCTTGACCGGCGGGAGTGTCTGCCGCGGGGCCGCCTGAGCCGCCGTGGCCACGTCCAGGCCCCGAAGGAGCATGGCGCTCCCCAGGGCCGAACCGGCTTGGATGAAACCTCTTCTGTCCACTGCTCCCCTTTGTTCGAGGTTCCGGATCATTGGACAGATACCACAAGAAATAGCGCGAAGCGGATATTGAGCTGGAGCCATTGGGCTGCCCACGTGAACGCGTAGCGGACATCTCCGGCGCGGAAGTAGCCGCGGACAATGTGGGGTTGGCACTGTCGACGGCGGAGGAAGCGGCGGGTCCTTCGGTGGCCGCAGCAGTCCGCTGGCGCAGGCTGCGCCAGCCCTGTACCGGGCTGAAGCACGCGTGGAATCGCCGCGCGTTGACGATCGCCCCCCGGGCCAGTGTCCAGCGCCGGTCTCCCGTCCAGCCCTGCACGGCCGGCCCCTTTCCAGCTCCGCTGCGGGCATCGCGCTCGCTGGACAGCTGTTGCGACACCGGCGTGCCTCGCGTTTGAACGTGGCGTTGAAGGACTTGGCGCGCGCATTGTCCGCGCTGGAGCCGATACCAACTTTGCAGTCCCCACGCTCCCAGCCAGGTCACTGCAGATCAGGCACAGATACACCGGCACGCACGCGCTCTTCTTGCTGGTTCTGCCACCTGACCGGCGATCAGGTGGAGTCAGTTCACCCTCGAGAGAGGCACCAGAAGATCGCGCGGAGATCAGGAGCCCACAAGAAACGAAAGTCGCACCTTCCGCTCCGGATTATCCCTATTGGTGTCGACGAGACACACCGACTGCCACGTACCCAGCTCCAGCCGACCGTCGATGACCGGGAGCGTGGCATGTGGGGCCACGATCGCGGGGAGGACGTGGTCGCGGCCGTGGCCGGGGCTGCCGTGGCGGTGTTGCCAGCGGTCGTCCGCGGGGAGGAGGGAGTGCAGCGCGGTGAGGAGGTCGTCATCGCTGCCGGCGCCGGTCTCGATCAGGGCCACTCCGGCGGTCGCGTGCGGGACGAAGACGTTGAGGAGGCCGCTGCGTCCGGCGGCCGCCTCCCGCAGGAACGCCTCGCACTCGTGGGTGAGATCGACGACCGCCTCCAGAGAGCCGGAGGCGACGTTCAGGACTCGGGTGGTGAAGGCATCGGACATGCTTCCATCCTCGCTCACCCGCCGGGCCGGGCGCGGCAGCGACTGCCCGTTGGGCGATACCGAGGGTCCATTCTGCGAGACACCATTGACCCTGCAGGGGCCACCTCGTTACGTTCAGCGGCATGTTGCGTCCCGTCATGCTCACTTCGCGCGGTCACATCGACCTGCTGCGGGTGGCCTCCGCCGCGTGTCCTCGCGGCTGCTGACGCCTTTCTCACCACTCTCTCCTTCTCTTCGCGCTTCTCTTCGCGCCCGCGCCTCGTCCCACCCGCACGCCTGATCGTGTTCGGCTGCGGCTGATCCATGTCCGGCGCGGCGCCGCCGGAGTGCGTTCCCCCACCGGTCATCCCTCCCCCGTGGAGCATCCATGAGCATCAGTCATGCCCCGCCCGGGTCTCCCGAATCCGATATATCGGGTATAGGTAAAGCGAATGCCGCGCCCGCCGGGACCACGGCCGCCGACGCCGACGCCGCCGGGCAAGGTCCTCTCGACCTCGAACCCATCGTCCCCAGCTCCGCGCGACGCACCCGTGTACCCCGCTGGCTGCGTCGCACCACAGGCCCCGTCCTTCTCCTTGCCCTGTGGCAACTGCTCAGTGTCACCGGCGTGTTGACGTCGGACGTGCTCGCGTCACCGGGGCGGATCGCGCAGGTCGCGGGGGACCTGATCACCGACGGTTCGCTGCCCGCGGCCATGGGCACGTCCGTGCAGCGGGTCGCGGCCGGGCTGCTGTTCGGAGCCGTCGCGGGTACCGGCCTCGCCCTCCTCTCGGGTCTGTTCCGGATCGGCGAGGACCTCGTGGACGCCCCCGTCCAGATGCTGCGGACCGTGCCCTTCGTAGGGCTCATCCCGCTGTTCATCATCTGGTTCGGCATCGGCGAGGCGCCGAAGGTCGCGATCATCACCCTCGGTGTGTCCTTCCCGCTGTATCTGAACGTGTACGCCGGGATCCGCGGCGTCGACTCCCAGTTGATCGAGGCCGGGGAGTCACTCGGACTGTCCAAGTGGGGGCTCGTACGGCATGTCGTTCTCCCGGGCGCGCTTCCGGGTGCCATGACCGGCCTGCGGTACTCGCTCGGCATCGCCTGGCTCGCGCTCGTGTTCGCCGAGCAGATCAACGCGGACGCCGGGATCGGCTTCCTCATGGTGCAGGCACGGGACTTCCTGCGGACCGACGTCATCGTGGTCTGCCTGATCGTCTATGCCTTCCTCGGCCTGCTCGCCGACTTCATCGTCCGCTCCTTCGAAAGGCTGCTGCTGCAATGGCGACCGACGTTCACGGGCCGGTGAGCCCTCAGGCGCCCGGGGCGCCCCGGGCGGCACAAGCCGTTCATGTTGAGGGCCTGACGCGGTCCTTCGACGGCCGCGCGGTCATCGACCGCCTCAAACTCGATGTCCAGCCGGGCGAGTTCGTGGCCCTTCTCGGTCGCAGTGGCTGCGGCAAGTCCACGCTGCTGCGCATCCTCGCCGGACTCGATCGCGACATCGAGGGCACCGTCCTCGTGCCGCGCCGCAAGGCCGTCGCCTTCCAGGCCCCCCGGCTGATGCCGTGGAAGAAGGTGTGGCGCAACGTACTGCTCGGTCTGCCGGGCAAGCCCGAACGCGCAGTCGCCGATCAGGCGCTGGAGGAAGTCGGCCTGAGCCACCGCTCGGGTGCCTGGCCGAAGACACTCTCCGGCGGTGAGGCCCAACGCGCGTCACTGGCAAGGGCATTGGTCCGCGAGCCCGACCTCCTGCTGCTCGACGAGCCGTTCGGCGCGCTGGACGCCCTCACCCGCATCAAGGCCCAGCGCCTGGTGGGCGAACTGTGGCAGCGGCGCGGCTGCGCGGTGCTGCTCGTCACGCACGACGTCGAGGAAGCCGTCCTGCTGGCGGACCGCGTCCTGGTGATGGACGAGGGGGTCATCGCCTACGAGACGGCGGTCGAGCTGGAGCGCCCCCGCGACGTCACCGATCCCCGTTTCGCCGAGCTGCGCGGCCGGCTGCTCGAACGCCTCGGCGTCGACAACGCGGCCGACGCCGCCTGAACTCCCCTCCCCCACAAACAGATACACCACGCACCAGTTGTTCGCCTCCGGGCCCCGGCCCTGGCCCCCGGGACGCCGGGCCTCCGCCAAAACCCTCACTCCGTACCTACCGAACGGAACCCCCATGCGACGACGTCTCCTCCCCGCCGTCCTGCTCGTCCCCCTGGCCCTCCTGCTCTCCGCCTGCGGCGGCACCTCGGCAGCCGAGACCTCGGCCGGCGACGGGACCGACGGCAAGGGCTCCCTCACCCTCAACGTCGGTGACCAGAAGGGTGGTTCCGAGGCCATCCTGCGGGCCGCCGGAGAACTCAAGAACCTCGACTACGAGATCAAGTGGTCCACCTTCACCTCCGGGCCGCCGCTGCTGGAGGCAGTCAACGCCAAGGCCGTCGACATCGGCGGCGTCGGCAACACCCCGCCGGTCTTCGCGGCCGGGGCCAACTCAAGAATCAAGGTCGTGGCCGCCTGGCACGGCACCTCCAAGGGCGACGCCATCCTCGTACCCGAAGGGTCGAAGCTGACGAAGCCCGCTGAGCTCAGGGGCAGGTCCATCGCGGTGGCCCAGGGTTCGTCCGCGCACTACCAGCTCGTCGCCTCCCTCAAGAAGGCCGGACTGACGTTCAGCGACGTCCAGGTCAAGTACCTCCAGCCGGCCGACGCGCTCGCCGCGTTCACCTCCGGCAAGGTCGACGCGTGGGCGGTGTGGGACCCGTACACCTCACAGGTGCTCCAGGCCAAGCAGGGACGCATCCTGACGACCGGCGAGGGCGTCACCAACGGTCTCTCGTTCCAGGTGGCGGCGCCGACCGCGCTCAACGACAGGAAGAAGTCCGCCGCCATCGAGGACTACCTGGAGCGGCTGCGCCGTGCCTACGCCTGGGTCTACGACCACCCGGAGGAGTGGGCGACGGAATGGGCCAAGGACACGGGCCTGCCGTACGAGGTGGCGCTGGCCTCGGTGAAGCGCACCAACGCCTCCCGTGTCGCAGTCGCGGTCGACGAGCCGCTGATCGCCTCCGAGCAGAGAATCGCGGACGCGTTCACCAGCCTGAAGCTGATCCCGCGCGAGGTGGACTTCGGGACGTTCGTCGACACGCGCTACAACGGCGACCTGCCGCCGTCCACCGCCAAGCCCCGTGTCTACAAGGAATCATGATGTCCCTTCACCTTCACTGGTTTCTGCCGACGGGCGGTGACGGACGCACTCTCGTCGACCGGCACGCGTACACGCCGAACAACGTCGACGCCGCCCTCCGGGTTCGCGGAGTGCGTGCCCCGGACATCGAGTACCTCGCCCAGATAGCCAAGGCCGCCGAGCAGTTGGGTTTTGAGGCGGTACTGACGCCGACGGGCACCTGGTGCGAGGACGCCTGGCTGACGACGGTCGCGCTCGCCCAGCACACCGAGCGGCTGAAGTTCCTGGCCGCGTTCCGGCCGGGAGTGATCTCACCGACGCTCGCCGCGCAGATGGCGGCGACGTATCAGCGCGTCACGCGCGGCCGGCTGCTGCTCAACGTCGTCACCGGGGGCGACTCGTCCGAGCAGCGTCGCTTCGGTGACCATCTGGACCACGACCAGCGGTACGCCCGTACGGACGAGTTCCTCTCAGTCGTACGAGGCGTGTGGCGCGGGCAGCCCTTCGACTTCGACGGCGCGCACTACCGGGTCGAGGGCGGGCTGACCGCGCTGCCGCCGGACCCGGTGCCGCAGATCTTCTTCGGTGGCTCGTCGCCGGCCGCGGGGCCGGTCGCGGCCCGGCACGCGGACGTCTATCTGACCTGGGGCGAGCCTCCGGCCCAGGTCAACGAGAAGATCGACTGGATCCGCGCGCTCGCCGAGGAGCAGGGGCGCACGGTCCGGTTCGGCATCCGGCTGCACACCATCTCGCGCGACTCGTCGGCCGAGGCGTGGGCGACGGCGAACCGCCTGCTCGGCGACCTCGACGCGGACACGATCGCGGCGGCGCAGTCGGCGCTCGGGCGCAGCGAGTCGGTGGGCCAGCAGCGCATGCTGGCCCTGCATGGTGGTTCGCGGGACGAATTGGAGATCTCGCCGAACCTGTGGGCGGGCGTGGGGCTGGTCCGCGGCGGCGCGGGCACCGCGCTCGTGGGCAGCCATGCAGAGGTCGCCGACCGGATCGAGGAGTACCACGCCCTGGGTATCGAGCACGTCGTGCTCTCCGGCTATCCGCATCTGGAGGAGGCGTACTGGTTCGGGGAGGGCGTGATCCCGGACCTGGCGGCTCGGGGGCTGCTCTCCGGCACGAGCACGACGGCCGGGGGTGGCGCGCCGCTGCTGGTCGCAAGCGGTCGCTGACCGGACTCGGTCGATGACTGGCCTCGGTGACCGGCCACGGTCGTTGCCCGGCCTTCGTCGCTCCGGGAGGCTCGGGGTCGCGTCCGGGAAGATCCATGGCCCCGGCGCGGTTGGTAGAAGCGTGAACAATACCGGGGTACGAGACGTCGACGCCGTGGTGATAGGCGCCGGACAGGCAGGACTGGCCGGCGCCTATCACCTGCGGCGCACCGGTTTCGAGCCGGAGCGGGACTTCGTGGTGCTGGACCACGCGCCGCGTCCGGGCGGCGCCTGGCAGTTCCGCTGGCCGTCGCTGACGTACGGCAAGGTGCACGGGATGCACGCGCTGCCCGGCATGGAACTGACGGGCGCGGACCCGGCGCGCCCGTCGTCCGAGGTCGTCTCGGAGTATTTCGACACATACGAGCGGACCTTCGACCTGCGGGTACGCCGACCGGTCGACGTGCGCGCGGTACGGGAGGGCGAGGGAGGGCGGCTGCTCGTCGAGACCTCGGCGGGGACCTGGTCGACTCGGGCGCTGATCAACGCGACCGGCACCTGGGACCGGCCGTTCTGGCCGCGCTATCCCGGTCAGGAGACGTTCCGGGGGCGGCAGTTGCACACGGCGCAGTACCCCGGACCGGAGGAGTTCGCCGGACAGCGGGTGGTGGTCGTCGGCGGGGGTGCGTCCGGTACGCAGCATCTGCTGGAGATCGCCCCGTACGCCGCCGCGACCACATGGGTGACCAGGCGTCCGCCGGTCTTCCGTGAGGGCCTCTTCGACCAGGAGGCCGGGCGGGCGGCCGTCGCACTGGTCGATGAGCGGGTACGGCAGGGGCTGCCGCCGAGGAGTGTGGTGTCGGTGACCGGGCTGCCGCTGAACGACGCGATCCGCCAGGGCATCGCGGACGGGGCGCTCGACCGGCTCCCGATGTTCGACCGCATCACGCCGGACGGTGTGGAGTGGGACGACGGACGGCGCGTCGATGCCGACGTCATCCTGTGGGCCACCGGGTTCCGTGCCGCCCTCGACCATCTGGCGCCGCTGCGGCTGCGCGAGCCGGGTGGCGGCATTCGTGTCGAGGGCACCCGCGTGGTCGCCGACCCTCGGATCCATCTGGTGGGGTACGGGCCGTCGGCCAGCACGATCGGCGCCAACCGGGCGGGACGCGCGGCGGTTCGGGACATCAGGCGACTGCTGGCCAAGGAGCCGCTCGCCGCGTGACGGCCCGGCGCGGGATCACTTGGTCGCCTGAGCGCTCTTCCGGTTCCGGTTGAACTCCGCGACGTTCCGCTGATGTTCCTCGAAGCTGGCCGTGAAGCGGGTGTCGCCCGGCTTGACCGTGACGAAGTAGAGCCAGTCACCGGGCACCGGATTGATCGCGGCGCGCACCGCCTCCTCCCCGGGGTTCGCGATAGGCGTGGGTGGCAGACCCATGCGCTGGTACGAGTTGTAGGGGCTGTTGAGCTTCGTCTCCTTCTCGGTGGTGTCCACCGAGAAGCGGTTCAGCGCGTAGTTGATGGTGGAGTCCATCTGCAATGGCATACCGCGCTCCAGGCGGTTGAAGATGACCCGGGCCACCTTGCTCATGTCGGCCTTGGTGGCGGCCTCGGCCTGGACGATGCTTGCAATGGTGACCGTCTGGTAGAAGTTCAGGGCGTTGCGCTGCGCACCGGCGGTGACCTGACCTCCGTTCAGTCGCTGGTTCGCAGTGTCGACCATCGACGACAGCAGGGACTCGGGGGTCGTCTTCTTGCCGAGGGAGTACGACGCCGGGAAGAGGTAGCCCTCCGGGTTGCCCTGAGCCTCCGCCGGGAGCTTGAGTCCGGCCTTGCCCAGGGACTTCTTGGTGGTGCCTGCGGGCAGGGCGAGAGCCTTGTCGACGGCTTGGTAGACCTGAGTCGCCCGCCAGCCCTCCGGGATCACCAGGGACGTGGGGCGCGACTGCCCGGCGCCGGCGCTGATGCTCAGCAGCGGCACCGCCACGGCGGTGGCCGCCACAACGGCTCCGGTCGCGATGAGGGCGACCCGGCCCCGGTGCGTCAGTCGAATCTTGCTCCGTGGCGGAGTGTTGATCTGCATGCGGGCACGGTAACCCCCAAAAGCCCACAAACCCGGCATATCTTCATTTTGTCGGCTTCAATCGGCGTCACGATGACTCAGCGTCACGACGGCGCGGAGTCTCGGCGCTTCAGCGTCTCGAGATCTCGGGTGTCTCAGATGTCTCGGCGTTTCGCTTTCTCGGCGTCTCGGCGTCTCGGCGTCTCGGGGTCTCGGGGTCTCGGGCGTCTCAGGTTTCTCGGCTTCCCGGGTGTCTCGGTTTCCCGGGTCTCACGATCTTGTTGGCTTCCCGCAGGTGCGGAGGTATCGCGATCTCGTCCACCTCAGGAGGTCGAGGGCATCACGATCGCGTCGGTTCCAGTTGGGCATCCCGGTGCACGAGGGCCGCATAGCGCCCACCCTGCTCCAACAGTTCCTCATGCGTGCCCCGTTCGACAGCGCGGCCGGAGTCCAGGACCACGATCTGGTCGGCGCCACGGATGGTGGACAGCCGATGGGCGATGGTCAGTGTGGTCCGGTTGGCCGAGAGCGCGTCGATGGCCTCCTGTACGGCACGCTCCGTACGGGTGTCCAGGGCGCTGGTCGCCTCGTCCAGGATGAGCACGGGCGGGTCGCGCAGGATGGTGCGCGCGATGGCGAGGCGCTGCTTCTCACCGCCGGAGAACCGGTGGCCGCGCTCACCGACGACCGTGTCGTACCCGTCGGGCAGGGACGCGATGTGGTCGTGGATCTGGGCCGCCGTCGCCGCCGCGCTCAACTCCTCGTCGGTGGCGTCCGGCTTGGCGAAGCGCAGGTTGTCGGCGACGGAGGCATGGAAGAGGTACGTCTCCTGGGAGACGACGCCGATCGCGCGCGCCAGCGTGTCGAAGTCGAGGTCGCGCACGTCGACCCCGTCAAGCGTGACACGGCCGCCAGTGACGTCGTACAGCCGTGGCACCAGGTGGCTGAACGTGGACTTGCCGGCGCCGGTCGGGCCGACGACGGCGAGGCTGCCGCCTGCGGGGACCGTGATGTCGATGCCGTCGAGTATGGGGCCACTCTTGTCGTCGTACTGGAACGCGACGTTCTCGAACCGGACCTCGCCCTTGACCTGGTCGAGGTGGATCGGGCGCTCCGGTTCGGTGATGTCGATGGGCAGGTCGAGGTACTCGAAGATGCGCTGGAAGAGGGCGAGTGAGGTCTGGATCTGAACGCCCGTGGAGAGCAGGCTGACGGTAGGGCGGAACAGACCCTGCTGAAGAGAGACGAACGCGACCAGCGTCCCTATCGAGACGGCCGGGCCGCCGAACTGGAGAGCCAGTCCCGCCGTCCAGTAGATGAAGGCCGGCATCGCGGCCATGACGATCGAGATGACGGCCATGCGCCATCGACCGGCCATGTTCGACCGCACTTCGAGATCGACGAGGCCCTCGGACTCCTCGGCGAAGGACTTTGTCAGCGAGTCGGCGCGCCCCATCGTGCGGCCGAGCACGATACCGCTGACGGACAGTGACTCGGTCACGGTCGCGGCCATGACGGCCATCTGCTTCTGGCGCTGGGTTGTGATCTTCTTGCGCTCCTCGCCGACGCGACGGCTGATCCACACGAACAGCGGCAGCAGGAGCAGGGAGACGACGGTCAGCCGCCAGTCCAGGGCGACCATCGCGACGATCGTGGCGACGACGCTGGTGAGGTTGGAGACCAGTGAGGTGGCGGTGGAGGTGACGGTCGCCTGCATGCCGCCGATGTCGTTGGCGATGCGCGACTGGACCTCTCCGGTGCGGGTCCGGGTGAAGAACGCGAGCGACATGCGCTGCAACCGGCCGTAGACGGCGGTGCGCAGGTCGTGCATGACGCGCTGGCCGACGGTCGTGGAGATCAGGGTCTGCAGCACGCCGAAGACGCTGGTGAGAACGGCGCTGAGGATCATGCCGAGCGCGAGCAGGGACAAAAGGCCCGTCCGGCCCTCGGGGATCGCCGTGTCGAGGATTTCCTTGAGCAGGAAGGGCGTGACGACCGAGACCAGTGACGCGGCACCGACGAGCAGGCCGACGACGGCGAGGCGGCCGCGGTACGGACGGAAGAGCTTCAGGATGCGGCGCACCTGCCGCGGCTGCCCCGGCTCGGTGCGGGGTGGTGTCCAGGGGGCGGGTTCGTCGGGACGCATGGGCTCCTACGGGATGTGTGGGCGACCCCCGCGACCAGCAAGGCCGGTCCCGCGGAAACGGGCCGGCCCCACACACAGGGATCAGGCGGTCTGACGGAGCATAGCTCATTGTTACCTATGTTCACAATGAACATCGTCCTGATATTGTTCCCTCATGAGCACCCCCGACGCCGACGGCCTGCTCGCCGAGCAATTGCTGCGGCTCACCCGCCGCGTGCACCGCATCCAGAAGCGCCACCTGGAGCGATCCGGACTGGACATCACCCCGGCACAGTCCCGACTGCTGCGCACCCTCACCCACTACGGTTCACCCCCACGCATGGCCGACCTGGCCGAACGCCTGGAGGTGGTGCCCCGGGCCGTGACGACGCTGGTCGACGGACTGGAGGCGAGCGGGCGGGTGCGCCGCGTGCCCGATCCCTCCAACCGCCGAGTGATACGGATCGAGCTGACGGATGAGGGGCGCACGGCCCTGCGAGAGCTGCGGGGCGCCCGCCGGGCGGCGGCGGAGGAGATCCTCGCCCCACTGACGGACGAGCAACGCGACGTACTGGGCGACCTGCTGAACACCCTCGTCGACGGGGTGGACACGACCACCGGAGCCGGGCGCGGCTGACCGGCGAAGGAGCCGGCGCGCACGCCTGGCGCCGCCCGCTCGCCTTTCTCCTGGAGGGTCGCCGTGCCGACCGGACCGGCCCTCTGTCGGCCGCGCCGACACCACTCCAGGTGGAACGGGCCCTGCTCTGCAACGCGTACATGAAGGGGGCATCGGGTCTGCACCGACAAGGGGCTGACGGCATGCGTGAGGCCCGGCGCCAAGTGCTCGCGGCGGGCCCCTCGACCGCTCTCGGGTCAGGTGTTGGCGGGAGTCTTCGAAGCGTGATCAGGAGAGTCGGCCACGCCACCCGATGACTCGGACGTGCCCTCGGCAGCGCCCCCCTCCGTGGCGTCCTCTTCCTCCACGAACGCGATCTCCCCGTCGAGCATCTTCTTGGCCCGCACCGTGTCGAGCGCTCCCTCCCACTTCGACACCACGAACACGGCGACACAGTTGCCGAGCAGGTTCGTGGCGACGCGCATCGCGTCCATGATGCGGTCGACGCCGAGGAGGAGGGCGACGGCGCCGGCGGGGATGGCACCGAGTGCGGAAGCGGTGGCCGAGAGGGCGAGGAAGGCCGAACCAGGGATGCCCGCCATGCCCTTGCTGGTCAGCATGAGGACCAGGATCACGGTGATCTGCTGGCTCAGGCTGAGGTCCACGCCCACGGACTGCGCGATGAACAGCGTGCCGATGGAGAGATAGATCGAGGCGCCGTCGAGGTTGAAGGAGTAGCCGGTGGGCAGCACCAGGCCCACGGCGTCGTCGCGGGCGCCCGCCTGGCGCAGCTTCTGCATCATGCGCGGCATGACGGTCTCACTGGAGGCCGTGCCCAGCGCGAGCAGCATCTCCTCACGCGTATAGCGCACGAACTTCCACAGGTTGAGCCCGGTGACCAGCTTCAGCGCGACGGCGAGCAGGGCGAGGAAGACCGCGGCGACCGCGTAGCAGAGGATGATGAGCTTGCCGTATGTCTCCATCACCCCGAGGCCGTACTCGCCGACCAGGTGGACCATCGCGCCGAACACGGCGAGCGGCGCCAGCTTCATCACGAAGCCGACGATCGCGAAGATGATCTCCTGGGCCTGCTCGATGGCCGGCAGGATCGCGGGGACCTTGGTGTGACCGAGGTGGAGCAGGGCGGCACCGACGAGGCAGGCCAGTACGAGCACTTGAAGCAGCGAGTTCTCGGCGAACGCGCCGATCGCGCTCTGCGGCAACGCGTTCAGGACGAACTCGGTGGTCGACGGCAGCGCACCCCCGGCGGTCTTGTCGTCGACCGCCGAGGCGTCGAGCTTCGACGGATCGACGTTCATGCCGGAGCCGGGGGCGAAGACGTTGGCGGCAATCAGGCCGATGAGCAGCGCGGCCGTGGAGGCGACCTCGAACCAGATCAGGGCCTTGAGGCCGATCCGCCCGAAGGCCTTCAGATTTCCGGCCTTGGCGATACCGACGACGACCACGCAGAACACGAGCGGCGAGATCACTGTCTTGATGAGGCGCACAAAACCGTCGCCGAGCGGCTGGAAGGTCGTGGCCGTGTCCGGCCACAACCTCCCGACGACGATGCCGAGCACCAGGGCGACGGCGACCTGGGCGAACAGAGAGGTACGCAGTATGCGTGCGACGCGTCGCGGCAGGGACGGTAGGGACTGCGGCACGAGTACTCCTCCGGTGTGACTTTCTGGCATGCGGAAAAGTGCTTCCGCGGCGATCACTATCGAGGAGGTGCCACTCGCGGAGAAGACCCCCGCGTTTCCGCCGTGTAAATCATCGAACAGGCGTCACATCACTCGCATTTCATCTCAGCAGCCGTACCTGTCCTCCGTCAGCATGCCCTGCACGGTGACCAGAGAACGGCCGTAGCAGCCCCCGGACCCGGACAGCCGGTAGCGCTCGTTGGTCGTGCCGACCGCATGACGCTGGTCGCGCGGCACGTTCGCCGTATACGTGGCGTCGCCCGTGTAGGTGTCGTCGAGACGGGACCAGGTGGCGCGCCGCCCGCCGCGCATCTCGGTCGTCGCCGCCCGGTCGCCGAGGGTCAGAACGGTCCGCAGCCGGTCTCCCGCACCAAGGGTCGTCGTGCCGTCCATCGTGTATGTCCGGTGCGTCCGCGTCGTTCGTGCCGGCCCGTGCCCCTCCACCGTGACCGTCTCGTTGTCGGTCCAGGTCGCCTTCAGCGCGTCGGGGTTCTCCCCGTCCGCCCAGGTGTGCACGGAGGTGTTCGTCAGCTCGCGACTCACGGTGGTCGCCACCCGCCCGCGCGAGGTGTTCACGTACCCGGCGACCGTCAGCCGGTGGCCGCCCTCGGTGTCGAGGCGGTGCTGGGAACCCGGTGTATAGGTCGAGGAGTTGGCGAGGTCACCCGCCCTGACCTTCGTGAGCGCACCACTGACGTACTTGCTCTTGGCGTCCTGCCAGACGAGGACGTTGACCGGGGTGCTCCAGCCCGTCTGCCCCTCGGGGACACCGACGACCGAGACCTCCACCCGGTGCGGGCGGCCGTCGTTGAGGAGCCCTGCGAACGGGGTGAGGTCGTACTCGACGGGTTTGATGTCGAAGGCGCGGGGGCCCGGAACCACGTACCAGAGGAACGGGTTGGACCAGCCGCCGGTCCACACGGTGGGGAACGGCGCGGCGATGCCCGCCAGTTGACCGTCCACCGAGATCTGCACTTCGCGGTACGGCCCGTCGTCCGCTTTGCAGGAGTACGGCGCCGGGTCGGGCACCGTCAGGTACCAGTACTCCTCGCAGCCGCCGCCGGAGCCGGTGGCGTACACCTCGGCGACGATGCGTTCGCTGTTGCGGGGCGTGGTGAGGGTGCCGTCCTGGAGGGTGAGGACCCGGTCAGGGGTCTTCGTCGCGTCCGGCCCGCCCGCGTAGAAGGTCAGGGTGACCTTGACGTCGATGATGCCGGTGTACGTGTCGTCGACAACGTTGCCGATGAGCATTTCCACGGGCTGCGTGGTGCGCAGGGTGTCGCTGTAGCGCGTGATGTCCTTCTCGACGGACCACTCGATGCCGTCGGGCGAGGGCTGCGGCGTCGACGTACGGAAGACCTCGACGCCGCCTATGTGCAGGTAGCCGAGGCGGTCGTACTGGCGGCCCTTGACCTTGCCGTCGAGGCGGAGGACGACTTTGCTCCAGCGGTCGCCGCATGCGCGCTGGGGCGCGTACTCCCCCTTGTACGGCGTGAAGTCCTTGAACTGCGCCTCGGCGACGGTGACTTCGCAGGACGTTCCGCCGGGCTTCGTGACCGGCGGTGCGGCGGTGACCGGGTCGTGCCAGTCGGTGCCGAACTCAGCGGGGATGTCGGCGGAGGAGGCCGACTGCGCGGGGCTCGCTCCGAGGAGGGTGCTCGCCAGGAGGGTCGCTCCGACGAGCATGGACATGATGATCCGGCTTCTCATGGCCGTGTTCTACGGGGAGTTGGCCCGGACCGCAATGAGCCCTCAGGTCACATGAGCACCCGATGCCCCTTCGGGTCTCTCATGCCTTCAGCTCCGCCCTGTCCCCCATCACGATCACGGGGTGCTGGGCCGGGTCGAGGGTCCGCAGCAGGTACTCCATGCCCGGCTTGGACAGGCTCACGCAGGCGGACGTTCCGCTGCCGTGGTCCATGTGCAGCCAGATACTGCCGCCCTTCGACTGGCCCTGGGGGCGGGTGGGGTCGTTCGGCGAGGTGCCCTTGACTCGGTTGTAGTCGATGGCGATGACGTAGTCGAAGTCGTGCCAGTGCGACTTGGCCCAGTAGCGCGGCGCCTGGAAGGACGCGGACCGCGTGTACGGGAGCTTGGCGCCGGGGTCGGCGAGGACTCCGCCCGCGTCGCTGAGCGAGAACACGCCGACGGGGCTGCGCTTGTCGCCCTCGCGGTGGTTCGCGGTCCAGCCCCTCTTACCGTTGTGACCCTGCCAGCTGCGGGTCTTGTCCCAGGTGGAGCCGCTCTTCGTGTAGAGCACGATCGTGGCGTCGGCATCGTCCTTGCCCTCGCCGTAGACGGCCACCACCTGGCGGGAGTTGGCCGGTATCTGCTTCTGCAAGCGGTCACTGACGTCCGGGATGCTCTTGAGGTCGGTGGTGCGCGCCTTGGCCTGCGCGGCCTTGCCTCTTGGGCCCGTGTCCGCCTTGGCTCCGCCGTCCCCGCCCGAACCGCCGCATGCCGCCAGGGACATCACCATCACGCCGCAGACCACTGCCGCGACCCGCGTGCGCATCGCGCCGCTCGCACCGCCTGTTCCCATGCCGTCCATGGTCGCACCACCCAGCGGACGTCTGCCCGCATCCCCCGGCCTTCCTACCCATATGCGGGCGGGCGGGCCGGAACTTTGCCTCGCGGAGGAAAATCGTTTGCCTCCGACCACGTAATGACGCGAGCCTTTCACGGTTTGTTGTCGGCCTGCGCTGCCGGCGGCCACCGCTCGTCATGGTCGGTGGCCCGGGTCCGCGCGGGCGCCTCCCCCCTCACTCCCACCCCCACCTGACTAGAGCCACTGGACGTCATGCAGATTCAAGACCTTCCGTATCCCGACCCGGGTGTGCCCGACGCGCGCTCGGGACCCCGATTCCTGCGGTGGCTCTTCCGGAACCAGCTCGGTGGGCAGTTCAAGGCCCTCGCCTGGGGGCTCCTGCACTTCCTGGCCGTGAGCGGGCTGCCGTTCTGTGTCGGCCTCGCCGTGCAGGCCGTGGTCGACGGCTCCGGTACCCGGCTGGCGCAGACCGGCGGGCTGATGGTTCTCTGCGCTGCGGGAATCGCCCTGGGCGACACGTTCCTGCACCGGTCCGCCGTCACCAACTGGATCACCGCTGCCGCCCGCGTACAGCAATTGCTCGCCCGCAAGACGGCCCTGCTGGGCTCGGCACTGACACGACGGGTGGCCGCGGGTGAGGTCGTCGCGGTCTCCACGGGGGACGTCGAGAAGATCGGCTGGTTCGTGGAGGCCGTGTCACGGTTCACCGCGGCCGCGCTCACCGTGGTGCTGGTCTGCGTCGGCCTGATCGTCTACCAGCCGGCGCTCGGCATCGTCGTCGCCGTGGGCGTCCCGGCCCTCGCGCTCACCGTGCTGCCGCTGCTGCCCAAGGCGACCCGGCGCGCCGACCACCAGCGCGAGAAGGCGGGCCGCGCCACCGAACTGGCCTCGGACACGGTCGCGGGTCTACGGGTACTGCGCGGCATCGGCGGCGAAGAGCTGTTCCTGGAACGCTACCGCCGGGCCTCGCAGGAGGTCCGCCACGCGGCCGTGCGCAGCGCCCGCATGTGGGCCCTCATCTCCGCGATTCAGGTGCTGATGCCCGGTCTGCTGATGATCGCGGTCGTCTGGTACGGCGTGCACTTGGCCCGCGAGGGCCGGATCACCGTAGGTGAACTCGTCACCGTGTACAGCTCGGTCATGCTGCTGACGTATCCGCTGAGGCATTTCGAGGAGATCGCGATGGCGTACTCCTTCTCACGGCCGTCCGCCAAACGGGCCGCCCGGGTGTTGTCGCTCAAGCGCGCCACGGACACCGACGGGTCGCGGGAGGCCCTCGTACCGTCCGGCGACCTGTACGACCCCGTGACCGGGCTCCTCGCCCCCGTCGGCCGGCTCACCGCGGTGGTGTGCGGTGACCCGGACGCGGCGGGGCTGCTGGCGGAGCGGCTGGGCGGGCATCCGGCCGAGGAGAGCACGTCAGTCCTGCTGGGCGGCGTACCGCTCGACGAACTGCCGCTCTCGCACGCCCGTACGGCCGTCCTGGTCCAGGACAAGGACCCGGTGCTGCTGTCCGGTTCGCTGCGCGAGCTGCTCGACGTGCCCGCCTCGGGCGAGGTGAGCGCCGACAAGGCGCTGGCCGCAGCGCAGTGCGGAGACGTCCTGGACGCGCTCGCCCAGGGGTCGATGGATGCCGAGGACCCGCTGGACACGCGGATCACCGAGCGTGGCCGGTCCCTGTCCGGCGGCCAGCGGCAGCGGCTCGCGCTGGCTCGGTCACTGATCACGGACCCGGAAGTGCTCGTCCTGGACGAGCCGACGTCCGCCGTCGACTCGCACACCGAGGCCCGGATCGCCGAGGGCGTCCGGTCGCTGCGCGCGGGCCGTACGACGGTCGTGTTCACGTCCTCTCCGCTGCTTCTGGACCGTGCCGACCGGGTCGTGCTGGTGCACGACGGAGAGGTCCTGGCCGTCGGCGTGCACCGCGAGCTGGTGCGCAGCGACTCCCGGTACCGGGCGGTCGTGACCCGCGAGACCGATGACGAGGCCGCGCTGCGCGAGGCCGTGGACAAGGAGCGGGCGGCGGAAGCCGTCCCGCACGGCGAGGAAACCGCCGCCGTACACGGCCCTGCTGCGCGCGGCGTACTGGAAGAGATCGAGGAGTCAGCATGATCGGCGTGGCGCCACCGGCGTACGACCCGGCCGCCCCGACCACGGCGAGCACCCTGCCCGTGGGCGCGCCCGCGACCGTACGCGCCTATGTGACCGAGCTGTTCCGCCGGCACCGGCGTGCCTTCGTCCTGCTCGTCACCGTGAACACGGTCGCCGTGGTGGCCTCGATGGCGGGGCCGTGGCTGCTCGGCGGGCTCGTCGAGCGTGTCTCCGACGGTGCCCGTGAGCTGCACCTGGAGCTCACGGCCGGGCTGTTCCTCGCCGCCCTCGTCGTCCAGGCCGTGTTCGTGCAGCAGGTGCGGCTGCGCGGGGCCATGCTGGGCGAGCGGATGCTGGCCGATCTGCGCGAGGACTTCCTCGTACGGTCGGTGGGGCTGCCGCCGGGCGTGCTGGAGCGGGCGGGGACGGGTGACCTGCTGTCCCGGATCACCACGGACATCGACCGGCTCGCCAACGCGATGCGCGAGGCCGTGCCGCAGCTCGCGATCGGTGTGGTGTGGGCGGGACTGCTGCTCGGTGGGCTCGCCGTGACCGCACCGCCGCTTGCGCCCGTCGTGCTGGTGGCCCTGCCGCTGCTGGTGGTGGGCTGTCGCTGGTACTTCAAGCGGGCGCCCTCCGCCTACCGGTCGGAGGCCGCCGGGTACGCCGCCGTCGCCGCCGTCCTCGCGGAGACCGTGGACGCCGGCCGCACCGTCGAGGCGCACCGGCTCGGCGAGCGCCGCATCGCGCTGTCGGAGCGCCGCATCCAGGAGTGGACGGCGTGGGAGCGCTACACGCTCTGGCTGCGTTCGGTGCTCTTCCCCGTCATCAACATCACGCATGTCACGGTCCTCGGCTCGGTCCTGATGATCGGCGGTGTGTTCGTACTGCAGGGGTGGATCGGGATCGGCCAGCTCACGACGGGCGCGCTCATCGCACAGATGCTCGTCGACCCGGTGGGCCTGATCCTGCGCTGGTACGACGAGCTGCAGGTCGCGCAGGTGTCACTGGCCCGGCTGGTGGGCGTGCGCGACATCGAGCCGGACGCCGGTGACGCTTCCGTCACCCCCGACGGGCGCCACGTGCACGCCGACAAGGTCCACTTCGGTTACCGCGCGGACGTCGACGTCCTGCGCAAGGTCTCCTTGGAGGTCGCCCCGGGCACCCGGCTCGCCCTGGTCGGCCCGTCCGGCGCGGGCAAGTCCACCCTGGGCAGGCTGCTCGCCGGGATCTACGCGCCCCGGAACGGCCGCATCACCCTCGGCGGCGCCGAACTGTCCCGCATGCCGGCCGAGGACATCCGCTCCCACGTGGCCCTCGTCAACCAGGAACACCACGTCTTCGTGGGCTCCCTGCGCGACAACCTCCTGCTGGCCCGCACGGGCGCACAGGACGCCGAGCTCTGGGCAGCCCTCGGCGCGGTCGACGCCGACGGCTGGGCACGCGCCCTGGACGAGGGCCTCGACACCGAGGTCGGCTCGGGCGCGCTCACGCTGACCCCCGCGCAGGCCCAGCAGATCGCGCTGGCCCGGCTGGTCCTGGCCGACCCGCACACGCTGGTCCTGGACGAGGCCACCTCGCTCCTCGACCCTCGCGCGGCCCGCCACCTCGAACGCTCCCTCGCCCGCGTCCTCGACGGCCGCACCGTCGTCGCCATCGCCCACCGCCTGCACACCGCGCACGACGCCGACGTCATCGCCGTCGTCGAGAACGGCCGCATCACCGAGCTGGGCAGCCATGACCAGCTGGTCGCGGCGGACGGCGCGTACGCGGCGCTGTGGAGGTCCTGGCACGGGTGACGGGACTGTGACGGGACCGGAGCACGGCATCGGAGTCGGTGCCGTGCCCGCCGGGCGGGCAGGCGAGTCGGAGCGGGACGCACGCGGTCCGTGCGGGTCGGCGGGCGGGCGCGTGCCGGGCAGGTGGGCGGGCCGCCGGTCCTGCCGGGCCGGTGGCGCCCGGCCACCTGCCCGGCACCACCGAAAAGCCGTGGTCGCTGCCGTTGCACGGTGCCGAAGCCGGGTGGAACGCTGGAGAGGTGGCACCGGGCTCCGCCCCACCGACTGGAGGAAGCCGTGGACAACACCGAGGGATGGGGGGACGACGTCTACCAGCCCGACGCATCCGACATTCAGGAAGACTCCGGGTTGCTGGACTCCGAGGACACTCTGGAGTCGGACGGGGTCGCCGATCCGCTCGATCGGGGCTGGTCACCGCCGGAGCGGCCGTGGGCGGTGGAACGTATCGGTGTGACCGCCGCCGAACGTCAACAGGGCGAGACTCTGGAGCAGCGGCTCTCGGAAGAACAGCCGGACATCCGAACCCCCGACGGGGACGACATCGGCGACTGCCAGGGCACCGACGGCGAACCTCTGGACAACGAGGTGGGGGACGTCCGCTCCGGCCGTCTCGTCGCCCCCGACGAGGGCGCGCACGAGGACGAGGAGAGCGGGCTGGTCGCCACCGATGTGGGCATCGACGGTGCGGCGGCGTCGGCCGAGGAGGCCGCGATGCACATCGTCGACGAGGAAAACCCGTCCGGCTGACGCCGCCCTCCCACGAAGGAGCACCATGCAGCAGGACAAGCACCCCGACTACCGCCCCGTGGTCTTCCGCGACCGCGCCGCCGGATACGCCTTCCTCACCCGGTCGACCGCCACCAGCGATCAGACCATCGAGTGGGACGACGGCGAGACGTACCCGGTCGTGGATGTCGAGATCTCCTCGGAGAGCCACCCCTTCTACACGGGCAAGGCACGGACCGTGGACTCGGAGGGCCGGGTCGCCCGGTTCGAGCGGCGTTACGGGGGTGGTGGCACGGCCTGAGACGGCCCGGGGCCCGGGCTGGGGCCCAGGCCTTCGGGTGCCCGGCGGTCACGCTGGAGCCGGCGGGCCCGGGAGTGAGTCCGGGGCGCCCCGGCCGTGCCGCGTCCCGTCGGTCCGTACCGCCCGCTCGTGCCCCTCACTCAGATGAGTTTCAGCGCTCAGATGAAGTTCAGCGCCGCCGCGCAGCCCACTCCACCGAGAAGCATGAACACCGGCATCAGCACCTTCAGCTCGACCCAGCTTCCGGCACGGAACCGCATGGCCTTCGGCGGGCCCACGGGGTACCAGCGCTTGCGGCCCACGGGTATGGGCCACAGGATCGGGCAGCCGGAGATCGTCAGCGCGTCCCCGAGATCGTGCACCAGGGCGCCGAGGAGGATGGGCAGCCCGAGCCACAGGTACTCCTGACCCGGCTCGGTGAACAGCCAGTCCGCCCCGCTGCCCGGCTGGTCGAGTATGTCCGCGAGGATCCAGGCGCTGGTGGCGGCCAGCAGCCACACCAGGACGTCGCTGCTCGGCCGGGCCGCACGCCACAGCAGCCCTTCGATGGCGAGCACCATGTGCACGAAGAGGATGGCCAGCACCGCCCACCGGCCCCCGGCCATCGCGGCGACGGCGAAGCCCGCACCGATCAGCACCGCCCACAGCCAGGTGTGCGTCAACGTCCGGTGCCCGCCGGTGCGACGCGGGTCGCCCGGCTTCCTCGTCGCCTTGTAGACGGCGTACGAGAGCTTGTCGACGATCTCGCACAGCCAGCGCGAGACAGGACCGAAGGACCGCGAGATGGTGGCCGCCTTGTGGTCCAGGTCCGGGGCGAGCGCCGCCCCGGCACAGACCAGCGAGCCGACCAGGAGGACCGGCCAGGGCATCGTGTGCCCTGCCGCTGCGGCGGCCGCCCCGACTCCGAGCCAGGCCGCGGCCCCCGACAGTGAGTGTGCTGGTCCCATCATGGCCGCATCCCGCCCCATTCCTGTTGTGCCGCTGCCCAGTTGTCAGTGTGCTCTGACGCTTCGTCGGCGCCACAGCGTAGCGTTGATGATCTTTGCACTCGCAGCCGATTCCCCCATCGGGCGGGACGGCAGGCAAGATGGGTGCGTGACCCTCATCGATCAGCTGCCGCAGACCGCCGACCCCGACGCCTTGTTCGACGCCTTCGAGTCGTGGGCCCAGGAGCGCGGTCTCACCCTCTATCCGCACCAGGAGGAGGCGCTGATCGAGGTGGTCTCCGGGGCCAACGTGATCGTGTCGACGCCCACCGGTTCCGGCAAGAGCATGATCGCCGCGGGTGCCCACTTCGCGGCGCTCGCCCGGGACGAGGTCACCTTCTACACGGCGCCGATCAAGGCTCTGGTCTCGGAGAAGTTCTTCGAGCTGTGCAAGCTCTTCGGCACCGAGAACGTCGGCATGCTGACCGGCGACGCCTCCGTGAACGCGGACGCGCCCGTCATCTGCTGCACCGCCGAGGTGCTCGCGTCGATCGCCCTGCGCGACGGCAAGGACGCCGACGTCGGCCAGGTCGTGATGGACGAGTTCCACTTCTACGCGGAAGGCGACCGCGGCTGGGCCTGGCAGATCCCGATCCTTGAGCTGCCGCAGGCGCAGTTCATCCTGATGTCGGCGACGCTCGGCGACGTCTCGATGTTCGAGAAGGACCTCACCCGCCGCACCGGCCGCCCCACCTCGGTGGTCCGCTCGGCGACCCGGCCCGTCCCCCTCTCCTACGAGTATCAGCTCACCCCGCTCACGGAGACGCTCACGGAGTTGCTGGAGACCAAACAGGCTCCCGTCTACATCGTGCACTTCACCCAGGCGCAGGCCGTGGAGCGGGCGCAGGCGCTGATGAGCATCAACATGTGCTCGCGGGAGGAGAAGGACGAGATCGCCGAACTGATCGGCAACTTCCGCTTCACCACCAAGTTCGGCCGCAACCTGTCGCGATACGTAAGGCACGGCATCGGTGTGCACCACGCCGGCATGCTGCCCAAGTACCGGCGCCTGGTGGAGAAACTGGCCCAGGCCGGTCTGCTGAAGGTCATCTGCGGCACGGACACCCTCGGCGTCGGCGTCAACGTACCCATCCGCACGGTGCTGTTCACCGCCCTGACCAAGTACGACGGCAACCGGGTACGGACCCTCCGTGCCCGGGAGTTCCACCAGATCGCGGGGCGGGCCGGGCGCGCCGGCTTCGACACGGCTGGCTTCGTGGTGGCCCAGGCTCCCGAGCACGTCATCGAGAACGAGAAGGCGCTCGCCAAGGCCGGCGACGACCCCAAGAAGCGCCGCAAGGTGGTCCGCAAGAAGGCGCCCGAGGGCTTCGTCGGCTGGACGGAGAACACCTTCGAGAAGCTCATCGCCTCCGAGCCGGAACCCCTCACGTCCCGCTTCCGGGTCACGCACACGATGCTGCTGTCGGTCATCGCGCGCCCGGGCAACGCCTTCGAAGCGATGCGGCGGCTTCTGGAGGACAACCACGAGCCGCGCAAGCAGCAGCTGCGGCACATCCGGCGTGCCATCGCCATCTACCGCTCCCTCCTCGACGGCGGAATCGTGGAGAAGCTCGACGAGCCGGACGCCACCGGCCGAATCGTCCGTCTGACGGTCGATCTCCAGCAGGACTTCGCGCTCAATCAGCCGCTGTCGACGTTCGCCCTCGCCGCTTTCGAGCTGCTGGACCCCGAGTCCCCTTCGTACGCCCTCGACATGGTGTCCGTGGTCGAGTCCACCCTGGACGATCCCCGGCAGATCCTCGCCGCCCAGCAGAACAAGGCGCGCGGCGAGGCCGTGGCCGCGATGAAGGCGGACGGCGTCGAGTACGAGGAGCGCATGGAGCGGCTCCAGGACGTGTCGTACCCCAAGCCGCTGGAGGAGATCCTCTTCCATGCGTACAACACGTACCGCAAGAGCCACCCCTGGGTGGGCGACCATCCGCTGTCACCGAAGTCCATCATCCGCGACATGTACGAACGGGCGCTGTCCTTCACCGAGTTCGTGTCCTTCTACGAGCTCGCCCGCACCGAGGGCATCGTGCTGCGCTACCTGGCCAGTGCCTACAAGACCCTCGACCACACCGTCCCCGACGACCTCAAGTCGGACGACCTGGAGGACCTGATCGCCTGGCTCGGTGAGATGGTGCGCCAGGTCGACTCCAGCCTCCTCGACGAGTGGGAGCAGCTCGCCAACCCGGAGGAGATGACCGCCGAGGAGGCCCAGGAGAAGGCCGACCAGGTCAAGCCCGTCACCGCCAACGCGCGCGCCTTCCGAGTCCTCGTCCGCAACGCCATGTTCCGCCGCGTGGAACTCGCCGCCCTCGACCAGATCGACGCACTCGGCGAGATGGACGCGGAGGCCGGCTGGGACGCCGAGCGGTGGGGCGAGGCGATGGACAAGTACTGGGACGAGTACGAGGAGCTGGGCACCGGCCCGGACGCACGTGGTCCCCGGCTGCTGATGATCGAGGAGGAGCCGCAGAACGGGCTGTGGCGGGTCCGCCAGACCTTCGCCGACCCGGGCGGCGATCATGACTGGGGCATCAGCGCGGAGGTCGACCTCACGGCCTCCGACGCCGAGGGACGCGCAGTCGTCAAGGTCACCGACGTCGGTCAGCTGTGAGCACGGGAGAATCCAGGACATGACGACCAACCCCGCCGAGAGCCTCGTCGACCTGCTCGACCTGGAGCAGATCGAGGTCAACATATTCCGCGGGCGCAGCCCACTGGAGTCCCTGCAGCGGGTCTTCGGCGGCCAGGTGGCCGGCCAGGCCCTCGTCGCCGCCGGGCGCACCACGGAGGGCGACCGGCCGGTGCACTCGCTGCACGCGTACTTCCTGCGTCCGGGCCGCCCGGGGGTGCCGATCGTGTACCAGGTCGAGCGGGTCCGGGACGGGCGGTCGTTCACCACCCGGCGGGTCACCGCCGTGCAGCAGGGCCGCACGATCTTCAATCTGACCGCCTCCTTTCACAAGCCCGAAGAGGGGAGCTTCGAGCACCAGCTGCCGCCGGCCCGTGAGGTGCCGGACCCCGAGTCGCTGCCGACAATCGCCGAGGAGATCAAGCAGCATCTGGGCGCGCTGCCCGAGCAGTTGGAGCGCATGGCACGGCGTCAGCCCTTCGACATCCGTTATGTGGACCGGCTGCGCTGGACCCAGGACGAGATCGAGAACGCCGAGCCGCGCAGTGCGGTGTGGATGCGGGCGGTCGGGCCGCTGGGCGACGACCCGCTGGTGCACACCTGCGCCCTGACGTACGCAAGCGACATGACCCTCCTGGACGCGGTCCGCATCCCGGTGGAACCCCTTTGGGGTCCACGCGGTTTCGACATGGCGTCGCTGGACCACGCGATGTGGTTCCACCGGCCGTTCCGCGCGGACGAGTGGTTCCTGTACGACCAGGAGTCGCCGATCGCCGTGGGCGGCCGTGGCCTGGCCCGGGGCCGCATCTACAACCTCGAAGGGCAACTGATCGTGTCCGTGGTACAGGAGGGGCTGTTCCGGAAGCTGGGCTGACCTGGGGTTTTACCGACAGTCGACCGGCCCGCGTCACGTCGTGCGATGCTCCGCGGGCCCGTCGTTACGCCGTTCTTGTACGGCATCCCGGCACCGGCCACCCCGGCGCCGGGGTGGGGTGGAGTGGAGCCAAGTCGACGCCCTGGTAGGGAGGTTGACGCTCAGACGAAGGGGACCCAGCCACAGTAGATGTGTCCCGCCGCGCCGTACTGCAGCAGCTCGTCGAGCCCTCGGTCGGGGTGGGGGTCCAAGGTGACGGCTTCCAGGTGCAGGCAGACGACGAACACCGGGCGCGGATCCGGTGTGGTGCCCGCGTCCATGGGGAGGGCGAAGAACCGGCTGGTCCCCGCATACGTGCTGCTGGCTCGGGACACGGAAGCCGCAATTCGAACGAGGGGGCCTCTTCCGAGGGCACGCTGAGAGGCGGTCCGGGACCATATGGTGCAAGCTGCGAAGAGGAGGCGGCACCTCGCCGACAGGCGGCGGTGTGAGGATCGCGCCCCCTCAGCTTGCCTTGGGCGGGATGACCCTGTGAAGGGCGGTCATGAACGTGAGGGATCCGAACGCCGGGCGCACGGAAGCCGCGGATCACGGCGTTGCGGCGGCAGACGCCGGCGCCGCCGATGGCGATGCGCCATTGGCGGGATGTGCGGCGCTGGTGACCGGTGCGTCCAGCGGCATCGGTGCGGCCACCGCCTTGTCGCTGGCGCGACAGGGCGCCGCTGTGACAGTGGTCGCCCGGCGTACGGGGCGGTTGGAGGAACTGGCCACACTGATCCGTGAGCGGGGTGGCTCGTGCAGCGTTCTCACCGCTGACCTCGCAGACGCAGTGCAGGCACGTCGGGCCGTCGAGGACGCCGTGGATCGCTTCGCGCGGTTGGACGTGCTCGTGAACAACGCCGGTTACGTGGCCATGGGCCCCGTCGAGGAGGGCAACCCCGCCGACTGGGAGCGGATGGTCAATCTGAACTTCAACGCCGTCCTGCACATGTCACAGACGGCTTTGCCCCACCTGCTCCGCGCGGCAGCGGACGGCCCCCGAGGGATCGCTGACCTTGTGAACGTCAGCTCGGTCGGAGGCCGGGTGGTGCGGAAGAACAATGGCATCTATTCGGCGACGAAGCACGCGGTGGGGGCGTTCAGCGAGGCCCTGCGTCAGGAGGTGACCGGAAGGAGCATCCGGGTGGGGCTGATCGAACCGGGCATGACGGCGACGGAGATGGCGACCGGCCCCGGCTCCGCTGCCGCCCGCGGCATACCGCAGAACGTTTGGCTGCGTGCCGAAGACGTTGCCCGTGCCATCACCTTCGTGATCACTCAGCCCGCGCACGTCGCGATCAACGAGATCATGGTGCGCCCTACGGCCCAGGAACACTGACCGATATTGACCGTCGGTCAGTATGGATGGTGGTTCGGCTTTTCCCTCCACGCCTGGTAGGCCTTGGCACCCAACTCCGGGTACATCTGCTGGATGGTTATGCTCCGCTGGTCGGAGGGCCGCTGGAAGTCGGCGTACTGGAAGTCGTCACTGAACCCGATCTCCTCGGTGGCTTTCCAGTCGCAGCTGTAGTAGACAGCGTCGATCCGCGCCCAGTAGATAGCGCTCATGCACATCGGACAGGGCGCTCCGCTGGTGTAGATCGAGCATCCCTGGAGCATGCGAGCACGCTCCGGCAAGATGTCCGGTGAGCCCTCGGGGCGAGGGACCAACTCCAGTGTGTACTCGTTCTGGCGCTCTTCGGAGACCGTTGGGGCATCGGGGTTGAGGAACTGAATCGCCTTGCGGATGGCCTCGACCTCGCCATGCGCGGTGGGGTCCGCCGTGAGCAGCACGCGGTTCTGTCCGCGAGCGATGATCTCACCGTCATGGGCAATCACCGCGCCGAAGGGGCCTCCCCAGCCGTTCTCCACAGATTCGGTGGCCAGTTGCGCCGCTTCGGCCAGGAATTCCTTTTGTCCCATGTCAGCGCCTCCGATCGGACCTTACATTTGCGCCAAGTACCCCTTTTATCTAATATAAAAGGCGTGAGTGCCCGTGCAACCCCTGGCTCCCACGACGACAGCGCGACCGTCGTGACCTCCCAGAAGGTCCGTCCGGGATGTGAAGACGACTACCGGCGGTGGCAGGATCGAACGAACGAGGTCGCAGGTGAATTCGCCGGGTTCGAGGACACGGAGCAATACCCGCCGACGTCCACCGAGGGAAATGAGTGGGTCGTTGTTTTTCGCTTCTCCCACCTGGATCAGCTGACCGCGTGGCTGGACTCCGATACGCGCCGCGAACTCCTCGAACAAGGCCGCGCCCTGTTCGAGGAGCCCCCCACACAGGAAGTCCTCGCGGGTGGCACTCCGATCCATGACGCCGTCACTGCCGTGATCTCGCACGACGTGCGGCCTGACCAGGAGCGGGCGTTCATGAGTTGGCAGGAGAAGATCCTGACAGCCCAGCGGAAGTTCCCCGGCTTCATGGGCTCGGAGTTGTTCCGGCCCGTGAAGGGCGTCCAGGACAAGTGGGTCACCGCCTTCCGCTTCGACACCCGGCAACACCTGGACGAGTGGCTTGAATCCACCACACGCCGCAAGCTCCTCGACGAGGGGCGAGACGCCTTCGTCTCCTACGATGTGCGCAAGGTCGGCTCCGCGTTCGGCAGTTGGTTCCGCTTCGAGCAGGGTGCGGAAGAAGGTGTTCCGCCCAACTGGAAGCAGGCCATGTCAGTGGTGCTGGCCCTCTATCCCACCGTCGAGATCCTCAACCTCACGGTGGGCTCCCAGCTTGATGCTCTCGGCATGCCCGGATATCTCGCCCTGTTCATCTCGAACGTGTTGAGCGTGTCCATCCTGACCTGGCTGTTGATGCCGTTGGTGAACAGAGCTCTCGCCTTCTGGCTGATGCCCGGCCGGGCGCGATCCCTCCGCATTGATGTGGCAGGCGTTGCAGTGGTGGTGGTCTGCTGGCTGGCGTTCATCGTGATCTTCGGCCTGACCACCGGCTGACGGTCGGCCCCGGGGAGGCTCCCATCATCTGCACCACTTGTGGCCGACCCCTGCCGACCAGCAGAACCAGAACCTAACCAAGCACTATGAGGGACTGACCGGCGGATGACTGTCCGGCAGATCTTGCCAGGCCGTCGTTGCACACGGCAGCTCCCCAGCACTCGACGGTGCCGCTCTTCAACTTCTCGACAACCCCTCTGGCGCTGCGGCAAACTTCCCGTGATGACGCGACGAACCGATGCACCTCCCTTCTTGAGGTGGTTGATTGTCTGCTCCACTTCGTTCCTGCGCTTGTAGTGGGTGACGCCCGGCGCACCGGAGTGAGGGCGTCGGCGACGGCCCACCTCGACGCGGCCACCGAGCGCGGGGCGCGCCTGAACCATGGGGGGCCGTCATCTCTGTCGCGCGGCAGCCGCGCGAGTGACTCCGTCGGCACTCCATGCCGGCCACAGCCCGTGCCCCCGACCGGGTGTGGATGTTGCCGAGGGTTCCCCGGCAGGTCCCTGACCCGTGACGCCATCGTCCCCGCACGGAACTTGGATGGTGGCCGAGCGCGGTGGCCGGCTTGCCGCAGGGCACCGCAGGAGCCGTACGTCAGGAGAGGCATGTCCGTCACAGCTGAGACGCCGAGACCCGCAACGCGCCGCGGAAAGCAGGGAGCCGGAAGGGGGGTCGTGCTCGGGACCGTGCTGGCGCTGATCGCCTTCGTCCCGTCGGCCGCCGCAAGCGCGCAGACCGCCGCCCCGGCCACCAGCACGATCGCCTGGACCACGCAGGACGTGGCGCCCGGCGTCCAGGTCCGCACCGGGGTCCTGAGCAATCCCGACGCCGCCGGTGTGTGGACGGTCACCGTCCAGGCACCGGCCGTCAACCGTCTTAGCGGCGCGGCCACTTGGGCTCCTCTCGGGGACCGCGACTGGGCCGACGCCACCGCCGGACGGCTGCGGGCGACCGGGTTCGAACCGCGGCTGGAACGGGTGGAGTGGGACCAGTACTCCGACACACCGCGCGGCACGATGGGCTGGCAGGTCAGGATCGGGCGGTACGCCACCCAGGCCGAGGCGGGCACGCTCAACTCCGCGGTGTCTGCGGCCGGTTTCCGTACCTCCGTCGAGTGGACGGGCTATGACGGCCGGCAGAGCGCCGACGCGGAACGCATCCATGTCGCCGTCGTCGATCCGGCCCGACTGCGGGGCACGATCGAGGTCAGCGACGGCGGTGACGTCGCCGACCGGGAGAAGACCTCCACGGTGGCCGCCCGACTCGGCTCCCTGGTCGGCGTCAACGGCGGATTCTTCATCACGTCGGATGGGGACGGCGTCCAGGGCACCATGGCCGGCCTGTCCGCCGTGCACGGCGAACTGGAGTCGATGGCGGTCGGCTCACGCGCGGCACTGATCCTTGAGGACGGCGGTCGGCGCCCGCGCGTCGCGGACCTGTCCACCACCGTCACCGTGCGCGCCGGCTCCGCCACCTACGCGGTTCAGGGCATCAACCGGGTCCCGGGCAAGCTGCGCAACTGCGGCCGTCCCGGCGCCGTCCCCACCGAACGGCCCCGCCACGACACCACCTGCACCCTCGCGGACGACCTGGTGAAGTTCACCCCAGCGTTCCGGGCCCAACTACCCACCGGCACGGGCGTCCAGGTGGTCCTGGACAAGCGCGGTGTCGTCCTCTCCCGCAGTGACCGGGGCGGCTCGGTACCCGCGGAAGGATCGGTGCTCCAGGGCACCGGGGCGGCAGCCGCCTGGCTCACCGAGCACGCCGACATCGGCCGGCGTCTGACGGTGCACGAGGTCGTCCGGGACGCCTCGGGGCGCGAGGTCGAGCTCGGGCCTGACGACAGCATCGTCAGCGCGGCACCCACTCTGGTGGAGGACGGCCGCG
The DNA here is from genome assembly GCF_009377235.1 of Streptomyces acidicola. Lineage (GTDB taxonomy): Bacteria > Actinomycetota > Actinomycetes > Streptomycetales > Streptomycetaceae > Streptomyces > Streptomyces acidicola. The sequence continues at coordinate 35,156 of NZ_VMNX01000039.1, forward strand.
TCCACATCGATGCCGCCACCGAGGGCACCCTCGACCCGCTCGACCTCTCCTTCGGGTTCGCGTGGTCCAACGTGCGCCAGCCCCGCACCCTGGCCGGCGTCGACCGCCATGGGCGGCTCCTGCTGGTGACCGTCGACGGCCGTCGGCCCGGCGTCAGCGAGGGCTTCACACTCGCCGAGGCCGCCGAGTTCATGCGCTCCCTCGGCGCCGTGCAGGCCCTCAACCTCGACGGCGGCGGCTCCACGGCGATGGCGGTCAACGGCGTCCTCGCCAACACCACGTCCGACGCGACCGGCGAGCGTGCCGTCGGTGACACGATCCAGGTCCTGCCGGGCACCGGCCGGGACTGACCCCGACCGAGTGGGGCGGTGCTCCGCCGGCGACCACCTCTGTCGTGGGCCGGCGCGGGTGCCGCCCCGTCGCCGTACCACCGGAGCTTGTCGCAGGCGTCGGGACACCCGACGTGGACGACTCGACGCGCCTGTGGATCACCGCCAGGACGGCCTGCCTCGTCCACGCACGGGTGGAACAGCCGCGGGATCTCCCGGTTCTCCACGAGCGTGGTGTGCAGAGCGTTCGACTCACATCGCTGGAGTCGCTCCATCCACTCCTGGACGTACAACTGGGCCGCTCGATGGTGACGGTGGCGTTGGTGACGGTGGCGTTCCATGCGGCGTCGGCGACACCGCTGCTCGGCTCGGTGTAGAGGACGAAGCGGGCGAAGCCCTTGGCCGGGTCGGTCAGGCTGAGCTTGAAATGCGTATAGGTCGACTCGGCTCCCCTTCAGCGGTATCAGGGGGTTCTACGCCGCAGCCATCCCAGCAGGCCGCGTGGTTTCTCCGGATCCTCGCCCAGGTGGGAGGGCGCCCCGCATGCCGGTTCTCCCGACCGTACGGCACTCGTTGCCCGCACCAACGGCGCTCCATGCTGTGCCCCACCCGGCGACGGTGTCTTCGGCCCAGGGCGTGGCGCCGGCCGGTGCTCGCGGGCCTCGGCGACGGTCTGGCGAAGATCGGACCGCAGCCAGTCGATCTCGTCGGGGTATTCGGCCGTCATGATTTTCGCGGCGACCTGCGCGGCCGGTGAGTCGGGAGCGCCGTGGGCCGACTGCGCAGGTCGGAGGCGGTTCAGGTACGCGCGCTCGTAGGGGTCCCGGACGATCTCCGCGACCTCGACCGGGTCGAGGAGGGACGCCACGCCCGCGGCCCGCGCCCAGGGATCCTCGGCCTGGCGCAGCAGGAAGCCGAGGTGGCGTCCCCGCCAGTTACGGGGGCGGAGGTCCAGGCCCTCATCCAACTGGTCGCGCAGGCATTCCGGCGTACGTCCGGTCAGGAACGGGGCGTTCTCCTCGTCCGCTGCGAACTGCCGGATTTCCTCCGCGAGATACAGCCAGACCACCGCGCGATAACGGTTCAGATAGAACTTGACGGGTGCCACTTGACCCAAGCGGGCGAGGCGAGTGAACCGTGCGGTCGTCACGTCCAACAGGGCCGCGCCGTCAGAGGTGCCCACCACCCTGACGCGCTCCCTCAGCGTTTCGGGAAAGCCGCTCTCGGAACTCACCCGGTCGATCTCCGCCCTGGTGACGCGGAGGCCTCCGCCTCCGTCATCGGCCACGGTGCGGATACATCCCATGTGGACGGCGAGGTCGAACTCTCCCCGCTTCAGCCCCAGCTCCCGTGCGGCGCGGCTCCCTGAGAGCGAGATGCCGCGTACCCGGGGGCGGGCCGGGCCGACGGGCACGATGGCCGTGACGGAGTGGGTGACGGTGTTTCCGGACATGACGGTTCTCCCCCGTGCGATGACGTGCCGGCGCTGGTCTGCGCTCGCATCGGAAAAAACCGTAGCCGTTTTGCCGGACATCGCGGCAAGCCTGTGGATAACTCCTCCGACCTCAGCGAACCCGCAGGTCAGAGGTCTATGGCGCACGTTCGGGCTGGCGCACATCCAGGCCGAGGTGCTCTCCGACGCGGTTCACGAGCAGAGTCATCTCGTAGGCGACCTGACCGATGTCGACTTCCGCGGCGCTGAGCACGCACAGACAGCTGCCCTCTCCCGCCGCGGTGACGAACAGCACCGCGTCGTCGAACTCGACCATGGTCTGACGCACGTGACCGGCACCGAAGTGGCGACCGGAACCCTTGGCGAGGCTGTGCAGTCCGGAGGAGACGGCGGCGAGGTGTTCGGCATCCTCGCGTTTCAGCCCCGAACTCGCTCCGGTGACGAGCCCGTCACTCGACAGCACCATGGCATGCCGTACCTGTTCGACGCGCTCGGTCAGGTCGTCCAACAGCCAGCCCAGTCCCGCGTTCTGCGGCATGTTCAGTTCTCCCCGTGGTGTCGTTTCCCCCCTGGCCGGAGGATCCGACGCATCAGCCTCCCCCACCTCCGTCGTCCGGGCAAGCAAGATGAGTACATGGCGCAGAAGATGACCGACGAGCAATGGCGGGCCTTCGTTTCACACGGGACCCGCACCGGCAAACTCTCGACCGTTCGCGCTGACGGGCGGCCACACGTCGCCCCGATCTGGTTCTTGGTGGACGGTGACGACGTGGTTTTCAACACCGGCCAGGACACCGTGAAGGGGCGGAATCTGGCCAGGGACGGCCGGGTCGCCCTGTGCGTGGACGACGACCGGCCTCCGTACGACTTCGTCGTACTTGAGGGGCGGGCCGAGTTGTCGGAGGATCTCGACGAGGTCCGGCACTGGGCCACGCGGATCGGCGGGCGCTACATGGGTGAGGACCGTGCCGAGGAGTTCGGTGCCCGCAACGGCGTTCCGGGTGAGCTCCTCGTCCGCGTACGGATCGACAAGGTCCTGGGGTACGCGCGCGTGGCGGACTAGGGACCCGTTGTCAGCCCACGGAGTCCGGCAGCCGGTTGGTGTGCATCCGCGCGGCGTACTCGACGAGCCGTATCAGCACCTCGTTCCCGGAATCGCGGTCGCGGGCGTCGTAGAGGACCACGGGTGCTCCCCGGTCGAGGTCGGTGAGGGATCATGCGGACATGAGCGACGACCACACACACGTCCAGGAGTTCTTCACGGCGCGCGCGGCCGACTGGGACAGGCGGTTCCCCGACGACGGTCCCGCGTACGCGGCCGCGGTCTCCGAGCTCGGGCTCCGTTCGGGCGACCGCGTGCTGGACGCGGGCTGCGGCACCGGACGGGCCCTGCCACTGCTGCGTGCGGCCGTGGGACCCACCGGAGTCGTTCTCGGGGCCGACCTGACGCCGGCCATGCTGGAAGCAGCGGTCCGGGCGGGACGGGACCGTGACGGGCAGTTGCTCCTCACCGACGTGGCCGCCCTGCCGCTGCACACGGAGTCGCTGGACGCGGTGTTCGCGGCGGGGCTCATCGCGCACCTGCCGAATCCCACCGAGAACCTGCGGGAGTTGGCACGGGTGGTGCGCCCCGGTGGCACGCTGGCGCTTTTCCACCCGATCGGCAGGGCAGCGCTGGCGGCACGGCAGGGGCGTCGGATCACCCCGGACGATCTGCGTGCGGAGGCCAACCTGGGGCCGCTGCTCGCGGGGGCGGGCTGGCGGATGACGTCTTACGTGGACGCGGATGACCGGTTCCTGGCGCTGGCCGAACGCGACGGCTGAGCCCTGCCTGCCCGGGTCCGGGGTGCCCGCTGCACCACGCAGGCCCTCTTCTTTCGCCGAAGCTGCAACTTTACGTTGAGTTGGAGCACTTGTGCGATCAGCGACATCGACGCAGGGGGAAGGCAGCCCACATGTTCGGCAGGCTCCGCACATCATTCGGCAGATTCGTCAGTTCCATGCGCGTGGACGTCGTCACCAGCGAGGACCAACGCCCGCGCAACCTCTTCGAGGCTGCCGCGGCGTATGTCTCGGCGTGCGCCGAGGACGATCAGGACCGCATCGACGAAGCCGCGACGTGGGTGTCACCCGAAGCGCTGTCATTCGGGGTGAACGAGTTGGCATGCCGGGCTGTCATCGCGCTCGCTCGGGAGCGCGACGAGTCGCCCCGGACGGTGGCGCGGGATCTCCTCGGACTGCCCGCCGCCTGACCGAGTGGCGGCGTACGGCCCATTCGTCCCGGCCCGCAGGGCGGCCGTAGCTCCACTCGGAGCTTCGCACTCGTGACAAGCACCTTCCGGGCACATTAGGGTGCGCCGACGGACGAGAGCGATGGGGAGGCTGGGATGGCCGGGACGGACGAGGATGCCGTCGCCGCCGGGGACGACGACGCACTCTATGTGCTGACAGCGGTGCTGCTGACGCCGGCGCAGTTCCCCAGCGTGCTGGGCGACGACTATCCGGAGGCCTGCGCCGCACTGGACCTCGCCCCGCTCGCCGACGGGTACGGCCTCGTGCTGGGCCAGGACGGCGACGGGGCGCGCTGGACGGTCGTCGTCGACGACGTGTCACTGGTGGCCGTGGCCATCGCGTCGTGGGACTGCGGCATGGAGTACGACCTGTCGCCGGACGAGCGGTCGGTCGTGGCCGCGCTGCCCGGCTGGCCCCTCGCGGTGGCCGTGGCGGCGCCCAATGTGCCCGCTCCGCACGATCCCGCGCCGGAGATAGCCGAGCGGCCACCGCTGTGCCCACCGAACTCCGAGGTCTGGGGTCCTGCCCAGCGGCGTCTCGGAGCCGACGAGATCGCGCTCCAGTGGGCCATCTGGCGGGAGCAGATCGACGACGACACGTTTGTGAACCGGGAGGGCGGCGATGCGGTCGGCACCCCGGAGCCCCAGGACGATACCGGACAAAGCAGCACTCGCAGCAGCATCCGCCGTGTCCTCGCCGAGGTGCGCGCGTACGTGGACACGCCGCCACCGCTGGGGCGCGTGCGCTCGTCCTTCGCGCCGGGCGAGGCCCGGACCCTCCGTGCCGACGGCCCTGGCTGGTCCATGGTGGCCAGGACCGACGACATCGCCTTCCTCCTCCTCGACGAGGAGCCCGGTGAGGTACTGCCGGTAGGGCGGGGGCCGGAGCTGCCCGGGCTTCTGGAATCCCTCGACAAGATCGCCGTACGCCCCAACTGAGCCCTCATCGAGCACCGGCCCGCGCTGCGGGCCGGTGACCGCTCAGCGGCCGAGCTCCTTGCGCGAGACGCGGCGAAGCCTGCGCCGCTGCGAGGGGTCCAGCGTGAGGTACGCGGCTGCCGGGATCCCCAGCACTATCAGGAGGTTGGCCCAGAAGGGGAAGGGCAGCAGGATCAACAGGATGATCCCGATGGCCACACCCCCTGCGGCGATCTTCGCGTTCTTCGACATCTCCGTCGCCTCCTTCGCGGCCACTGCCGCTCTCTGTCCTGACAACGGGTCCGCGCTTCGGGCAGTTCCAGGTCCCGACCCTGATGTGCCCCTGATGGAACCCTGATGCACCCCCTAGGTCCGCAGAAGCGCCCCGCGAGGCCTCGCACCTTCTAGCCGTCCCGCCGTCTCCCGGAAGCACCGGAGTGCTGTATCCTCGGCGGCTCGACTCCAGTAGTCAAATTTGAGGAACAACGCCATCACTGTGCAGAGGACTCCCGCAACCACGCCGACCGAGATCGCCGGACTGGCCTGCTGCTGTGCCGTGTTCGTGCCCGCAGACCCGGCCCGTACCGGCCATGTCGCCTTCTGGCGGCCCGACGGTGCTGCGCCCCCGGCGCCGACTGCCGGCTCCACCGACACGGTGACCGTCGTCGTGCCCGGCGACCAGGACGTCGAGACGGTGACCGTACCCGCTGTCCTGCTGCCGGTGCGGGCCGCGTTGCCGGTCCTCACGCGCGCGCGTGAGGCCGCCGGGGCACACCGGGCAACCGCGTTCTGGGGTGCGGCCGCCGTGTTCGCGCTCCAGCTCGCCGCGCGGGGGCTCCTACTGCCCGGCCTGTCCGCGGCCGACCACGACGCGTGGCGCACGGGCCCGCTGCGGGCTGATGACCTGGAGCGACTGCGTGAGCTGGCCGCCGCGATGCCGCCCGAGGCCCACGCCGCGCCCCTGGACGACGTCGAGCCGCTGCGCCTGCCGGACCCGGAACGACTGGTACGCGGCTTCCTCGACGCGGTTGCCGATTCGCTGCCCCGCTCCCCCGCCGCGGGCCTCGCGGCAGGCGGGCCGGCGTTCGCCGCTCCGGAGCCGCAGTACCTGCCCGAGCAGCGTGCCTGGGCGTCCGATGTCGCCGCCGGGCATGACGCCGGGGTCCGCCTCTCGTTGCGTGTCGAGGTGCCCGGTCTCGCGTCCGACCCGCCGGACGAGACACGGCTGCCGTTCCGTGTCGTTCCGCAGGTCCACAGCGTCAGCGATCCTGGGCTCGTCGCGGATGCCGCAGCGGTGTGGGCCGGGACCGATGCCTTCGGCCCCCGCGCGCGCATGGACGCTCTGCTCGCGCTGCGGCGCGCGGCCCGCGCCTGGGCACCTCTGGCACCGTTGCTGTCGGCCGCCGTGCCGGACTCATGGGAACTCGCCGACGACGAAGTCACCGACCTCCTCGGCGAGGGCACCCGGCTCCTGGCCGTCGCTGGAGTCGACGTGCACTGGCCCAGGCAACTGGCGCACAGGCTGACCGCCCGCGCGGTCATCGGGCCGCCGGACGACGGCCAGGACCCGGACGGCCCCGAGTCGGACACGCCGTCGTTCCTCTCAGCCGACGCGCTGCTCGCCTTCAACTGGTCCTTCGCGCTGGGCGACCAGCAGCTCACCCGGCAGGAACTGGACCGTCTCGCCGAGGCGAACCGTCCCATGGTGCGGTTGCGTGACCAGTGGGTCCTCGTGGACCCCGAGGAGGTGCGCCGCGCCCGCGCGCAGCAGGACCGCAAGGTCACGCCCGTCGACGCCCTCAGCGCCGCCCTGACGGGCTCCACGGAGATCGACGGCGTCCGGGTCGATGTGCGGCCCACGGGATGGCTGGCGACGCTGCGGGAGCGGCTGGCGGACCCGGAGGGGCAGGAGCCGGTCGGGCAGCCCGCCGCGCTCGCCGCGACGCTGCGCGACTACCAGCTGCGAGGGCTCAACTGGCTGGCCCGGATGACCTCGCTGGGGCTCGGCGGCTGCCTGGCCGACGACATGGGTCTGGGCAAGACCATCACGCTCATCGCCCTGCATCTGCACCGGCAGACCGACCCGTCGGCCGCGGGCCCCACGCTCGTGGTCTGCCCGACCTCGCTGATGGGCAACTGGCAGCGCGAGATCGAGAAGTTCGCGCCCGGCGTCCCCGTGCGGCGCTTCCACGGCTCCAGGCGCTCCCTGGAAGGGCTGGACGACGGCGAGTTCGTGCTCACCACGTACGGCACGATGCGCCTCGACGCGCCCCAGCTGGCCGAGGTCGCCTGGGGCATGGTCGTCGCGGACGAGGCACAGCACGTGAAGAACCCGTACTCGGCCACGGCGAAGGAGCTGCGCAGCATCGGTGCACGCGCACGCGTGGCGCTCACCGGCACTCCCGTGGAGAACAACCTCTCCGAGCTGTGGGCGATCCTCGACTGGACGACACCGGGCCTGCTCGGCAGGCTCGGCACCTTCCGCACCCGGTACGCGCAGGCAGTCGAAGGGGGCCAGGATCCCGCCGCGGCGGCGCGGCTCGCCCGGCTTGTGCGGCCGTTCCTGCTACGCCGACGAAAGTCGGACCCGGGGATCGCGCCCGAGCTGCCGCCGAAGACCGAGACCGACCGTGCCGTGTCGCTCACGAAGGAACAGGCGGGGCTGTACGAGGCCATGGTGCGCGAGAGCCTTGCCGAGATCTCCGGTGCCGACCACATGGCGCGGCGCGGGCTGATCGTGAAACTGCTGACCGGACTGAAGCAGATCTGCAACCACCCTGCGCAGTTCCTCAAGGAGGAACGACCGAGGATCACAGGCAGGTCGGGGAAGCTGGAACTGCTGGACGAACTGCTCGACACGATCCTCTCCGAGGGGGCGAGCGTTCTCGTCTTCACCCAGTACGTGCAGATGGCGAGGATCATCGAGCAGCATCTGTCCGCGCGCGGCGTGTCATCGCAGTTCCTGCACGGCGGCACGCCGGTCCAGGAGCGCGAGGCGATGGTCGGGCGGTTCCAGGACGGTGCGGTCCCCGTCTTCCTGCTGTCGTTGAAAGCCGCGGGCACCGGGTTGAACCTGACCCGGGCCGAGCACGTCGTGCACTACGACCGCTGGTGGAACCCGGCCGTGGAGGCACAGGCCACCGACCGCGCGTACCGCATCGGTCAGACCCGGCCGGTCCAGGTGCACCGCTTGATCGCGGAGGGGACGATCGAGGACCGTATCGCGGACATGCTGCTGCGCAAGCGGGAGTTGGCCGACGCGGTGCTCGGTTCCGGTGATGCGGCGCTCACCGAACTGTCCGATGCCGAACTGGCCGATCTGGTGGAGCTGCGAGGGGGCGCACGATGAGGGAACACGACACCGAGCGCACGTTCGCGGCGCTGCCGCCCGAGCGCGGGCGGGGCTTCGCCCGAACCTGGTGGGGCCAGGCGTGGCTGAAGGCGCTGGAGGACGCGGCCCTGGACTCCGAACAGGTCAAGACCGGCCGCAGGCTCGCGCGCGCGGGAGCCGTGGGCTCCGTGTCGGTGCGCCCGGGGCGCATCACCGCCGTCGTCCAGGACCGCGATCGCACCGCGCACCGTGCCGACGTCCTGCTGCAGGAACTGTCCGCGGAACAGTGGGACCGCTTCCTGGACATGGCTGTCGAACGGGCCGGGCACATCGCGGCCCTGCTCGACCGTGAGATGCCACCGCATCTCGTCGAGGATGCCGCCGACGCCGGGGCAGAACTCCTGCCGGGGCTCGGCGACCTGGAGCCGGAGTGCGAGTGCGGCGCCTGGGACCACTGCGGTCACACCGCGGCGCTCTGCTACCAGATGGCGCGGCTGCTGGACCAGGATCCGTTCGTACTGCTGCTGATGCGTGGACGCAGTGAGCGCGAGGTCCTCGACGATCTCCAGGTACGCAGCGTCACCCCGAGCGAGGAGCCCACGAACTCCCAGGAAGCCTCTCAGGAGGGCGTGGACGCCGCCGAGGCGTACGCGACCGGGAGCATCCTGCCGCCGCTCCCCTCTGCCCCGGAGCTGCCCGCACAGCCCGGCTCCCCACCCTCGCTGGACACCGAGACCCCGCCCGCACCCGGTGTCGACCCGGCCGCTCTGACGTTTCTTGCGTCGCGGGCCGCGGCGGAGGCCCACCGGCTGCTCTCCGCGGCTCTCCTTCCGGAGCACGAACAGGACGCGGTCGACGAGGAGTTGACGCTCTTCCAGGATGCCGTCCGACTCGCGGCCGACGCTTCCGAAGCGGCGATTGCCGCACGCCTGGCCGAGGGGACGGGGCGCGGGCGGGAGGAACTGGAGATCGCCGTCCGTGCCTGGCGGTACGGGGGTACGGCCGCGTTGTCGGTGCTGGAGGACGAGTGGGTCCCGGAGGCGGAATCGCTCGCACGCGCGCGTGCCGCCCTGGAATCGGCCTGGGACGACGGCGATCGGCCGCGGCTGCGCACCGCCCACAACCGTTGGACAGTGATCGGCGCCTCGACCCAGCTGCGCCTCAGCCGGGACGGCCGCTGGTGGCCGTACCGCAGGGAGCACGGCCGCTGGGTGCCCGCCGGACCGGCGGCCCATGATCCGGCCACGGCGTTGGCGTCGGTCGACGGCGAGGCATGATTCCGAGGCCCACCATGGCGCGCGGGACCCGTCGCTCTCGGCGGGCGCCTTCTCGTTGCACCATCCGTCACCGATGAACAGAGGATTCCGGCGCCCTTCCGAAGGCATGCCTTCGGAAGGGCGCACCAGAGGCACTACGGGCCCGAGTGCACTACGGGCCCGAGACCCGCGCGCGTGATCAACCCCGGGCACCCAGCAGGTGATCCATCGCCAGCTGGTCAAGCCGCTCGAACGCCATTCCGCGCGCGGCGACGGCCTCCGCCTCGAAATCCTCGAAGGCCGTACGGTCCGCCAGAAGCGCCTTCAGGCCGTCGGCCGCCGTCGGCTGGGCCAGCTCGTCCAGTCGGGAGGCACGCAGGGCCTCCTGGACCTCGGGGTCGGCGCGGAAGGCAGCCGCCCGCTCCTTGAGGATGAGGTAGTTGCGCATGCAGCCCGCGGCCGACGCCCACACGCCATCGAGGTCCTCGGTCCGCGGCGGCTTGAAGTCGAAGTGGCGCGGGCCCGCGTAACCGGCGGTCTCCAGGAGGTCGACCAGCCAGAAGGCGGCGCGCAGATCGCCGGCTCCGAAGCGCAGGTCCTGGTCGTACTTGATGCCGGACTGGCCGTTGAGGTCGATGTGGAAAAGCTTGCCCGCCCACAGGGCCTGGGCGATGCCGTGCGGGAAGTTGAGGCCGGCCATCTGCTCGTGGCCCACCTCGGGGTTGACGCCGTAGAGCTCCGGGCGCTCCAGGCGCTCGATGAAGGACAGGGCGTGACCGACCGTGGGGAGCAGGATGTCGCCGCGGGGCTCGTTCGGCTTGGGCTCGATCGCGAAGCGGAGGTCGTAGCCCTGGGAGGTCACGTACTCGCCGAGGAGGTCGAAGGCCTCCTTCATGCGGTCCAGCGCGAGGCGGACGTCCTTGGCGGCGCCGGACTCGGCGCCCTCCCGGCCGCCCCAGGCGACGTAGACACTGGCGCCCAGTTCGACCGCCAGGTCGATGTTGCGGATCGTCTTGCGCAGCGCGTAGCGGCGTACGTCGCGATCGTTGGCGGTGAACGCGCCGTCCTTGAAGACGGGGTGCGTGAACAGGTTGGTGGTGGCCATCGGCACGGTCATGCCGGTCGCGTCGAGAGCCTCACGGAAGCGCTTGATGTGCGCCTCGCGCTCGCTGTGCGAGGACCCGAAGGGGATCAGGTCGTCGTCGTGGAAGGTCACTCCGTGGGCACCGAGCTCCGCCAGACGCCGCACTGTCTCGACCGGGTCGAGGGCGCGCCGGGTGGCGTCGCCGAACGGGTCCCTCCCCTGCCAGCCGACGGTCCACAGGCCGAAGGTGAACCTGTCTTCGGGGGTGGGCTGGTAGTTCATGCCGCGGCTCCTTGCTCGCTCCGACTATTTCGTCATGGCGCTTAACAAATTAGTATGCGGAGGCATCTCTGGGAAGAGAGGCATCTCTGGGAAGAGAGGCATCTCTGCGAAGAGACGACGTGTCTCCGTGTCTCCGTCAGGAGACTGTGTGTGGCATCCGGGCCGTGCGGTCCGGGAGACTCCAGGTAGCAGGACAGATCCCGCGAGCCGCGGAAGAGGGAGAGCCCGATGTCAGCAGCCGAGGGTCCGCTCGTCGTCGGGGTGGACACATCCACCCAGTCCACCAAAGCCCTGGTCGTCGACGTGTCGACCGGGCGGGTGGTGGCGAGCGGTCAGGCACCGCACACCGTGTCTTCCGGGGCGGGCCGGGAGAGTGATCCGCGGCAGTGGTGGGACGCGCTGTGTGCGGCGCTGCACCAGTGCGGGGAAGCAGCGCACGAGGCCGCAGCGGTGTCGATCGGCGGACAGCAGCACGGGCTCGTCACACTCGACGCCCAGGGCGACCCCGTTCGTCCGGCGCTCCTGTGGAACGACGTGCGGTCGGCTCCGCAGGCCCGCCGTCTGGTGGAGGAACTGGGCGGCTCGAAGATCTGGGCCGAACGCACCGGAAGCGTGCCTGGTGCCTCCTTCACGGTCACGAAGTGGGCCTGGCTCGCCGAGAACGAGCCGGAGGCGGTCCGCGCGGCGGCCGCCGTACGTCTGCCGCACGACTACCTCACGGAGCGCCTGACCGGACAGGGCACGACCGACCGCGGTGACGTGTCCGGTACAGGGTGGTGGGCGTCCGGGACGGAGGCGTACGACGAGGAGATCCTCGCCCACGTGGGGCTCGACCCGGCGCTGCTGCCGCATGTGGTCCGCCCTGGTGAGGTGGCCGGCACGGTGCGGGACACGCATGATCTGCCGTTCTCCAAGGGCACGCTGGTCGCCCCGGGCACCGGCGACAACGCGGCGGCCGCGCTGGGGCTCGGGCTGCGTCCCGGCACACCGGTGCTGAGCCTCGGCACCTCCGGCACGGTGTACGCCGTCTCGACACGGCGCCCCGCCGATCCCACCGGCACCGTGGCGGGCTTCGCCGACGCGCGCGGCGACTGGCTGCCGCTCGCCTGCACCCTGAACTGCACGCTCGCCGTCGACCGCGTGGCGACGCTGCTGGGCCTGGACCGCGAGGCGGTCGAGCCCGGCACGAGCGTGACCCTGCTCCCCTATCTGGACGGCGAGCGCACCCCGGACCTGCCGCACGCTTCTGGTCTGCTGCACGGTCTGCGGCACGACACGACGGCCGGACAACTCCTCCAGGCGGCGTACGACGGCGCGGTGCACTCGCTGCTGGGCGCCCTGGACCTGGTACTCGACGCGGACGCGGACCGCTCCGCACCGCTGCTGCTCATCGGCGGGGGTGCGCGGGGAACGGCCTGGCAGCAGACGGTACGGCGACTGTCGGGGCGTCCTGTGCAGGTACCCGAGGCCAAGGAACTGGTCGCGCTCGGCGCCGCCGCCCAGGCCGCCGGGCTGCTGACCGGCGAGGATCCGGCGGCGGTCGCACGTCGCTGGGACACCGCCCGCGGACCCCTTCTGGACCCGGTGGAACGGGACGAGGCGACGCTGGCCAGGATCACCGGGGTACTCTCCGACGCGGCGCCACTGCTGGAGCGGGAGCCCGACCAGCGCTGACGGGGCCACCTCCACGATGGTGAGGCCCCGAGCAGAACAGCCCAAGGGGCTGCGCACATTCATCGGGCTCGGCGCCTCTCGCAAGAGACGTCCGGACGAGGACTGACGGAGGAATGACCGCACCACTGCACGAGGCCCACCCCACGAGTCCCGGGCGTCGGCTGCCCGACACCCAACAGGGCATGCGCCGTCGCAACCTCTCCCGGGTGATGCACACCGTCAACGCCGAGGGGCCGCTGTCCCGTGCCGCCGTCGCCTCGCACATCGGCCTGACGAGGGCGGCCGTGTCGACGCTGGTCGACGAGCTCATTCGTTCGGGTCTGCTGGAGGAGCTGGGGCCCGAGCGGCCCGGCAGGGTCGGCCGGCCGGGTTCCGCGCTCGCCCTCAGCGGGCGCGGACCGGCCGGAATCGGCGCGGAGGTCGGCATCGACCATCTCGCGGTGTGCGCGGTCGATCTGCGGGGCGAGGTACGGGCACGGGCCGTGCGGCACGGCGTGAACCGCGGCCGCTCACCCGAGCCCGTGATCGGCGAACTGACGACGCTGGTGGAGCAGGTCGTCGCCGCTGCGGCACAGGAAGGACTATGGCCCGCAGGCCTGGCGGTCGCCGTACCGGGCCTGGTGGCACGGGACGCCCGTACGGTGGTCCGCGCCCCCAACCTCGACTGGCATGACACGGACCTCGGCGCGCTGTTGTCCGGCGACCTGCCGCTGACAGTGGACAACGAGGCCAACTTCGGGGGCCTCGCAGAACTGTGGCTCGGCGAGGGGACGCCGCGCGACTTCCTGCACGTCTCCGCCGAGATCGGCATCGGTGGCGCGGTGGTCGTGGATGGCCGACTGCTGCGAGGAACCCGCGGTTTCGCGGGCGAGTTGGGACACGTGCCCGTCCGTCCGGAAGGGCCTGAGTGCGCGTGCGGCGGGCGTGGATGCCTGGAGCAGTACGCCGGTGAGGAGGCCGTCCTGCGGGCGGCCGGTCTGACACCGGGCGAGGATCACGTCGAGTTGCTGGCGGAACGTGCCGCCGAGGGCGACAAAGAGGTGCGGCGTGCCCTGCGCGGTGCCGGAACCGCGCTCGGTATCGCGCTGACCGGTGCGGTCAACCTGCTTGACCCGCAGACCGTGGTGCTGGGCGGGGCGCTGGCGGGACTCGCGCCGTGGCTGCTGCCGTCGCTGGAACGGGAGCTGGCCCGCCGCACGGCAGGCCCCGCGTGTGCCGTGACCGTGTCGCGCCTGGGTCCCGAAGGCCCCCTGCTCGGAGCGGCGCATTCGGTGGTGCGGGGTGTGCTGGACGATCCTGCCGCGGTGGCTGGGCGGCCGTAACGCACAGGTACTCAGGGCGGCTTCCCCCGTGTGAGTACGGCTTGCCCCGTGTGAGTGACGAAGTTATCCACATTTCCGATGCTGTCCACCGGAATCAGCACGTTCTTCCTGACTGATCGCCGAGCGCCGTACCGTGATCCACGTGAGGCGCAACCGCCCTGGCGGCGACTGCGTGTTCGCTCGCATCGGGCTTCACACATCGGGGGGTCACATGGTCATGGAGACGGTTCCAGAGCTGCTGCGCGAGGCCCACGGCACGCGGCGGCTCCCGTTACTCACGACGCCATAGCCACCACCTCGCGCACTGCCGCGCCCCTCCTCCTACCTCACCCCCACTCCCGAAAGGCCATCACCATGGAGCGAGCCAGATCGTTCCCCAGCAGGCGACGGCTGCTGAAAGGCGCAGCCCTCGCTGCGATCCCCTACGCGCTACTGCCGGATCCCCAGGCCGGCGCGCAACCGCAGGCACTCGACTACCCGCACGCCATATGGCGGCCGGCGAGTGCGTCCAACTACACGGAGGCGGAGCGCCCAACGAGCCACTCCCTCGACTACGTGATCATCCACGTGACGCAGACGACATACAGGAAGGCGCTGTCCATCTTCCAGGACCCGCGGAAGAAGGTGTCCGCCCACTACCTTGTGCGGTCAGCCGACGGGTCCGTCGCGCAATGTGTGCAGGAACGCGACATCGCCTGGCACGCCGGCAACTGGGACCACAACACGCGGAGCATCGGCATCGAGCACGAGGGCTGGGTGGACCAGCCCTCGTACTTCACCAACGCGATGTACCGCCAGTCGGCCAAACTCGCCGCTGCCATCTGTACCAAGTACGGCATCCCGAAGGACCGGGCCCACATCATCGGCCACCACCAGGTACCGGGCACCGACCACACCGATCCCGGGCCGAACTGGGACTGGGCACGGTACATAGAACTGGTCAATTCCTTGTGACGCCGTATCGGGGCCGGCAGCTCGTCCAGACGGGACCCGGAGGTGACAGTCGAGGAGCTTGTCCGGGCTCGCGGTGAGGGCGACGATTGGTGGGAGCCGCATCGCTTTCCGGGGAGGCCGAGTTGACCGATCCATGGGTGGCCCTGGAACCGGGCGCCGACCCCGTCGAGCGGGTACGGGCACTGCGTCGCGCGCATGAGACGTTCACCGAGGCGGGCACGGTGGGGCGACTGGTGCGTTCCGTGGTGGCAGACTCGTGGCGGCGTTCGGCGAAGGCGGGGGTCGGCCCGGACGGCACCGCGAGCGTGGAGCTCACGGACGGGGACCTCGGTTCCTACCGGGCGGAGCATCCGCTGGCGCGGGTGATGCCGTTGGTCCGGGAACTCATGGGCACCTTCGCGGCGGACGGCAAGCATCTGCTGGCGGTGTGCGACGCGCAGGGCAGGATGCTGTGGGTCGAGGGGCATCCGGCGACCCTGCGGCGGGCGGACCGGATGAACTTCGTTCCGGGCGCGCGCTGGGCGGAGAGCGCGGTCGGCACGAACGCGCCGGGGACGGCGGTCGCCGTGGACCGGCCGGTGCAGGTGTTCGCGGCGGAGCACTTCAGTCGGCGGGTCCAGCCCTGGACATGCGCGGCAGCGCCGGTGCACGACCCGCGCACCGGCCGGGTGCTCGGCGCGGTGGACATCACCGGTGGGGACGGGCTCGCGCATCCGCACAGCCTGGGTTTCGTGCAGGCGGTGGCGCGCGCCGCAGAGTCCCAGCTCTCGCTGCTCACCCCGCCCGAGACGGCGGCCGCCGACGCGCTCGCCCTGACCGCGCTCGGACGGGACGAGGCCCACTTGGTCGTGGACGGCCGGAAGATCAGGCTCAGCCGTCGGCACAGCGAGATCGTGGTGCTGCTCGCCCGGCACCCGGAGGGGCTGACCGGCGACGAGCTGCTGTGCGCACTGTACGAGGACGAGTCGGTGACACCGGTGACCCTGCGCGCCGAACTGGCCCGGCTGCGCAGGCTGCTCGGTCCTGCGCTTCTGGGCTCCCGGCCGTACCGGCTCATGGTTCCGGTCGAGTCCGATGTCGCCGTCGTGGAGAGGAGGTTGGAGACGGGCACGGTCACGGCGGCCGCGGCGGCGTACGGCGGTCCACTCCTACCAGGTTCGCAGGCCCCTGCGGTGGTGCGGCTGCGGCAGCGGCTCGCCGACGGGCTGCGTGCGGCGCTCATCGCCCGCCGTGACCCCGACCTGCTGGCGGACTGGGCGCACGCACCCTGGGGCGAGGACGACCTCGACGTATGGCGCGCTCTGGCGGCCGTCCGGCCGACGGCAGCGGTGCGGGTGCGCTTGGAGAAGCTGGAGTCCGAGCTGGCTGCACCACCGGGGTGGGCACGCCAGCCGGCCCGCCCGACGCATCCCTGACTCACCGGCACCGCCCCGGCACGCCCCCGCCCACCAGCACCCAGCACCCAGCACCCAGCACCCAGCACCCAGCACCC
>NZ_VMNX01000003.1 GCF_009377235.1 Streptomyces acidicola
CACCCGCCCCCCCACTGCGGTGGCCGCCTTTCCGATCCCTCAACGGGCATACGTCAGCTCGATGCTGTCGAGGTATCCGCCGATGCGGGACACCTGCTGGTCGTAGGCACGGATCCTGAGCATGGAGGGGGATGCCCCCGGCGTGACGGCGATGTCCGTCCTGGCCTGCCGAGTCTACGCAGGCGTAAACGCAGGCGCCGCCGTCTTGTTCGACCTCGTGGGGCGCGGTTGTCGCAAGCACCTGCCGCCGAACAGTCCCCTGGTCCTGGATTGCACCTATCACGCGGGACACGCATACGCCGAGACTGGCAAACCCGGCCAAGCCCTCCCGCAGCTGCGGTTCTACGTCCAGAACACCGACGCCGCTCTGAACAGCGAAACTGCGGACCAAGTCCGCGACTCCCGGTACCTCATCGCACACATGCTGGCGGCATCAGGCTACCCATGATGATGCCCTCGCCGAACTCGAAGCCGTCAGCCCTCTAGTGGCCAACGCCTTTGGGGCCCAATCGACTCAAGTCCGCAACCTCGACAAACAGATGACCCGCCTGCGCGGCTCCAGCTGACTGTGCAGGTGCCGATACATCATCCGGCCAGGTCAGCGGTGTGATGGGTGGTTGGCTGCAGGTGGGGCGGCTGGGCGGTAGAGAAGCACCTGTCATGGCCGCGATGGGCCCGCCGCCCCCGCGGTGCGGGGGCACGCCGGGCCGCTGTCACGACGCGCTGCGCTGCTGCCTGATCGGTTCCCCTACCCGGTGCAGGTGGGCCAGGGCCTCGCGATAGGACTGGATCAGCCCGGTCTCGTGGTACGGCACTCCGATCTCGGCGCAGTAGTCGCGCACGATGACCTGGGCCCGCCGCAGATGGGGAGTGGGCATGCTCGGGAACAGGTGGTGCTCGATCTGGTAGTTGAGCCCACCGAGCATCACGTCGGTGAGCCTGCCGCCGCGCACGTTGCGGGAGGTCAGTACTTGGCGCCGCAGGAAGTCGGGGCGCTCGTCGCCGGTGAGCGTCGGCATGCCCTTGTGGTTCGGGGCGAAGGTGCAGCCGAGGTAGACGCCGAACAGGCACTGGTTCACGGCGAGGAACGCCACCGCCTTGCCAGGGGAGAGCACGAGGAACAGGGCGGACAGGAAGCCCGCGATGTGCAGGAAGAGCAGGGTGCCCTCCAGCAGTCGGTTCTTCATGGAGGGTGAGCGCAGCGCCCGCACGCTCGCGACGTGCAGGTTGAAGCCTTCCAGCGTCAGCAGCGGGAAGAACAGGAACGCCTGGTGACCGCCGAGGAAGCGGGACAGGCCGCGGCTGGAGCGGGCCTGTGCGGTGGACCACACCAGGATGTCCGGGGCGACGTCGGGGTCCAGTTCCTCGTGGTTGGGGTTGGCGTGGTGGCGGGTGTGCTTGTTCATCCACCAGCCGTAGCTCATGCCGATACCGAGGTTGCCGAACAGCCGGCCCCAGATCTCACTCGGCCGGCGGCGGCGGAAAACCTGACGGTGCGCCAGGTCGTGTGCCGCCAGGGCGATCTGGCCGAAGATCAGCGCCAGACAGGCGGCGACCGCCAGTTGCCACCAGGTGTCGCCGAGCGCGAAGAAGGCCACCCAGCCCGCCGCCAGCAGGGCAGTCACCAGACCGAGACGGAAGGTGTAGTAACCCGGGCGTCGCTCCAGCAGGCCTGCAGCGGAGATGCGTTGGGAGAGCCTGGCGAAGTCGCTGCCGGTGCCGGTGCCGGTGCCGGACGTACGGGGACGGGTGGCGGGTGTCTGGGCCGGGGCGGATGGGTTGGTGGAAAACGTCATGAAGCCGAGTCTGCGGATGGTCGTCCGGCCGGGGCAGCCTGCCAGTCACCGTATGCGCAGGGGTGCTGCCCCCAGAACACCCTAGGGGGTTGTCGCCACCCATATGCCGTGACCTGCTCCTTTCCGTAACGCGCGCGTCCGCGGCGAGGAGTGACGGACCGGGCCGGGGCGTTCGGGTTGTACGGTTCGCCGGCGGGACGGTGAGCAGATCCGGGGCGACTGGTACGGGCGGTCAGGGTTCGCCCCCACCACGGCCTGGTCAGGTCGTTTCGGTACCCCAGGTGAGATGAGTCTCCTGTGCGTCCCTGGCGGTCGTCGGCGGCGACCCCGGCCGGGCACTGCGTCTCGCCGAGGCGGCCGTTGACCGGTCGTTGGCGGTCGACAGGGGCTGGGCGTCTGCCTCCTCCATGATTTCCGCAGTCCAGGCGTTGGCGTGGGCGGGCGCGGCCGATCGCGTCGCGGACATCCTTCAGGCACCGTCGCGCGAGGGCGGACTGCGGAGGGGATACGAGAAGGATCGTGCCCGTATGGAGGCTGCGGCAGGCCTGTGGCCGTACGACCCGGAATTGGCAGGACGACTGGTGGACGACGTGCTCGACGGCGTGCACTCCGATCCGTGTCGCACCTCGTACCACTGCTCGTTGCTGTGAGGCTCCACGACGGCGAACGCAGTGCGCGCGTCCGGGAGGTCCTGCACGCCCCGTACGTCCTGGAATCTCGTACGAGGACTACGACGGGTCCCACCCTCACCTCGCCGCGTACGTGGCTTCGCTGCCCGGCGACCGTGTACCGGTTCCGCTCTACGCCCAGTTCGACATCATGCCCCTCGCCCGCCGCCTGGCCACGCTCCTCGTCCCCCCTCCGGCCCCGACCTCCCGCGCGCACGGGCCCTCCTCGCGGAGGCCCTCACCCCGGAGGGCCGGCATCATGCGATACCGGTGCTCGCCGCGATCGATCCCGATGCGGTCCTGCGAGTACGGGATGTCATCTTCGCCCACCTGGGGTTCAGCGACTGAGAATCCCGGCCTTCACGGCATCCAGCAGACCGGCCGGGGCGTGGCCGTGGTGATCTCGCCCCCCGGGGTCGCTGGATGCTCCGGACCGTACGACAGCCCATCCGACCCATCAACACCGTGACCACCCAGGGGAAGGCTCGGGCGATCCACTGGTCCAGGGGTCGGCACACGACGCACCCGTTCGCGCAGGACGTAGGGGCGTGCGTCGCCGACGCACTGGGCGGAGACGGTATGTCCCCTTACTTGATGGCTCCGCCGGTGACTCCAGGGGCGACGTGGCGCTGGGCGAGGCCGAGCAGTACGGCTGCCGGGACGGAGGCCAGAACGGCGGTTGCCATGGTGGCGTTCCACTGGTTCGTGTGGGCGCCGATGTACTCGTAGATGCCCAGAGTGATCGGCCGCACGGTCGGTGTCGTGGTCAGCGTGAGAGCGAAGAGGAAGTCGCTCCAGGTGAAGAGGAAGGTGAAGAGGGCTGCTGTGATCAGGGAGTTTGCGCTCACCGGGAGTACGACGGAGCGGAAGGCGCGCAGCCTCCCGGCACCGTCCACGCGCGCTGCCTCGATGATCTCCTGGGGTATGCCCTGCATGAACGAACGCAGAACGATGATCGCGAAGGGGACGCCTGTGGTGGAGTCGGCGAGGACCAGTCCGAGGTAGGAGTTCAGGAGTCCCAGGTCGTTGTAGGCGCTGTACAGCGCGTTGGCCACGACGATGCTCGGCACCATCTGTGTGACCAGGACGCCGAAAAGGACGAGGTCGGCTCCTCGGACGCGCAACTGGGCGAGCGCGTAGGCCGCCGGCGCGGCGAGCGCGAGGCTGAGGAGGACGCTGCCGAGAGCCACGACGAGACTGGTGACGAGGTTGCGCCCTTGATCGCGGATTGCCGTGGCGTAACCGCTGACGTCAGGGTGGAAGGGGAACCAGCTTCCCCGCAGTGCGCTGCCCGCCGGCTGGAGGGACACATTCACCATCCAGTAGACGGGGAACAGCATCAGCCCGAGCAGGACGATCCCGATGATCGTGGACGGCCGGCCCCGCTTCGGAGCGCGCATCACGGTGTCCCCCTCAGACGTTCCGGGCGCGTCGGTTGGCGCGCAGGTAGACGATGGCGAAGGCGAGTGAGATGACGATGAGTACGTTGCCCATCGCGGCGCCGGGGCCGAACTCGAACTGCTGGAAGGACAGTTCGTAGGACCGGGTGGCGATGGTCTCCGTGGCGTCGGCAGGTCCTCCACCCGTCACCACGAGGATGAGGTCCAGCACCTTGAGCGTGTAGACCGCGCCCAGCACCAGTACAACGCTGACCGTGGGCCGCAGCAGTGGCCAGGTGATGTGGCGGAACGACGTCACCGGACCGGCGCCGTCCAGCTCCGCCGCCTCGTACAGATGAGTCGGGATGTCCTGCAGACCGCCGTACAGGATGGTGGTGTTGAAGGGGATTCCCACCCAGATGTTGATGAGGATCACCGACACGAGTGCCTGTGAGGTGCCGGTGAGCCAGGGGACACCGGACGAAAGGATGTGGAGGTTGCGCAGCGTGTCATTGACGACTCCGGTGTCGGTGTCGAGCATCCACCTCCATGTCGTCCCGGAGACCACCAGCGGCAGCAGCCATGGCAGCAACAACAGCGACCGCAGCACGCCGCCCAGCGGGAAGCTGCGCTGGAAGAACAGGGCGAAGGCGAGGCCGAGCACGAACTGCCCGAGCAGCGAACCGGCGGTGAACAGGACCGTGGTGAGCAGCGCCTTGGAGAGCAGGTCCGACGACAGGATGGTGGAGTAGTTCCGCAGTCCGACGAACGGTGCGGTACTGGTGTAGAACGTCGTCGGCGTGTACTGCTGGAAGCTCATCACGATGTTCTTGACGATGGGGTAGCCGAAGAACAGCAGCAGGTATGCCATGGCGGGCACGAGGAACATCCACTGGGCGAGCCGTTCTCCAAGGCGAACCCGGGCCACGGTCTTGTCCCTGCGGTCCTTGTCCCTGCGGTCCTTGTCCCTGCGGTCCTTGTCCCTTCCCAGCGGACAGGTCACGAGCCGGTCGCGATCTGCTGCCCACGCTCGAGTGCCTTTTCCGGTGTCTGCTCGCCAGTCAGCGCGGACTGAATCGCGGTGTATATCCCGGTCGCCGCTTTCGGCCATTTCACACCGAGTTCGCTGGTACGGGACCGGGCCCCTTCGACGCTGTGGACGAAGGCGGCCATGGACGGGACCTGCTCGGCGTACTGGGAGGCCACCGTGGTGCGGGAGGGCACGGTGAAGTGTTCCTTGGCCACGGTGAGCATGCTCGAGGAGTCGTTCAGGCAGGCGAGTACCCGGGCGGCCTTCTCCTGCCGGGACTTGGAAGCGCTCTGCGGGACTGTCCACACCTCACCGCCGAGCGGTGTGACGGGGGTCTGCCCCGCGCGGGGGACGGGAACGGGCGCCACCCCCCAATGCAGGTTCTCGGCTTGGTTCAGGGCGGGGATCCGCCACGGGCCGTTGATCATCATGGCTGTCCTGCCGGCGAGGAACTGATCGTGGAGGTCGGACTGGTTCCAGTTCACCACCGATTTCGACATGGATCCGCTTTTCACCAGGTCGACCCACAGCTGGAGTGCCTGCGCGGCCTGAGGGGTGTCCAACTGCTTCTCGTGCCCGCCGTTGGACCACAGGAAGGGCAGGAACTGCCAGCTGCCTTCGAAAGTGGCGTTCGCGTCGACGGCCATGCCGTAGCGCCCCGGACGGGTCAACTTGGCCGCTGCCGTCTTCAGTTCGCCCCAGGTCTCCGGCACGGCAACACCGGCATTGGAGAGCATGTCCTTGTTGTAGAAGAGGGCGACCGTGTTGACGGCGGGCGCCAGTCCGTACACCTTCCCCTGGTAGGTGCCAGCGGAGAGGATGCCCTTGGCGAAGCCGTTGAAGTCGATGCCGTACTGGTCCAGCGGGGTCAGCGCGCCGGTCCCTGCGATCTGCTGGAGGTCGGCGTTGTCCAGCATCAACAGGTCCGGAAGGGTCCGCGACGACGCCTGCCGCAGCACTTGGGGGACCAGCGACGCCCCGGGAACGCTGGTGTGCTCGACCGTGACGCCGGCCTTCTTGCCGCAGGCGGTGAGCAGGTTGCCCCACTGGGTGTGTTCCGGCTCATCGGTGTAGTAGTCGAGGGCAGTGATCGCGGTGACCTCACCGGTGGCGGATCCGGCGCCGGCTCCGCCACCGCACCCCGTGGCGGCCAGGAGCAGGGCGAGAGCTCCGAAGAGGGCGCTGGTCTGCCGAACCGACGGTCTGACCGGTGAGATCATGGTGGTGCCTGTTTCCCGAGTGGTGTCTGTTGCCGCAATACCCGTCTCGGGAAGTCGGACGGAGTCCAGGACGTCCCGTGGCGACCGGCGCAGTGCAGAACCTGCGCGCGACGGCAAGGAGTCCGGATCGCCGGCGGGATGGTCCGTACGAGACTCTCCCGCCTCAACGAGCATATCGAACACCGGTGGCGTCGAGCCCGCGGAAGATCGGCTTCGAGGGCAGGTCAGCGGCTGTCCAGCCGTTTCTCGGGTGGGTGTCTCCCCGATGCGGCTCGGGGAGGAGAGAGTGACCGAAAGGGTAAATAATTACCTTATTTGCCCAGTTGGGAATTTTGTTCAATTTTGCCGCCGTTGCTGTCGCTGTTGCCGTCGCCACAGTCGGTGGCGTGCTCGACAGCTTCCTGGATCATCGCCGCTACGGCGCCGGGCTGGGACAGCACAACGGCGTGCGAAGCCTTCAGCAGGTGTTCGGTGGCCGCCATGCGCTGTGCCATGAAGCGCTGAGCGATGGGGTTGAGCATCTGGTCGGCGGCCGCGATGGCGAACCAGGACGGCTTGGAGGCCCATGCCGGCGGGCCCGAGGTATCGCTGAGCGCGCTTTGAGCGATCGGGCGTTGCGTCACGGCCAGCACATCGGTGACGCGGGCTGACAGGTCGGCGGCGTACACCTGCCTGAACCGTTCTTGGCGGATGTACAGCTCGCTCTCCAGGCCGGCGGGAAAGCGGGCAGGGCGGGCGTCGGTGAGGTTCGCCTCGGTCACGGGCATGGGGGCAAACCGCTTCGTGATGTCCCCAACGCACTCTCCGGCATCGAGGCCGAACGCCGCTACGTAGCACAACGCCACGGTGTTGTCCGCGTCGGTGGCGGCATGGGTGATGACCGCGCCACCGTAGCCGTGGCCGGCCAGCACGACCGGGGCGGCGATCTGGCGCAGCACGCTCCTGATGTAGGAGGCGTCCTGCGTCAGGCCGCGCAGCGGGTTCGCCGGGGCGAGCACCGTGAGGCCGTCGGTGCGAAGGAGCCTGATGACCGGCGCCCAGGACGAGGCGTCGGTGAACGCCCCATGCACGAGGACGACGGTCGGCGGTGGTGGGGTGGGTCCGTGCACGTCGCTGGCCTCCGAAGGATGTGGTTGCCCAGCGAAGCGCGTGCGGATACGGCGCGCATCGCGCGAACGTACCAACAAGATCCGCTCAGTGGTCGCGCAAGGCCACGACCACGTTGGCGAGCTGGACCCGGGAGTTGACCGACAGCTTGCGGAAGACGGACGTCAGGTGCGTGTTGACCGTGTGCGGGGAGACGACGAGGAAGTCGGCGGCCGACCGGTTGGTGTGGCCCTCGGCGATCAGGCGCGCGACTTTCTTCTCCGAGGCCGTCAGGGCTTCCCATCCCTGGACCGGCCTCTGTTTCGTCGCTGCCCTGTGGCCGCCCGCCTGTGCGCCATCGAGAACCTGCTGTACGCGTGCGGCGGCGGCGTGGGCGCCTGACTCCGCCAACGTGGCATGGGCGCGAGTCAGGGCCGCTACTGCCTGAGGTTTGCGGCCTGCCGCCAGAAGCGCCTGGCCGAGGTCGGCGTGGGCTGCGGCCCGGACCAGTGGGCGAGGGCTTGTGCCGAGCAGTGCTGTGGCGCGTTCCAGCATGGCGAGATCGTTCTTCACGAGCCCGAGGGCTTGCGCGGCGATGCCCGTGGCGGTGGGAACGGCCGGATTGCGTTCGGCGTGGGCTTCGGCCTGTGCTGCCAAGTCCTCGGCGAGTTGGCGGTCCGCGCCCGACAGGGCTGTGCGTATCGCGGAATCGACCCACGTGCGCAACAGCCGCCAGCGCATGAAGGGACCTTCCTCCTGCACCTGCCGGATCTTGTCGACGGCAAGCCCGATGTCCCCGTCGTCCTCGGCGATGACCGCTTCCAGGAAGCGCACCGCGGCTGTGTTGCCCGGGTTCGGTTTGGCCGCCAGCCTTTTCTGCGCCGCGGCCAGATGCTGTCGCGCCGCGTCCCGGTCGCCCCGCAGAAGAGCGATCCGGGAGCGGATCACGCGTGCGTTCACCTGCTGGACAGGTATCTGCACGTCGTCCTCCAGGCGCTCCATCGTCACGAAGTCGGCCTCTGCGTCGTCGAGCCTGCCCAGCCCCAGATGCTGCTGAGCCTGCGCCCACAGCAGCATCGCCTGACGGAACGACCCGGCATTGTCCGCTGCCTGAAGGAGCAGCCGTTCGCCGGTGTTGAAGTCGTCCATGTGCTGGTACGCGACGATCTCTTCGGGGGAGTAGGCGGGATCGACGGCACTGAGCGCGGTGAAGCGCTCCAGCGCGATCGCGTTCTCACCCGCGTTGAGCGCGATCTCGCCGAGTCCGAACAGGGCCAGGACGTGCGCGTTTCTGTCACCGACGGTGATGGCGGCACGCAGCGCGGTCTCGCCGGCCTCACGCGCCGCGTCAAGATCATGGCCCCGGGACAGGGCCAGGGCACGAAGGGCGGCGAGCCTCGCCCCGACCTCTGGGGCGGCGCCCCCGACCGCGAGTGCTGTTTCAGTCCGGCGGCGCAGTTCGTCGGCGAGATCCATGTTCCACAGCGTTCCGCCGAGAGCAGCCTGCAGTCGGCTGAACACCTCCATCGGCGGCCGGCGGGCCAGTAGCCGGTCGCCGGTCGACAGCGCCTCTCGGTTCCTGCCGGCCCGGGTCAGGCAGACGATCGCCTGCTCACCCACGACGAACCCTTGCGGCCGCGCGGGCGGCACCAACTCCAGGGCGCGCGTCATGAGGTCGGCCGCGAGGCCCGGTGTGACGGGCAGCACGTCGTCAGCGGCTCGCCGCAGCAGCGTCACCGCTTCCTCGTCTCCGGGCTGGGCGCCCCTGAGGATGTGCGACACCGCGTCGATCGGCCGGTGGCCCGCGGAGACCAGATGGTCGGCAGCCTCGCGGTGCAGGACCTTCCGGGCCGACGGCGGGATGTCGACGTAGACCGCCTGACGCAGCAGATCGTGCCGGAAGACCAGCTGGTCCCCGTCGTCGTCCAGGATCCCCGCGCGCACCGCCTCCTCGAGCGCGGGGATCAAGGTGGTGGACGGTTGGCCGCAGAGCAGGGCAGCGTCGTGGAAGCCGAACCTGCGTCCCAGCACTGCTCCCAGTCGAAGGAAGCGCAGGGTTTCGGGCCCCAGAGACCTGAGTCTGGCGCGCACACCCAGCACGAGCCCTGAGGGCACGGGCTCGGCCGAGGCGCCGTCGTTCCGCAGTCCTGTGAGCATCTCGACCGCCAGAAACGGGTTTCCGCCGGCTCCGTCGAGCAAGTCCCGTACCCGTTCGTCGGCGGCTGCCCCCAGGGTGTCGCCGGCCAGTTGGCCGATGGCCGCACCGGACAGCGGGCCCAGCGGCACAGTCACCGTGGGGAGTTCTTCCGTCGCCGCTGCGACGATCTCCTCCGCCGGGCCGGCGGGCTCCTGTCGCGCGGTGAGGATCCACAGAACCGGCGAGGTGCGCAGGCGTGCCGGAAGTTGCTTCAGGGCGAACCGGCTCAGCTGGTCGGCCCAGTGCACGTCGTCCAGCGCGATCAGCACCGGCACGCTGTCGGCTCTGGCTTCGATCGCCTCCGCCAGACGCTCCACCAGCCAGATCCGCTGATCGTGATGACGGGCGAGATCGGCAAAGGCATCGCCGGACAGCAGCGGCTGATCGCCGTGCAGGACGCAAGCCGCCAACGACGAGAGCGGCACGATGTGATGCAGCTCATCGGCCTTGCCGAGGCCGACCGAGAACCCCGCTTCGCAAGCCCTGGCGACGGCCTCGGCGAGCAGCGTGGTTTTGCCGATGCCCGCTTCGCCCTGGACCAGGGCCAGGGCACCGCTTCCGGTGTGGGGCACCGAGGCGATCAGAGTCCGTAGTTCGTCGAGCTCGACCTCTCGGCCGCGCAGACCGCTCCGGGACAGCGATCCGCCTGACCCCGCCACGCACACTCTCCTCGTCCGCACCGGCCGACCCGAGCCGGGCTCCGCACGCGCCGACTGGTGACTCCGCTCTTCAGCGTCGCCTGACAGTGCCGGAGGACGCAGACGACGCGCCGCGGGTCCACTATCGCAAGAACGACAGCTCCATGCAGACGTGGTATGGGGGGCGAGTGACTCCGCTCACGCCGCGGACCGGGAACTTCCCCCGCCGTGGCCCGCCGTGTCGTCCGTTTCGTCGGCGGGACGCCGGACAGGGGAGGGCTGGAACGAGGGCACCGCAGCGCCCTCACCGGTTTCGGCATCTGAGACGCGCCATGTGGCAACGGGGGCGACACGAGATTCTCGGGCCGTGTGGTCCCGCCACTCGGCGGGGGACATCCCGTAAGCGGTCCGGAACACCCGGCTGAAGTGGGAGGCGCTCGTGAAACCCCACCTGTGGGCCACTGCGGCGATGGTCACGTTCGCCGCCTCCCGGCGGGTCAGCTCACGCCGGCACTCCTCCAGCCGACGGCGCTGAATCCACCGGCCTACTGTGATGTCCTCGGCCTGGAACAGCTTGTGCAGATAGCGCACGGAGATGTGGTGGGCGCGGGCCACGGCGTCCGGCGTCAGGTCCGGGTCGGCGAGGTGCCGGTCGATGTAGGCCCTGATCCGCAGCAGCAACACCCGAGCGGCGCTCGGCGTGCCCACGGTGTCCCTGCTCAGTCGCTCGTCGGCCAGCACCGTCAGCAGGTTCACGACGTTACTGGCGATCAGTTCGCCGGTGCGCTGCGGATACGACCCCGCGGTGTCCACGAGCCGGGACAGGAAGGGCGACAGCAGCCCGCCGAGTGCCGTCTCGGTATCGAGGGGCGATGCCGTGATCTGCCGCAGGTCCGACTCGCTCAGGCCCAGCACCTGGCGCGGCAGGACGAGAGACTTCGTCTGGAAGCGCTCGGGGAGGGTCAACTGGATCGGACGCGCCATGTCGTAGATGAAGAGCTGCCCCGGCCGCACGAATACGTCACGGGTGTCCTGCTCGATGCGGGCGGCCCCTCTGCTCACCAGCTTCACGACCACGTAGTCGTCGTTGTCGCTTCCCGCGATGAGCCGTCGGGTGCGCACGGCTCGCAGGGGATCACCGTCCACCGTGACTGCCAGCATCTGGCCCAGTGGCGACGTACGAATCGTGCCGCGGTCCACCTCGTCGGGGACGGTCATGTCCACGGCGCCGAACGTCCGGGACAGGGCCTCGCACCAGTACGTGCGCCTTCGGTGCGTCGGCACCGAATCCGTGGTGTAAAGCGTGGCCGAGGGGTCGGCTTCGAGTAGCGGTGAATCCGGCGACATGATCTCCGTACTTCCGGCGGGTGTCCTTTCCGGACACGGTGCCAGCCGGGCCTTGGCCGGCGCATCGCGTGGATGCGTGAGATCAGAGGTGCGGGACCGGGACGGGGAAGTGCGCGGCGGGACGCAGGGGCCCTGCGAGCCGGATCATGTGCCGGTCTTCTCGGGACGTCGGCAGCATGCTCGGGACGTCGGCGGCATGAGGGCACAGGCGAGTGAGGCGAGGGCGTCGCGCAGAGCCATCCGCAGTGGCCGGCGCACAGCACGCGAACACAGCCATGCCCATGCCGGTACCGCCACGTCATGTGTGCCGAGGCGGTACCGGCATGGCTGCCTCAACGGGCCCCCGCGAAGGTGACGCGCACCCAGTCGGCGAAGCTGGTCCAGCGGACCTCCGGGTGAGCGGCGTGCAGTGAGGGGACGTCGACGCGATAGCCGGGGCCGTTCAGAAACGTCCACATCGCGTGCATGTCAGGGTTGCCGATCGCTGACAGCGGCACTCGCTCATGGCGGACTTCGCGTCCCAGCGTCGCGCTGAGCGCGGCCGCCATCTGCTGGGGAGTGGGCGCGTCACCGGCCAGCTCGACACGCTGCCCGAGGTAGGGAGCGGGGTTCAACAGGACCTCCGCCGCGAACGCACCCAGGTCGCGGCGGGCAAGCTGCTGCAACGGCCGGTCGGGCGGCAGCGGCAGATCGAGAACGCCGCCGAGGATGCGCTCCGCTCCGCCGAGCGCGTTGTCGAAGAAGTACGTCGGCCCCAGAATCGTGTAAGGCACATCGCCGGAAGTCAGCTCGGCCTCGATGCGTGCCTTGCTGTCGAAATGCGGTACCCCGCTCTTCTGGTCGGCTCCGGCGACCGAGCTGAACACGAGATGCGGCACGCCCGCCTCCCGCGCGGCAGCCAGGATCGCTCGTCCCTGGACCACCTCCGCCTCCACGCCGGCCTCGAAGGGAGTGGTGAGCGCGAAGACGCCCGCCACGCCGGTCATCGCAGCGGCGAGCGACCTGCGATCGGTCAAGGAGCCCGCCACCAGTTCGGCACCCTGGCCGGAGAGTTCCCGCGCCGCCGGCCGCTCGGGGTCGCGCACCAGCGCGCGTACCCGTGCCCGGCGACCCAGCAGCGCCTCGGTCACAGCTCTGCCCTGTCCTCCGGTTGCCGCAAGCACCAAGATCGTCTCATCGACCATCGAAGAGTTCCCTTCGTCGTGGGCCGGACATGGCCGGTTCCGCTGGTCCCCACCGTAGGCACGTGACGGCCGGGCGAATCGCCTCGTGGCGCACAGCTCCGTGTCTGAGAGTGCCGAGTTCCGCATCCGCACGAGGAGGGCGCTGGAGGGCTCGTTCCGGTGCACGCACAGTCATGGCGACCGCTCGTCCGGCGCCTACCGTTCCCTACCTCTCGTACGAATGCAGGAAGAAGAGGGACCCATGCAGTTCGGCATCTTCACGGTCGGTGATGTGACGACCGATCCGACCACCGGACGTACTCCGTCGGAGCACGAACGCATCAATGCGATGGTCACCATCGCGCTCAAGGCGGAGGAGGTCGGGCTGGACGTCTTCGCGACCGGGGAGCACCACAACCCACCGTTCGTACCGTCGTCCCCGACCACGATGCTCGGCTACATCGCAGCCCGTACCAAGAGGCTGATCCTGTCCACCGCCACGACGTTGATCACCACCAACGACCCGGTGAAGATAGCCGAGGATTATGCGATGCTCCAGCACCTGGCCGACGGCCGGGTCGACCTGATGCTGGGCCGTGGCAACACCGGACCGGTCTACCCGTGGTTCGGGCAGGACATCCGGCAGGGACTCGACCTGGCCAAGGAGAACTACGGGCTGCTGCGCCGTCTGTGGCGCGAGGACGTCGTCAACTGGGAGGGGAAGTTCCGGACATCCCTTCAGGGGTTCACGTCAACGCCTCGTCCCTTGCACGGAGTACCGCCGTTCGTCTGGCACGGCTCCATCCGGTCTCCGGAGATCGCCGACCAGGCGGCCTTCTACGGCGACGGCTTCTTCCACAACAACATCTTCTGGCCGGCCGAGCACACGAGGCGGATGGTCCAGCTGTACCGGCGGCGGTACGCCCACTACGGTCACGGCCGGCCGGAGGAGGCCGTCGTCGGCCTCGGCGGGCAGGTCTTCATGCGGAAGAACTCACAGGACGCCGTGCGGGAGTTCCGCCCCTACTTCGACAACGCGCCCGTCTACGGGCACGGGCCGTCACTGGAGGACTTCACCGAGCAGACCCCTTTGACGGTGGGTTCTCCCCAGCAGGTCATCGAGCGGACGCTGTCCTTCCGTGAGACCGTCGGCGACTACCAGAGGCAGCTGTTCCTGATGGACCACGCGGGCCTGCCCCTGAAGACCGTTCTGGAGCAGATCGACATGCTCGGCGAAGACGTCGTACCCGTACTGCGCGAGGAGTTCGCGAACGGTCGCCCGGCCGACGTGCCGGACGCGCCGACACACGCGGCGCTGGTCGCCGCCGCGGAGTCCGCGGACTCCGCGAAGGGAGTGACCACCGCATGAAGCTGGTTGCCGTGTCCGCAGGGCTGAGCACGCCGTCCTCCACACGTCTGCTCGCGGACCGTCTCGCCTCGTCGGTCCATGGTGCACTCGTCGCACACGGGCACGAGGTGGAGATCCACGTCATCGAGTTGCGGGAACTGGCCGTCGCCATCGCCAACAATCTCGTGACCGGATTCCCGCCGCCGCAACTGGCCGCGGCGATCGACACGGTGACGGCTTCGAGCGGTCTGATCACCGTGACACCGGTGTTCACCGCCTCGTACAGCGGGCTGTTCAAGTCCTTCTTCGACCTGATCGATCCCGAAGCCCTCTCCGGCAAACCGGTCCTGATCGCGGCGACGGGAGGCACGGCCCGCCACTCCCTGGTCCTGGAGCATGCCCTGCGCCCGCTCTTCGCCTACCTGCGCGCCACCGTCGTTCCCACCGCGGTGTACGCGGCGTCCGAGGACTGGGGATCCGGCGGCGACGCCTACACCGAGGGCTTGCCCGGGCGCATGGAACGGGCGGGGGCCGAGCTGGCCGCCCTCATGGCCGCCCGCCCGGCCGACGCGGTGCCCGAGGACGACGTCACCGCGCTCGAACGGCAGCTCTCCGACCTGCGCTTCGACTGAG
The DNA here is from genome assembly GCF_009377235.1 of Streptomyces acidicola. Lineage (GTDB taxonomy): Bacteria > Actinomycetota > Actinomycetes > Streptomycetales > Streptomycetaceae > Streptomyces > Streptomyces acidicola. Next base: position 14,506 of record NZ_VMNX01000003.1, read on the forward strand.
GCCGGTCTCCGACCTGCGCTGAGACCGAGGCCGGCCCCGAGGGGCCACACGTGCCTGCGCAAGAGCACCGCAGACGCCGCGGGACGCCGCACGGGGTCCTGCCGGGCCGGACAGGTGACCCGTGCCGCGGCCGACGCCCGCGGCACGGAGGCCCGGCGGGACCTCCCCTCGAGCACTGCCGAGGCGACCGACACCAACAGGCAGCGTCCGGCTGTCGCTTCGGTGCCTGACCGTTCACGGCACCGGCTGCTCCCTCGCGTCAGGCGCGCACCAGGGAAGTGTCGACCAGGTGCTCTGCCACGAACCACGCCTGGAGCTCCCCGGTGCGGATCACCGGCGAGACCAGCGGTCGTTGGTACCGTCATCGCCCAGCTCGGCAGTCCGGCGGCCGCGTCGTGAGCCTGCGTCAGAATGGTCTCGTGGGCCTCCAGCAGCCGCGAGAGCATGGCTGGGACTTCCTCGACGCCGTCCGGCGGCCGCGGTCTTGACGGTTCCGAACTCCTGGATCAGCGCGCCCTTTTGATGCAGCAACTGACTGTGGTGCACGGGCTTGGAACTGGTGGTCATCGCGCGCCTCCAGTGGGTGCTGTGCTGTGCTGTGCTGAGCTGTGCGTATGTGAGCGAGGCCAGGCGCGGAACCTGCGGACGCGTTGCCCGGGAACGCATGCGGTGGCGCCCGTGAGCGCACCGCTCTCAGTGCACTGGGGTCTCCGACTCATCGAGCCACTGGGCAGGACGTCGAGAGACAACGGGACTGAGCGGACGATTTTGGTGCACTGCGAGGACGCCAGTGGTGCGCTCACGGGCAATGGACGCTCGTGCTGCGCTCTTACCGTGAAGAGCAGCGGTACCGGTGTGCTCAGCGCAACGGTCCCTGTCGTTCGCCGGAAGGACCGGCGTCCCCCATGAATTCCAGGAGATTCGCATGTCTGATGCCACTGGGCCTGTGCAGCCGGTGCTGGAGCCCGCGGCAGCCGCGTTCGCGGAGGCGACCGCCAACCCGCCGTATCTCTTCGACCTGCCCCCGGCGGAGGGGCGTAAGGCCGTCGACGAGGTGCAGTCCGGGGAGATCGAGAAGCCGGCGGTCGACGAGGAGTGGATCACGGTTCCGGGCGGTCCGACGGGCAGCGTCCGGGCGCGTATCGTCAAGCCCCTCGGAGCCGAGGCTCCCTTGCCGGTGATCGTCTACATTCACGGCGCGGGCTGGGTGTTCGGCAACGCGCACACCCACGACCGCCTGGTGCGGGAACTCGCCGTCGGCGCGAACGCCGCGGTCGTGTTCCCCGAGTACGACCTGTCGCCCGAGGCCCGCTACCCGGTCGCCATCGAGCAGAACTACACGGTCGCGCGGTGGGCCGTGGAGCAGGGTGCGGCCAAGGGGCTCGACGGATCGCGGCTGGCCGTGGCCGGGGACTCCGTCGGTGGCAACATGACCGCCGCGCTGACCCTGATGGCCAAGGAACGCGGAGACGTTCCCCTGGTCCAGCAGGTGCTGTTCTACCCGGTCACCGACGCGAACTTCGACACCGGCTCCTACCACCAGTTCGCCACCGGCTACTTCCTGCGCCGGGACGGCATGCAGTGGTTCTGGGACCAGTACACGACCGACGAGGCAGAGCGCGCCCAGATCACCGCGTCGCCGCTGCGCGCCACCACCGAGCAGCTCAGGGACCTGCCCCCGGCCCTGGTCATCACGGGTGAGGCGGACGTGCTGCGGGACGAGGGCGAGGCGTACGCCAACAAGCTCCGCGAGGCGGGTGTACCGGTCACCGCCGTGCGCTTCCAGGGCATCATCCACGACTTCGTGATGCTCAACGCCCTGCGCGAGACCCACGCTGCCGAAGCCGCCATCACCATGGCCGTCAACACCCTGCACGCGGCCCTGCACACCGCCTGAACCCGAGGAGACACCGCAGACATGACCACCTCCACGCCCACGGTCGTTCTCGTCCACGGCGCGTTCGCCGACGCGGCCAGCTGGTCCGGGGTCGTCGCGGAACTGCAGAGCCACGGCATTCCCGTGATCGCGCCGCCGAACCCGCTCCGTGGCCTGGCGTCCGACGCCGCGTACATCGCCTCCGTGGCCTCCCAGATCGACGGTCCCGTCGTACTGGTCGGCCACTCGTACGGCGGTGCGCTCATCACCGTGGCCGGTACCACTGAGAACGTCGTCGGGCTCGTCTATGTGGCCGCCTACGTCCTCGAAGAGGGAGAGAGCCTCGGCGAGTTGCAGGGACGCTTCCCCGCTTCGCCGCTGGTGAGCAACCTCAAGCAGTGGACGTACCCGGTCGCGGACGGCGACCGGGCGGTCGAGGTCACCATCGCCGAGGGTGCGTTCCCGTCGGTCTTCGCCGCCGACGTGCCCGCGGAGGTCACGAAGGTCCTCGCGGCGGCGCAGCGGCCGCTCGCCGTCGCGGCCTTCGAGGAGACGGCCACCGCCGCCGCCTGGAAGACCAAGCCGTCCTGGGCCCTGGTGGCCGACGCCGACCAGGCCATCAACCCGGAGGTGGAGCGCTTCGCCGCCAAGCGGGCCGGGGCGACCGTCGTCGAGGTCGAGGGCGCGTCCCACGCCGTAGCCGTCTCCCGCCCCAAGGAGGTTGCCGACCTGATCCGCGAAGCGGTACGCGCGACGAGCTGACCCGGCGGCACGGAAGGCCGCGCGGACCACTTCCCCACCGCGTCCGCGCGGCCAGGCCACCGTGCCATCCCGAGCACCACGAGCCGCGGGCCGCCCCGCGAGCAGACCGGCGAAGCGCACTGGGTCGGCGAAGCAACGGGCGTCGAAATCCATCAACGGGACGGATCGCTTCAGCATGCACAAGGAGCCGAGGAGGCCCTGCGGCAAGGTGGAGTTCGGTGGTTGCCACCGCCATTGCCCCTACGTGGGCAGCGCCTGCTCGCACCAGATGGTCTTGCCGGCCGTGCTGTGCCGGGTGCCCCATCGCTGGGTGAGCTGGGCGACCAGGAGCAGGCCACGCCCTCCCTCGTCGAAGCCACGGGCCCGCCGCATGTGGGGTGCCGTGTTGCTGCCGTCGGAGACCTCGCAGATCAGGGAGGTGTCGCGGATGAGGCGCAGCTGGATCGGGGGCCTGCCATAGCGGATGGCGTTGGTCACCAGCTCGCTGACGACCAGCTCCGTGACGAAGGAGGATTCCTCCAGCCGCCATACCTCCAGCTGCTCGGTGGTCAGGATCCGGGCGCGTGCGACGCACTCCGGGTCCGCGGGGATGTCCCAGGCGACGACCTGCTCGGACGACAGCGCACGCGTCCGGGCGAGCAGCAGGGTGACGTCGTCGGACGGAGGCGTCGTGAGCAGGGCGTCCATGACGGCACCGCAGGCGGCGTCCAGCGAGTCTGCCGACTGTGCGGTCGACGCGAGCATGTGGCGGAGCCGGTCCAGTCCGTGGTCGAGGTCGAGCTCCCGGGAGTGCACCAGGCCGTCGCTGTACAGGGCCAGGGTGCTGCCCGGTGCCAGTTCCAGTTCGGTGGTCTCGAAGGGCAGGCCGCCCACACCGAGCGGAGGGCCGGCATGTCCGGTCACAGCCGTCACCCCGCCGTCCGGAGCGAGGACGAACGGCTGCGGGTGGCCGGCGCTGGCGAGGGAACAGCGCCGGGAGACCGGATCGTAGACCGCGTAGAGGCAGGTCGCGCCCAGCTCCCCGGTCGCCGCTTCGTCGGCCCCCGGGAGGTGCATGACCAGGTCGTCCAGCTGGGTGAGGAGCTCGTCGGGGGGCAGGTCGACATCGGCCAGGGTGCGCACCGCCGTGCGCAGTCGTCCCATGGCGGCGGAGGCATGGACCCCGTGCCCCACGATGTCTCCGACCACCAGGGCGACCCGCGTTCCGGACAGCGGGATCACATCGAGCCAGTCTCCTCCCACCCCGGCCCGCGTGGTCGTGGGCAGATAGCGGTAGGCGATCTCCACGGCCGGCTGTTCGGGCAGGTGCTGCGGCAGCAGACTGCGCTGCAGGGTCAGCGCGGTCTCGCGCTCACGGGTGTAGCGACGGGCGTTGTCGATGGCGACGGCGGCCTTGAGAGCCAGCTCCTCGGCATCGGCGACGTCTTCCTTCTCGAACGGCTTGCTCTCGCGGAAACGCCAGAAGGCGACCGTTCCCATGACCATGCCCTGCTCGGTCAGCGGAACGATGATCAGCGAGTTCATGCCGTAGTCGAGAAGTCCCGCCGCATCCTCCGGGTGAGCGGCCTGCCATGCGGTGGAAGCACGCAGGTCGGCCACGAACAGTGCGGTCGCCCCGGAGCGGCGGGCCGGCGGGAGCGGCAGTGCCGACGGGATCAGTGCGCCGACGGGATCCAGTGGGTCGTCGTCGCGGACGCCCTCCCTGGCCACGCGCTGCAGAGGCGTGCTGCCGGCAGGAGTCGGTTCCTCACCCTGTAGGACGGACACGGCGAGGTCGACGGTGGCGAAGTCGGCGAACCTCGGCACGGACACTCCCACCAGTTCCCGTGCCGTCTGCGCCATGTTGAGGGTGGTGCCCACGGCCATGCCGGCGTCGTAGAGGAGCCTGAGCCTTCGGTGAGCCTCCCGTGCCTGCTCAAGACTGTTTTCGAGGGAGCCGGCCATGGTGTTGAAGGCCGTTTCCAGCTGCCCGATCTCCCGCGCGCCGGTGCGCGGCATACGCGCGGTCAGGTCGCCCTCGGCGAGTCTGCTCGCCAGGTGGGCCGCCCTGCGGACCGGCCAGACGATCACTCGCGTCACATACCCGGAGTACGCGGCGATGAGCAGCACCGACGCCCCGATGCCGACCGCGGCCGCGATGCCTGCGCGCTGGGCGTCCGAGTCGGTGGTGGCTTCGCGGGCCTCGACGGTGGCGCCCTCGGCGGTGGTGTAGCGGTCGAACAGGCCCCGCAGCGCGTCGATGCGGCGCTTGCCGTCCAGGGTCACCGCCACACTGCTCGCCCGCGGATCACCTCGCTGTGCCATGGTGACCACGGGAATCGAGTAATCACGGATGTAGGACACGCCGCCCCGGGCGATCTCCTGGGCCAGCGTGCGCTGGGCGGGGGAGGTGCTGATGCGCACGAGTTCCTGCGCCTGGGGAGGGAAGTGGCCTTGGGCGACCTTCCACGGCCGGAGGAACTGAGCCTGCCGGGTGATGACGAAGCCGCGCTGGTACGTCTCGACATCGAGGATGAGGTTGTCGACCAGCCTTGCCTGATTCTCCGCCGCCACGGAATGCCGTTCCGCCAGATTGGCCTGCCGCATGTTGCCGACCGACCAGAACAGCACACCAAAGGCCACCCCGACCACCACGGTGAGCAGGACACCCGCCAGAGCCGTCAGGGCGACAAGACTCCGCCGCCCTGCCCTGCCGCGCCGGCCTCCAGCCGTCATACGTGCCCCGCGCTCCGCCGCCGTCCGGCAGCAGCCATACGAACACGGACTCACTGCAATGGTACGTGGCCTCTGGTCATCTTCGGCGGTATCGCCGGGCGACGCAGAAGCTCAGGTGGTTACGGCTTGGCGATCAAGGCGCCGTCCGTCCTGACCTACCTGTACGTGGTCGTCGCGGACCAAAGCCGGAGCCGGAGCCGGACGTGGAGTCGACCTGCCGGGTCAGCCCCGGGCCACCGCGATGGCCCCCGCGAGCCTCTCTCCCGCCTCGTAGATCATGTACGGGACGCCGCCGTCGGTGCCGAAGGAAGGCGCCGCGGCGCGTCCGTTCTCCGGAGCCGCGCTGCGTGAGTTGTAGAAGACGCCGAGGTGGTTGCGCTTGCTGAAGTCGTTGCCGACTTCGGTGATCATGATGTCGCCGCCGCTTCCCTTGTCCTTGTTGTAGACGACGTAGGTGCTGTTGTTGCGGTGGAGAAGGTGCGGACCGCCGACGTTGACGGCGCCGACGTCGCCGTGCCGGATCAGCGGCTGCTGGTCATAGGTCCACGAGCGGCCGTCGGCGGACCAACCCCAGTGGATGTCACGGTGGTTGGTGGTGTTGTTGAGCATGAAGACCATCACGTAATGGGCGCCGCGTGAGGGCAGGTCGTGGCGGAAGACCCGGGCGTACGACGTCTCCTTGGTGCCTGCCGGGAGCATGGATGTCGACAGCACGACCTTGTCGTACGTGAAGTGGACCCCGTCGGCCGAGCGGGCGAGGCGAGTCGTGGTGTTCTCTCCGTGGAAATACAGCCAGAACTCCCTGGCCTCCTGGTTCCACAGCACGTGAGGCGACGAGACATGGGTGACGGAGTAGTGCGGTGACCACTTGTTGGAGACGATCGGGTTCGACGGGTACTCCGTGAACGGACCCGCCAGTGAGTTGCCGTATGCCAGGCAGATTCCACCGGGCGCGTCGTGCGGCGCGTAATACAGGTAGTAGCGGCCGAGGGGGGAGCCCAGCTTGTCGTAGACGCCCCGGACGCAGGGGAAGATGATCTCGCCGGTGGGGTTGTACTTCAGCTGGGACGCCGTCAGCAGGGTGCGGACGTACGTGTAGTCGGGGAATCCGCCGGGCGCCGCGGCCGCGGGCTGCGCACCCACGGCCGTCCCGACGGTGAGAGCGGCTCCGGTGGCGGCGCCGGCACGCAGGAAGAGACGCCGGTCGAGGTGGTGCTCGTGCATGGGGGCTCCAATGACAGAAGGTTTGCGGCTCACGCAGGTCCGGACGGGGCTGTCGGCTCAGAGGTAGGTGGCGGCGGTGACGCACAGGCCGCCGAGGGCGACCGCCCAGACGTACGGCAGGGTGCGCACCATGACGTGTTGGGGAGTGACGCCCGCGTACTGGGCGCTCCACACGGTCTGTGTGCTGGTGGGGTCGGCGACGCCGAAGACCTGGTTGTACGAGGTGGCCATGCCGAGGACGACGGCCGCGGGGTAGATGCCGGTGGCGATGAGGACGCCGGCGATGCCCGCGCCCAGCCCGAACACGTTGAGGGGGCCGCGGTAGAGGCACAGCGGGACGAGGAGTGTGAAGACGAGGACGAACAGCACGGCGTTCTGCGGGCTGACGGCCTTGACGAGCGGTTCGAGTGCGTCCACCGCGCCGGGCAGTTTCACGGCCGCGAGCAGGATGCCGATGGCGACGAACAGGGCGATCGGCGGGGCGGCCACCTCGAAGCCGCCGTACAGGGTGCGCAGCAGCCGCTTGTTCATCTCGCCGGGCCGGGTCGTGGTGGCCAGCGCGTACAGGACGCCCGCCAACAGCGAGGGGATGATGGCGAGTTCGAAGCCCAGGGCGAGGACGAGCGGGACGGCGGGGGCGAGCAGTGCGTACCAGGGCGCGTCGCCCAGCTCCGCGCGGCGTGAACGCGGCTTCGCGGCAGGGGAGTTGAGGGACTTGAGCGACCAGGCGTGCTCCGTGCCGCGCCGTCGTGTCTCGACGAGGACGAACGCGAGGGCGGCGACCAGGGCGAACGGGAAGAGCTTCACCATGAAGCCGCGCACGGTCGGGATCGGCAGATCCAGCGCGGTGGAGAAGAACTGCCACACCGGCAGCTCGAAGGGGATGCCCACGGCGATGCCCATCAGCACCGTGCCCGCGGCGGTCACCTTGGGCACGCCGACGGCGATCATGGCGGGGATGCCGATGATGCCGGCGAGCATGGCGGCGGGCGCTGAGCCGGTCACCGTTCCGACGAGTGCGGACACGGCGAGGACGCCGAGGGCCACCACGGTCGGGCGGTCACCGCCGAACTCGACGATCTTGCGGACGAGCGTGCCCGCGATGCCGGTCTCGTCGAGGAGCTTGCCCAGCCAGGAGCCCAGAATGATGGCGATCATGGTGGCGGCCAGGGCCGGCGCGCCCTCCTGGAGAACGGTGTCCAGCACGCTGTTCTCGCCGGTGAGCGGTGCTCCGGCGAGGAAGGCGATGACGACGGCGAGCAGCACCAGTGCGAAGGCGGTGGGGAGTCTGCGGGTGAGCATCAGGCCGACGCCGACGGCCATGACGAGGAGGATGACGACGCCCATGGGTCAGTTCTCTCTTCCGGGCCGGGTCACCGCCGCGCGCAGCGCGGCGGTGAGGAGCAGGGGGCTGCGGCCGAGCCCGCAGACGGTTCGTGCGTAGGCGTGGGCGGCGACCTCTTCGGCACCCGCGACATGGCCGGGCACGCGGTGGCGTCCGAGGCGCAGCACGGTGTGGTCGAGGGCCTGTTTGAGCGCGGCCTTGCCCGGGCCGTGGTGCAGGTGGGCGTGCACGGCCTCGTGGGCGAGCGCGGCCGCGCGCACCGAGCCCGGCGGGTACCAGACACGCCAGCCGCGGGCGTCGACCAACTCCTCGGCGAGGTCCAGCGTGTCGGTGTAGAGCTCGACCGTCGGGGGCCGTGACGTGTAGCGGGCGAGCAGCATCCGCTCCAGCCCGCCGTCCCGCTCGACCACGCGCGCCGTGGACGGGACGGGGGCGAGCCGGGATCCGAACTCATCGGCCCTTCGGGCCCATTGGCGCAGCAACCGCGGATCACGGCCCTCGTGGGTGGGTGTGGCCGCCAGGAGCCGGACGGCCCATTCGATGTCGTCGACGGACGCCGGATCCCACAACTCGCTGTCGTGATCGGCGAGTTCATCCTCCGCGGCCGTCACGACCGCACCTCCAGGACCGCGACCACCGGTTCGTCGCCCGCGCGGGTCCGCAACTCGCTGCGGGCCAGCGCGAGCAGGGGCCCCGGATCGAGGACGCCGGACAGGTCGGCGATGCGGGAGCCGAGCAGCAGCCGCAGGGCGGGAGCGCGTACCCCGCCGTCGCCGTACGAGGTGGACTCGCCCACCAGCCGGGCGAGCACCTCCGGGGCGCCGGCCACGGTGGTGGTCTCCACGCGGGCGTCGGCGGCGTGGTGGCGTACGACGCCGTCCATGTCCACGATCCGTACGGGTCGGCGGGCCGGCCGCAGGCGGCGGCGCGTCCGCGTGCCGTAGACGGTGTGGGCAGCGGTGCCCGCCAGGACATGGACCGTCGCGGGGTCGGTCCTGAGACTGGCCGCCGCGGCACGGAGTCGCTCGGTGTCGTCGCCGCGGTGGGACCGGTCCTGGGTGCGCAGTTCGGTGGCGCCGGTCGCGACCGCGCGCACGGTGTTGGTCTGCGGGTCGACCGTGACTTCGACCTCGACGCCTTCGGCGGCCGCGCCCTGGGCGACGACCGCCCGCTCCGCCTCGGCGCGGACGGCGAGGATCTGCTCCTGCGTGGCGCCGGGCACGATCCGCTCGACCTGTTCCCGTACGAGCGCGAGGGCGACGCCGATGGGGCTGATGACCTCGTTGTGGCGGGCGATCCGGCCCTCCATGCCGCTGGTGTGAGCGAGGTGCGGGGTGACGGTTGCGGCGCCGCCGCCTCCGCCGACGAGGACGGCCGTGTCCTTGTCGAGGCGGTAGTCGCGGATCATGGCGTCCACCACCGTCTTCACTTGGGCGATGCCCGCGTCGAGGATCCGCGTGGCCGCGGTCGCCACGTCGGTGCCGAACACGGCGGCCAGCGGCGCGATCGCGGCGCGGGCGGTCTCCGGGGCGCAACGGGCGAAGTCGCCCTCGGGGACGCGGCCGAGAGCATTGGCGGCGCAGGTCATGGTGACGGCGAACCGCCCGCCCGCCGCGTCGATCACGGCGTAGTCGGCGGGGTCACCGTCCATGGGCCGGACGGTGTCCACCGTGGCGTCGCGCAACTGCTCGGGTGAGGCGAAGCAGGCGTACGGCAGACCCGCGATGTGGGCGCTGCGCGGTCCCACGCCCGTCACCCGGCCTTCGCCGATCCGCACCATGGAGCCGCCGCCGACGCCGACCGTGCGCACGTCGAGCGCGCTCAGATACGAGGTCCTGCCGAGGACGGTGGCATGCCGGACGGCGACCTTGCCACGGCGTACGACGCTGATGTCGGTCGAAGTGCCACCGGTCTCCAGGAACGCGCCCTCGCTCACACGCTCCTGCATCAGCGCGCCCGCGACTCCGGCAGCCGGTCCCGACAGGACTGTCAGGAGCGGCCGGTGGCGCATCTCGTCGAGCGCCATCACACCGCCGTCGCAGCGCATCACCATCAGCGGCGCGGTCACGCCCGCCTTGGTGATGGAGGCGTCGACGAGGTCGGCGGTGGCCAGCATGCGGGGCAGGATCGCCGCGTTGACCACGGCGGTGCGGGTGCGCTTGTGCAGCCCGTACAGCGAGGTGATCTCGTGCGCGGCGGTCATCGGCAGTCCGTACGGCCGTGCCGCGTCCAGGACGGCCTGCTCGCCCTCGGGGCGGTCGACGCTGAACGGCTGGCTGGCGACGAGGACCGACGCGCCTTCGTCCTTCAGCTGCTCGACGGCGCGGCGGACGGCTGACGTGTCCTGAGGGTCGGAGACATGCGCGTAGGCCAGCGGGAGCCTTTTGCCGGGGGCGAGTTCGAGCTTGCCGAACGAGGCGAGGCGGCGGGTGAACACCGCTGAGGGGCCGGACCCGATGCCGATCAGTCCGACGGTCGCCACGTCGCCCTCCAGGAGGGCGTTGGTGGCCTGGGTCGTGCCGTGCGCCAGGAAGGCGACGTCGGCCGGGGCACAGCCGGTCTGCTCCATGAGCCGGTCGAGCGCCTCGACGATGCCGTGTGCGACGCCGTCCTCGTGATGGTGGCTGGTGGGGACCTTGACCTGCCCCAGGAGTTCGAGGGTCGTGGCGTCCACGGCCACGGCGTCGGTGAAGGTTCCGCCCACATCGATGCCGACGCGGATGCGGGGTGTGTTCATGTCCGGGCACCTCCTTGTGCTGGATCGGTTCGCGCGGGCTGTCGCCGGGCGGGGCGAGTGAAGCCGCCCCGTACGCGACTCCCGTTCGTGCGAGGGTCGTTCAGTAGCCGCGTACGTCCGGCCAGTGACGTTGCACGCCGTCGCGGTCGAGTAGCCGCGCGAACTCCTCGAACCGCTTGTCCTCGGCCTGGACCTGGTGCGGCTCGACGTCCTCGGCCAGACAGTGGGCAGCCAGTGCGCCGGCGACCTCGCCGACGTTCCACTCCACCGGGTGGAGCCGATAGCAGCCGTTGGTGATGTGGGTCGTGCCGATGTTCTTGCCCGCGGGCAGCAGGTTGCGGACCCGCCGCGGCACCAGCGCCCCGAGGGGGATCTCGAAGGGCACCGAGCCGATGTCGATGTAGTTGTCGCCGCTGGTCGAGGGATGCAGATCGATGCGGTACGCGCCCACTCCGACGGAGTCCCGGTGCCGGGTTCCGCCGTACGGGCCGACCAGGTCGATCGCCACGTCGTGCTCGGTGACCGTGGTGACGGCCTTGATACGGCGGGACTCGCGGACGTACGCCGCCTTGGCCAGGCCGTCCGTCGTGCCGGTCACGTCCGGGCGGATCCGCAGGCCGGGGAAGCCGGTGCCGCCGTCCGGGCGCGGTGCCTCGGTCTGCAGCCAGTACAGCAGTGACAGAGACAACTGCCGTGCCTCGCACAGCGCTTCGGCCTCCTGGCCGATGTACGGGTTGAGCCAGTAGTCGTTGAGCGGCCAGTTGACGAGTGTGATGTCGGAGTCGAAGGCGCCCGGTTTGTGCAGCTTGCGTGCGAGGACGCGGCGGAAGCCCCACAGTTCCTTGTCGCCGGCGTCGGCGCTCTGGTCGGCGGAGACACCGATCGGGTCGAGATCGGGATTCGGTACAAAGGTCCGCGGCACCGGCTGCAGCGTGCGTGGGTCGGGCGCCTCGAAGCCGAGCAGCGGGCCGGGCCAGAACGAGGGCCGGTAGGCGCGCCAGAAGTCGTAGTCCTGCGGGCGGTCGATCGTATGGTCCTCGCCCTCGTGGTGGGAGAGTGCGAAGCAGACCGTGATGCCCTGCTGGTTGTGGGGTTGCGCCTCGTCCGGGGCGTGCGGCTCGTCGAACTCGGCGCGTGCCTCGGCCCCGTTCGCGTGCTCGACGCCCGCGAGGTGGAGGAGTTCGCCCGTCTCGGTGGCGTCCAGGACGTAGCGCCCCGTGAGGGTGCGACGCGTTCCGTCGCGCATGTCCTTCAGGGTCACCGACCGTACGACATCGTTGTCGGACTCGGCGGAGACCGGCCGGTGCTCAGTGAGTAACGTCAGCCGACCCGCCGCCCGGTGGGGCGCGAGCATGCCCTCCAGGACGGTGAGGGCGACCCTCGGCTCGTGGCAGAGCTTGCTGACGCGGCCCGCTCCGGGGTTGAGCTCGGTGAGCGCCATGGCCTCGGCCCGCAGCGGGTACCAGAGCCGGTAGTACCGCCGGATCTCCTCGCGCAGCCGCCGGTACGAGCCGGTCGTGCCGAACTGCTCCACCCACGGGTGCTCGTCGGGCGGCACGGCCTGGCTGGTGAGCTGGCCGCCGATCCAGTCCGTCTCCTCGGTGAGCACGACGCTGCGTCCTGCCCGGCAGGCGGCGAGTGCGGCGGCCACGCCACCGAGGCCGCCGCCCACGACGAGGATGTCTGCTTCGGGTATCACGCTTCTCCTTGCTGCTGGATCGGGGCTGGCTGGATCGGGGGTCAGCTGGTCAGGTTCATCGGGGGTGGGGTCCCTGTGGACCGTGGAGCGTGCTCAGGGGCGGGCACGCGGCGGCCCGGTCGTCGGGCCCGGGCGGAAGACACAGCCGACGAGCGGCTCGCTTGCTTCCTCGCCCGCGACGAGCGCGGCCAGCAGCCGCACGGCCGCGGCGCCCAACTGCGGCCGGGGGATGTCGAATCCGGTCGGTACGGGCTCGCTCGCCAGATCGGCGGGCGGGCTGCCGAGCAGGGCGAGAGACACGTCCTCAGGACAGTCGAGGCCCGCCGCACGCACGGCGGAGAGCAGGCCTCGCCAGGCCGCCCCGGTGTCGGTCTCCTCCGCGACGAAGGCCGTAACCCCTTCGTCGGCCCAGGCACGCAGCCGTTCGGGCGTGAGCTCCCGCTGCGGATCAGCGGACCGGAAGACGGTCGTGGGCCCGGAGGGCAGTCCTGCCTCTTCCAGCCCTTCCAGGAAGCCGCGCTGACGGTCCGTCGAGGCGGGCGCGTCGTCGTCCTCACGGACAAGAACGATCCGTCGATGCCCCAACTCGGCGAGACGGACCACGACGTCACGTGTGGCTTCGACATAGTCCGCGCCCACCCATGCCACGCCCTCCAACTCCTCGCGGCGGCCGAGGTGCACGACCGGGAAGCCGTCCTCGACCAGCCGCTTGAGCTCCGGCCGGGGCGTGTGCCGGCCGATGAAGAGACAGCCGTCGGCGAGCCGGACCCGGCTCAGGGCGTCGGGCCCCGCGGCCCCCGCGCCGCCGGTGCTCGACCCGGTGAACAGCACCAGGTCGTAGCCGAGCGCCGCCGCCTCGCGCTCCACGCCGACCAGGAAGGGGTAGTACGAGTGCTGCACATCGGTGGGGAACGTGGCGGTGAAGCTGAAGACGCCGAGGAGGTTGTTGCGGGCGGCGGCCAGCCGTCGGGCGGCCGGGTCGGGCACGTAGCCGAGGCTGCGGGCCGCCTCCAGGACCCGCCGGCGGGTCTCCTCGGAGATGACGGGTCCCTTGCCGTCGGGCTTCGGGGAGAGCACCAGGGACACGGTCGCCTGTGACACCCCCGCGAGCCGGGCCACCTCGGCCTGTCGGGGCCGCGATGTACGTCCGGCCGGAGCGGGCGTACGTCCGGGCCGCTTCCTGGGTTCCACAGTGGCTTCTCTCCTCCGCGCAGGGCCCGGCGCTGTCGACGGTGCCGGCGTTGTTAATGCGTATTAACTAATGCGCATTATCGAGAGAGTGCACCTACCCGCCCAGCGGGTCAAGACTTGGGACAGAAGCGCCGCGGAACAGAGCGGCGACGGCGCTCGACCATCGTCGGGTTCGTGCTGACCGGCGAGGGCCTGCCCACCGTCTACGTCGGCGGCGACAACGCCTCGCTCGACGCGGTCCGGGAGATCGCCGACAGCCTCGTCCCCATCGACACCGCCCTCCTCTTCGCCGGCGCTCCCCGCATCCCCGTCCTCTTCGACAACCAGCCGCTCGTCCTGAACAGCGCCCAGGCCGCCGAGGCCACCCGGATCCTCGGCGCCGGCCGCGTGGTCCCCGTCCACTACGACAGCCGGGCCCACTTCGCCGAAGGCCGCGACGAGTTGGAGGCCGCCTTCACCGCTGCCGGTCTGGCCGACCGCCTGGACTGGGGCCGGCAAAGCCTCGTCCCGTAGAAGAATTCCAGCCGCTCGAACCCGTCGTCGGCGACGTTGGGCAGCAGGCCCATCATCACGAACTCGGCGGTACCGATTCCGAAGGCCGAGATCGCGAGTGCGAGAAGAGCCGGGGCCGGGATGGGCGTCGTTTCTGCCGGGATCGATGTATCCCAGTGGTCAGAGGCTGGAGAGCAGACCGTCGAGTGGGGCTGGAACGCGGTCGGGGTCAAGAGCCTCGACCAGAACACGCCCATAGTGGATCTTGCGCCCCTTCTTCGTTCCGAAGAAGCGCCTGAACTGCTGCTGTGGGGCGCGGCCCTGCTGTGCGGGCTGGCGCAGGAAGGTCTGCAGGGCACGCAGGTCGCCTTCCTCCCGGACGAGCTCCTCAACCCGTGTCACGCCCAACGCGCGGATGAGCTCGTCTTCCAGATCCGCCGCGCAGACGAAGAAGCCCTGCTGTGCCGCACTGGCCCGTTCGAAGCCGCGGGCGTAGTAGGGACGCTCCGCCTCGTCGCACAGTCCGGTGAGGCGGAGGCCCAGGCCGGGTGAACCGAGGAGCTGGGCATAACGCCCGACGCTCATCGCACCGCCGATCGACAGGACGCAGACCCCTTCGGCCGCCAGATTCCGGTCGCGGCCCTCTGCCAGCGCGTTGACCGCCGCAACGTCGCTCGGTCCTTCGAGCAGGACAGCCGCCCGGACGGACAGCCGCGCGGCCAGTTCGTGGGCGGGGTCGCCGAGACCACCCGCCGCCCACGCGGTGACCGCGTTCCGGAACACCCCCATGTCATCCATGAGGCGAGTCTCAGCCAGGTTCGGCCACGGTGCGAGGGAATTTCCGCCTGTGCGTCGATCGCCGACGAACAGCCGACGAGCAGTCGGGCCGGCCCCCAGTGGAGGGTCGGTGGGCAGCTGGACCCGGACCGGTACAGCTACAGGTTCGGCATCAGCGTCGGAAGGCGGTGTCACCGCACTACCGGGGGCAGTGAGCCGGTCCCACCCGCGCGTCCTGGCGGGCAGCGTCTCGCCCGACCGGCTCGGACACCATCTGGCTTGTCGGCGCTCGGGGCAAGCACGGATCCGTTTCGTGTCACCCGGATGCCATCCACGGCTTTCTGCTGTCCCTGGCCTGTGCGAAGTTCGGTTCGGGCCTCGGGGAGTGTTCCTTCCGGCAGACGAGCGAGGAGAGCAATGTCGACAGGCTCGCCATATTGGGTGTCCCTTACCGAGGCCGAAGCGGCATTTCAGAGCGACCTTGGCAGTATCCAGATCGTTGATGGGCAGAACCTGCCCATCCTCAGCCGACTGTCCATCAAGCGTGTGGTCCTCGCGCCCGGGGCGATTCGTGAACCGCAGTGGAACGTCAACGCGAACCAGTTGGCTTACGTCGTCAGCGGCGAGGTACTGGTCTCCTTGCTGGCCAGTGGGGGAGAGTTCGCCTCCTTCGTCGTCGGCGAAGGACAGATGTATCACGTGGAATCCGGTGCGGTTTACCACATCGAGAACCTGGGCTCCGCGGATGCCGTAATCATCATCGCTCTGCGGAACGAGCGCCCCCAGCACTTCTCGCTGCGCGACAGTCTGTCGGCCATGACCAACCCGGTGCTCGGCAACACCTACGACCTGCCAAGTACGGCATTCGCCGCTTTCCAGCGGGCCCCTGCGGAGCAGATCTTCGCCCGTCGGGGCAGCATCACGATCGATCCCACCCAGAAACTGCCGAACGCCCGTCTCTTCGACGTCCAAGGTCAGCACGCCCCTCTGTCGTACGCGTACGGTTCAGCGAACCTGGCGCGCAAGCAGTTCTGGGCAGCTCTCGACGACATCTCGATGTATTCCCTGCAGATCAAGGAAGACGGGATGCGGGAGCCTCACTGGCACCCGGTCACCGCCGAGATGGGCTACGTGGCCAAGGGACGAGCACGCATGCGCGTACTGGCACCCGACGTCACCCTCGGCGAGTACGAACTCGGCCCGGGCGATGTGTACTTCGTGCCGCGCGCCTACCCGCACCATATCGAGGTCCTGGACGAGGAGGGCTTCCACTTCCTCATCTTCTTCGATCAGCCCACGCCTGGCGATGTCGGCTACCGGGCGACCGCGACGGCGTTCTCCCGTGAGGTGCTGGCCGGTACCTTCGGCATCTCGGAGCGGGAACTGCCTCAGTTCCCCTTCACACCGCAGGACCCCCTCATCGTCGCCCGACACAACCCCGTCGGCGCCACCGAATGACACCGATGACCGTCCGGCTCGCCTTGTCCTGGCCCGGGCGTAGGACCCGATGCGAGCACAAGGGCCGACAGGATCGGGTGTGCGCAGGCGACCGCCGAGCGTCAGGCGCGCGAACCGGTCGGCGTGGGGGAGCCGCTTCGCTTCCTGGGGGTCCTGGCGTTGTTGTAGATCTTGGCGGCCCCGTCGCTGCTGTGGCGGCTGTTGTCGGTGAGGCGGACAGCGTGACGCGGGTTCTTCGGTTGGCCGCGAAGCGGAGGGCGGCCGTGCTCCAGCACTAGACTCCCACGCATGTCGGCAGAGCCAGGGAGGCGGGGACGGGGGCGTCCTCGTGCAAGTACGCGCGAGGAGGTCGAGTTGGCGGCCGTCGCGCTGATGCAGCGTGACGGCTATGAGAACGTCACCGTCGCCTCGATCGTCTCCGCCGCCGGTATCAGCCGGACCACCTTCTTTCGCTACTTCGGCTCGAAGCCCGGGGTCATCTGGTACGCCTTCGACAGCACGATTGAACGGTTGGCCGCAGCGATTGCCGCAGCGCCTGTGGACGCCGACGTGCTTGACACGGTCCGAGCCGCCGTCGTGGAGTCCACCCGGGCAGCGGTCTACGACAGCCCGGTCTGGCTGGAGCGGTTCCAGCTCCTCGACACGGTCGCCGAGCTGCAAGCGGAATCCCACCAGCACTGGGAGCAGTGGAAGCGAGTCATCGCCGAGCACATCGCGGGCCGTCTGGGCGGCGCTCCTGACTCGGTGATCCCTCTGGCGCTCGCAGGCGCGTTCCACGGTGGCTTCGTCGCCCAGCTTCGTGCCTGGCCGGACGATCAAGATCGTGGCACCTTCATCGCTCACCTTGACCGGAATATGGCGCGCGTCGCCGCCCTGCTCCGCCCGTTGCCCTCCGCGGATCTGGGCTGAGCTCCCCGATCCGACGCACATGTTCTGCCCGCCCTCGGCCGTCCCTTCTCGCCGGGGGCTCCAGCCTGCCCTGCCACCCCACCTCTTGTGGAACCCTGCACCGGACATATTTGTGGAACGGAGTACCATAAATGTTCGGGTGCCGGTACGGCCCCAGAAATGCAGAGGAGGGCGTCGTGGCGGAGCAGCTCGACGGCAAACGGATCATCGTCACTGGCGGCGCTCAAGGTATCGGCGAGGCGGCGGTGCGAGCCTTCACCCGTGAAGGGGCGCAGGTCTACTCGTTCGACATCGCTGAGGACGCCGGCGCGCGCGTCGCCAAGGAGGCGACAGCGGCAGGCCCTGGCGCCGCGTCGTTCCGTCGCACCGACATCACCGACAAGGCCGACACCGGTGCGGCGTTCGACGATGCCGTTACCGCACTGGGAGGACTGGACGTCCTGGTGAACGTCGCCGGCCTGCAGCGCAGTTCCGCCGCCGCGGACATCACGGACGAGCTGTGGGACACGGTGTATCGGGTCAACGTGCTCGGCACCATCCACACCAACCAGGCTGCCTATCGCGCGATGAAGCCCTCCGGGGCCGGGGCGATCATCAACTTCGGCTCCATGTCCGGATTCACCGGCGAACTCACCAATGCCGCCTACGGCTCCTCCAAAGCCGCCGTCCACACCTGGACCCGCACCGTCGCCCGCGAATGGGGACCCGACGGCATTCGCGTCAATGCCGTGCTCCCCTACGTGAACACGCCGATGTTCGACAAGTACCGCAACTCCCTCACCCCCGAGGAGCTCGCCGCCTACGACGCGGAGATCGCCAAGTCCATCCCCCTGGGCGGTCGCTTCGGCAACGCCGACGAGGACCTCGCCCCGGTCCTGGTCTTCCTCGCCGGCGATGCCTCCCACTTCATCACCGGCCAGCTGCTGCCCGTCGACGGCGGCCTCACCTCGGTGCGCTGACCCTCTCCCGGGAACACCAGCGGCACCACCCGACAAAGGAACGAAAGGCTCCACCCCATGAAGGCATGGCAGTTCACTGGCATCGACGAACCACTACGTCTGGTCGACTTGGCGGACCCCCTGCCCGGCCCGGACGAGATCGTGGTGGACGTCAAGGCAGCAGGCCTGTGCCACAGTGACGTCAGCTTCGTGGACGGCACCATCACCGCACTACTCGGATCCGTCCCCATCGTGCTCGGCCACGAGACCGCTGGCATCGTCTCGGCCATCGGCAGCGACGTACACGCCTTCGCCATCGGTGACCGCGTCGGCATCCCCGCCACGACGGAAGGCCCCGGGACGGCTGTCGACGGCGGGTTCGCCGAGAAGGTACGTGTCAAAGAGCGGCTCGTCGTCCGCCTCCCCGACGCGGTCAGCTTCGAGCAGGCCGCACCGGCCACGGACGCGGCGCGCACCGCCTACCGGGCCGTGCGCACCTTCGGCCGTGTCGAGGAGGGGACGAGGGTCGGCATCATCGGCTTCGGCGGACTGGGCTCCCTCGGAGCGCAAATCGCCCGGGCCTTCGGCGCACAGGTCTACGTGGCTGAGATCAACGAAGCCGTCTGGCCGAACATCCGGGCCTTCGAGCCCGCAGGCATGTCTGCCGACATCCGTGACTTCGAGGATGCCCAGCTCGACGTGATCATTGACTTTGCCGGTTTCGGCACCACCACGGCCTCCGCCATCGATGCCGTTCGGCACGGCGGCCGGGTCGTGCAGATCGGCATGGCCCGCGAGTCCGCAACCCTGTCGATGCAGAAGATCATCCTCAAGGAGATCACCCTGGTCGGCGCCTCCAACGGCGAGAAGGCCGAATGCGAGGCTGTGCTTGACCTGATTGCCCGGGGCAAGATCAGCTCCAGGACCGTGCCGATCACCTTCGACCAGATCCCCCAGTACCTCGACAAGCTCCGCAACGGCCAGGTCGACGGACGCGCCGTCGCGGTGATCTCCTGAGCCCGCGCCGGCGTGCCCGACGTCGTGCTCGTCGAGCGTGACGAGCCGCCCGCCGGTTCGACGGCGCGAGCTGCGGGCGGTGATCGCGGCGGTGATCCTTGCGGTGAGTGGTGGATCCGTCAAGGCTCGGTGCCTCGCGCAGAGCAGGATCGGCTGCGACCAGAACGGCGGCCGTGAGCTGGTTGATCACCTGCGAAGGACCTGATCGCCGAGGTCGGAGGCACGGTGGGGTTGCGTGGGCGACGGCGGGCAACGGTCGTCTGCCGCTGTGGGCGTCAGGACTGCCGCTGGAGTCCGATCAGTGCGCTGTCGGCCAGCTCCTGGCCGACTTGCTCCGCGGAGAGTTCTCCTTCGGGTGAGAACCATTCCGTGGCGGAATTGAGCATGCCGATGATGGCAAGCACCGAGACCCGGGGGTTCTTGACTCTCCGGATTTCCTTTTTCCTGATGCCGGTCCTGAGGATGCGGGTGAAGATTTCCTCGTACTGGCCGCGCAGTTCGATGACCCGTTCCTGTTGCGGAGCGCTCAGATAGGTCCACTGATGGAATGCCACGCGGGTCTGCGGCAGCGTCTCGGCGAGTACCCGCATGTGCGCGACGATCGCCCTGCGCAGCCGGTCCGGTGCGGTGGTGGCCGACTGGATCTCGGCCTGGATGACGTCGAGATAGTTCTGAATGCCGTGTTCCACGATCCGCATGAGGATGTCCTCTTTCTTGCGGATGTGAACGTACAGGCTTCCGGGCAGGATCCCGACCGCGTCGCTGATGTCCCGCATGCCGACAACCGGGTAGGTCTTCTCGCTGAACAGGGCCACCGCGGCCGCTTCGATGCGTTCGACGGACACCGGGCCCGCCTTCTGCTCCGGACCCTGGGTCCTTGATCGCACCGCCAAGAGAAGCACCTCCCCGACCACCTACCTAACAAGTGATTGTACAGGAGAGTGATCAGTGATCCTCTGAGCGCCCCCGTGCCGCGTCCGTACCGGCCGTGCCGTTCGGACGGGCCCGGCGGTTGAAGTGCGGGGGCCGGTGATCGAGGAAGGCGTCGATGCCCTCGGACAGGTCATCGGAGTGGTGCAGCGCGGCGACAGCCCAGAAACCGGCGTTCATCGCTGTCGTGAGATCGACCTGCCAGGCAGCACGGAGTGCCTGCTTCGTCGCCTCGATGGCACGCCATGACTTGGCGGCTATACGGCAGGCCAGTTCCACCGCGGACGGAATCAGCTCGTCCGGCCCGACCACGCGGTTGACGAGGCCGATCTCCAGGGCGCGGGAGGCGTCGATCACCTCGCCGGTGAGGGCCAGTTCCGCGGCGACACCGGAGCCCACGAGCCGGGGCAGGAACCAGGACCCGCCGTTGCCGGGCGGCAGCCCGAGGTTGATGTAGGTCTCGCCCAGCTTCGCTCTCGTGGAGCAGATACGCAGATCGCAGGCGAGGGCCAGATCGAGGCCACCGGCCGTGGCCCCGCCGTTGACGGCCGCCACGATCGGCAGCCGCGAGGCGACGAGGCGCTGGGTGACCGGGAAGAGAATGCGCGCGTTGTACGGCTCCTGCTCGACGGCGAACCGCTCGTCAAGGTACCGGCGCATGGCTCTCAGGTCCGCGCCCGCCGAGAACTGCCGTCCCGCGCCGGTGAGGACGAGGCAGCGGACCGATCGGTCGTCCTCCAGTTCGGTGAGGGCCGCGAGCAGGTCACGCGCCAGCTCGGGGACCACGCCATTGCCGTGGTCCGGCCTGTTCAAGGTGATCAGGGCCACGCCGTCCGCCACGCGTTCATGGAACACGGTCCCGCGTTCCACCGCGCCGGCGCTGCCGGGGGAGATGCCCATCCGCTACCCCACCCCGACCAGAACGGTGGCCACGGCGGCCGCGTAGGCGCCCGCGAGCCATCCGCCCGCGTTGACAGCCATGGCGACCTGTGCCCCGTCGACCTGCCGTCCGCCCGCCCTGCCCAGCAACTGGTCGTAGAGCTCCACGAGTTGCGCGCAGCCCGTGGCGCCGATGGGATGGCCTCGGCTCATCAGCCCGCCGCTGACGTTCACCGGCAGCCGCCCGCCCAGGGCGGTGGCTCCGGAGCGGGCCAGCACATGCCCCTCCCCGGCCGTGCACAGGCCGACCTCGGCGTACTGGAGGATCTCCGCCGGGGCCGCGGCATCGTGCAGTTCCAGCAGGTGCAGATCCTCGGGGCCGATACCGGCGTCCTCGTACGCGGCCAGTGCGGCGACGGCCACGGGCGCCGACCCCTCGCCCTGTCCGGCGGTCAGGCGGGTCGCGCGGATCTCACACCTGCCCCTGCCGTGCCGGCGCGCGTACGACTCCGAGCAGAGCACCACTGCGGCGGCGCCGTCCGTGGTGGGCGAACACATGGGCAGCGTGAGCGGATCGACCACCATGCGTCCGGCCAGTACCTCCTCCAGAGTCTGCGTCTGCTGGTACTGCGCGCGCGGATTGAGCGACGCGTGCGTACGGTTCTTCACCGCCACGGCCGCGAAGTCCTCGATGGCGGCCTCGTAGTCGTCCAGGTAGCGCTTGGCCTCGTGCGCGTAGACCTCGATGAACACCGAGTTCCGCGCGGGGGTGCCGTCGTCACCGCGGGGGGAGACGGCGACGTCCGTGGCGCCCTGCAACGCGCCGAAGGTCCGGGCCTTGTTCTCGTGGGACATCTTCTCCACACCGACGACGAGCGCGACCTCGCACCGGCCCGCGAGGATCGCCTCGAAGGCCAGTTGCACCGCGGAACTGCCCGACGCGCAGGCGTTCTCCACGTTCACCAGCGGCACCCCCGCCAACCGTGTCCCCTGCAGCGCGACTTGACCGCGGATCATCTCCTGACCGGACACCAGGCCGGCCGCCGCGTTGGCCATGAAGACCCGTTGGACGGCGTCGTCGGGCACACCGGAGTCCGCCAGCGCCTCCCGTACGACCGTCTGCACCATGGCCTGTTCGCCGCGCCGGAGATTCCGGCCGAAGCGGGTCATGCCGACGCCGGCGATGAACACCTTGCTCACAAACACCCTCCTTCCTGTGACGGACTGCCTGTACGCCGGACTGCCTGTACGCCGTATTGCCCTGCGTCGGACTGCCCGTGCGTCGGAATTCCCGGGTGGCGGACCGCTTCACCGCGGGTTGAGCCGGAACCAGGCCACCGGACGCCGGAGGACCTCCTCCGGGGCAGCGGGATGAAACTCCACAGGCGCGTCACACGCGTACGCGTTCCATTCGCCGTCGGCGTCGGGCCACAGCCGGCCGAGCAGCTGGACGTCCTCGGCCAGTCGCACCACGCCGAGCGCGTACGGTGTGTCCGCGTCGAATCCACTGGGCGCGCCGAACCGCTGGACGGCGAAGCTGAGCAGAACCCCCCTGCCCGAAGCGGAGATCCAGCCCAGATCCCGTTCGTGGCAGACGGGGCAGCGGTGGCGCGGATACATGACGGCCTGATCGCACGCCTTGCAGTGCTGGAGGACGAGCCGTCCCCGGCCCAGTGCCTCGTAGTACGGCTCGGTGATCGCGGCCATGCCGGGCTCCGTCATCGAGACACCCTTTCCAGCAGGAGTACCTGGCTGTCCATGTAGGTACCGCCGGATCCCCCGCAGACGGCACGTGCGGCACCCTCGATCTGCCGTGCGCTGCCCGCACGGCCGAGGAGCTGGCGCACGGCTTCGGCCAGCAGCGCGGTACCTCCGCCGACCCCCGTGTGCCCGGCGGAGAGCAGCCCGCCGTTGGTGTTGACGGGCAGCCGCCCGCCGGGGGAGAAGTCACCGGCGGCGAACATCCGGGCGGCGTCGCCGACCGGGGCGAGACCGAGGCCCTCCAGGGCGATCGCCAGCACGGCCGCGTAGGAGTCGTACACCTCGGCGATGTCGGCGTCGCCCGGACCCCAGCCGGCCTGTTCGTAGGCCTGTGCGCTTGCCGTGGGCCAGCCCAGCACGGCGAGGTCGGGTTCCTGGCCGATGCTGTAGTGGGACACGCACCCGCCGGAGCCGGCGATGCGTACCCAGGTTTCGTGGGACGCGCGGGCCCGCTCCGCGCCGGTCAGCACCAGTGCCACCGCGCCGTCGGCCATCATCGGGCATTCGAAGGCGCGCAGCGGGTCGGAGACCAGGCGCGAATCGAGCACCTGCGCCACGGTGAGCGCCCTGTCGCGGTACATGGCGTTCGGATTGAGCCGCGCCCACTCGCGCAGGGCGACGCATACCGATGCCATCTCCTCGGCCGTCGCGCCGCTGACCGCCATGTAGCGCCGGGCGATCAGTGCGCCGACCGCGTTGAAGGACAGGCCCGACGCCTTCTCCCACTCGCGCGGGATCCCGTTGGCGGTCAGCATGTCGATCATTTCGCCGACCGGCGCCGATCCCCATTTCTCGGCCTGGAGGATCAGCACGTTGCGCGCATGCCCGGCGGCGATCAGACTCGCCGCGGTGCGTACGGTGTTGTCGCTGGTCGACCCGCCGGAGTGAAGCATCACGCTGCTCTTGGCCCGCCCGGCCAGGCCGAGCTCCTCGACGACGCGGGAGAAGACGAGGTCGGCCTGGTCGGCCGCGGAGTGCAGACAGGGGATGAGCAGGAGGGTGTCGATGTCGGTCATGGACAGGCCGGCGTCGCGAACGGCCTCGACGGCCACGTCGACCAGGCTGCCCATGAATGAGCGATCGGGGTAACGTCCCGACGGCAGCTCGGCGATACCGACGAAGGCGGCCTCGGCCATGGGTGCGGGGGCGGTCACCGCGCTCCTTCCGTGGATGCTCGGTGGGATCCGGGAGCTCCGGGGCCCCCGGGGGCGTCCTGCGGACGCCGGCGTGCGAGGAGTACGGTGCGGAACCGCATGACCTCCTGGTCCCTCTGGTTGGTCACGGTGTAGTCGAGGCGCAGGGTCCCGTACGCCGGTTTGCTGCCGGGCTCGGCCGCAGCCACCTCGGCCCGTACCCGGATGGTGTCGCCGGGACGGACCGGGGCCAGCGCCCGCAGGTTCTGGCATTCGAGGAGGGCGACGATCGCGTCACCGAGGAAGCCGGAGAGCGCGATCCGGCCGACGGCGAGTGCGAAGGTGAGGGGGCCGTGGGCGATCCGGCCGCCGAACCGGGTGGCCCGGCCGTACTCCTCGTCGACATGCAGCGGGTAGTGGTCACCGGTGAGTCCGGCGAACGAGGTGATGTCGCCGATGTCGACCGTGCGGCCGGAGGAGAGCACGGCGTCGCCCACCGCGAAGTCCTCGAAGTAGTGGCGCGACCGGTTGAAGGCGCCCTTCGTTCCCGCGGTCACCGGTCGAGAGCGGCGAGCGCCTCGTGGGCCAGGCCGAGTCCGAGCTGCTCGTGCAGCAGGCGCTTGATCTCATGGGTGAGGACCACACGTGAGAACCGCCGGGCGAGGGCCGGCTTGGCGGCGATCTCCGCGGCCAGTTCCCGTGCGCGGGGCAGCACTTGGGCAGCGGGGAGGACCTCGTTCACCACACCGTGGGCCAGTGCCTGGCGGGCGTCGATCTCCTGCCCGGTGAGCAGGAAGTAGCGGCCCCTGGTGGGGCCGAGAACATGCGTCCAGACCACGTGCGCACCGTCCCCCGGCACGATGCCGGACGGGAAATGCGGCCCGTCCTTGAACACGGTCGTGTCCGCCGCCACGACGATGTCGGACAGTACGGGGATCTCCGGGTGGATCAGGGCCGGTCCGTTGATCGCCGCGACCACGGGAACCTCGATGTTCATCAGGTTGGTGAGCAGTCGCCGGCCCTCGAACATGATGTGCGACCAGTCGGCCGCCGTCCCCAGCCGGAAACTTCCGAAGTCGATCTCCGCGCAGAAGGCCGCACCGGCCCCGGTCAGCAGGACCGCCCTGTTGGCGGGATCGCAGGCTATGTCGGTGAAGCAGTAGGCGAGTTCGTCGTGTGCCTGAGCCGTCCAGACGAGGCTGTCGTCGCCGGTGTGCAGAGTGACTTCGAGAACCCCGCTGTCGTGTCGGTCGAGACGGATGTTCTCGTACCGTTTGGCGTACTCGTCCAGGGAGGGGGCGATGGACATGTGTCTCACCTCAACGAACGGTTGTTTGTGTGGTGTCGAGCTGTTCCGTCCCGGACACCGGGACGTCCGGGCTGAACGGGCTGAACCGGCGGCTGCGGAACCGCCAGCCCTGCGTGGTGCGGGCGAAGTCGTCCTCGTAGCGGCCGACAGCCAGGACGCGCAGCCCCTCCGGTGTGATCCGGAGTGCGGCCACATAGGCGGTACCGGCGGCGCCCTCGGCGGTCCGCCGGAGCAGGATGTTGGTGACCAGGTGGCGTATGCCGGGGGAGTGGTGGGCGGCGGAACGCACCATGTCCGCCAGGGCCACGGTTCCCCGCACCGGCCGTGCGCCCTCCCGTAGGAACGCGCCGTCGGCGGTGAACAGCCCGGCCAGTTGGTCCGGGCGCGCCTCGTCGTAGGCATACGAATAGCGTGCGTACAACTCGGTGATCTCGTGGCGCGCCATGTCGTCGAGAGGGGGCGCGGATCCGGTCACAGCGTGCTCCTTTCCGTTGTGCGGATGGCCCCGGCGGAGCGCAGGGCCGCACGGCCCCGCAGGAACGCGCGGGGACTGTTGGCGGCGAACACGCCGGCCAGACGGCCGCGGCTCTTGTAGTGCACGACGACGGCGTCGCCGCCCCGGCCGTCCCCGACGACCGTGATCTCCACGTCCGCGCCGATGTGTCCGGCGAACTGCAGACGAAGACTCCCCTGGTCGGACCAGAAGAACCCGTCGTCCTCGGCGGCCTCCACGCCACCGCCGACGTCGCCGAGGACGACTGCCTCGGCGACGCGCGCCGCGCTGTCGGCCGCCGCCGTCCAGTGCCCCAGGAGTCGGCACCCGGCGTCGTCGTGGAGGCACATCACGTCCCCGGTGCCGAAGACGTCACGCGTTCCGGTACGTCCGGTGCGGTCGCAGACGAGTCCGTGGTGCACCTCAAGTCCGGCCGCGGACAGCCACTCGGTGTCGCGTACCACCCCGACCCCGACGACCACGACGTCGGCGACGACCTCCGATCCGTCGTCGAGCCGCAGCACCTGGGCGCCTGCCGTCTCGTACGCGCCCGTGACCGTGACGCCGGTACGGAAAGTCATGCCCCGGGCCAGGTGCCAGTCGCACACCCACCGTGCAGCCGTGGCACCGACGACACCGGCCAGCGGCAGCGCGGCCACCTCCAGCACGGTCACGGAACCGCCCAGTGAGAGCGCCGCGCACGCCACTTCCAGCCCGATGAAGCCGCCTCCTACCACCGTCACCCGACGCCCCGGCCCCAGCGCCGCGCCGAGCCGCCGGGCGTCCGCCGCGGTGCGCAGATAGTGCACCGCGGTAGAAGCGGGGAGCACCGGCAGTTCCCGGGGGCGTGCGCCCGTCGCCACCACGAGCCGGCCGTATCCCGTCTCGGTCCCGTCGGCGAAGCCCAGCGTGCGGGATCGCGGATCGAGGGCGGTGGCGTGTGCTCCGAGGACCAGCTCGATGCGCTGGTCGACGTAGTCCCCGGGCGCCTGGAAGCGGATCGCCTCGTCACCCCGGCTGCCGGTCAGGAAGCCCTTGGACAGCGGCGGACGGTCGTACGGAGGTTCCGTCTCCTCGGAGTAGAGGCGGATGCGGCCGGTGTGCCCGAGATCGCGCAGGGTCTGGGCGGTGCGCACCCCCGCGAGCCCGGCTCCGACGATGATGATGTCGTCATGCCCGGCGCTCATGCCGGTGTCCCGACGGGAGCCAGACCGAGCTCGGCGGTCGCCCGCTCGGCGAGCCGGAACTTCTGCACGCGTCCGGTCACGGTGACCGGGACGTCGGACGCCTGTGTGAACAGGACGACGGCGGGCACCTTGAACTTGGCGAGCCGCTCGGCGCAGTACGCGACGAGTTCCTCGGGGGAGGGCCAACCGGACTCCTCCGCCACGATCCACGCGCACCCGGCCTCGCCCATCCGTTCGTGCGGGATGCCGACGACATACGCGGCCCGCACCCCCGGATGCTCCTCCAGCACCGCCTCGACCTCGCCGGGGACGACGAGTTCGCCTCCGCACCGATAGGTGTCCTTGCGCCGTCCGGTCAGGGTCAGGTACCCGTGCTCGTCGAAGCGGCCCAGGTCCCCCGTGCGCAGCCAGCCGTCGGCGTCGAACGCCGCCGCGGTCTCGTCCGGCTTGTCGTAGTAGCCGGAGGTCACCGCCGGTCCCCTGACGAGCAGCTCGCCGACCTCGCCGGCCGGCACCTCGGTGCCGGTCGCCGGGTCCACGGCCCGGTAGACGGCGAGCAGGCCGCCCAGCCCGGGATCGCCCGCCACTCCCGCCGGCTTCGGGCAGCCGTTCGTCGAGACGAGCCGCTCGATCGGGTCACCGGGGCGTGTGCAGAGCGTGGACGCGGTGGTCTCCGTCTGCCCGTACGCGGTGAACAGTTCCTCGACGCCCAGCACTTCGAGCATCTCGCTCCATATCCCGGGGGCATGCGCGGCGCCGGAGGAGAACATCGTGGTGAGCGACGACAGGTCGTGCTGCCCGGCCCTGGCGGTGGCGAGTACCACGCTGGTCATCGCCGGTACGCAGATGAGCTCGTCGATGTGGTGGCGGCCGATGTCGTGCAGCATCCGGTCTGCGTCGAACACCGGTTGGGGGCAGATCGCACCGCCCACGAACAGCACGGGAACCATTGCCTCGACGTAGCCGAAGACGTGGTAGATCGGCAGCGCGAAGAGGATCCGTCTGCCGTCCTGGAAGGCGCGGGTGTAGGCACTGGCATAGGCGGTGCGCAGCACGGCGTCGTGCTGGAGCAGTGCGCCCTTGGCCACACCCGTGGTGCCGGACGTGTAGAGCAGGTCGGACGGGGCGAAGGGGTCGGCCGCCGCCGTGCGTTCGAACACCTCCTCGTCGCTGACGGACTGTCCCAGCCCGACGAGTTCCTCCAGTGTCCGTCCCCGGGACGGCGGTCCCCCGGTCCCCCTGACGAAGACGTGCCGGAGGCACGGCAGTTCGGTGCCTCCCGCGTGCCGTTCCCAGTCCGGCGCGATCCGGTCCAGTGCGTCGAGATAGTCGATGCCCCGGAAGGCGTCCATGGTGATCAGTACGACGGTGTCGGACTGGTTCAGTACATAGCGCAGTTCCTCGTGCCGCAGCAGGAAGTTGACCGACACGGAAACCGCGCCGATCCTGGCGACGGCGTACTTGAGCGCCACCGCCTCGGGGAAGTTGGCCATGTCGACGGCGACGTGGTCGCCCGCCCTCACCCCCAGCGCGAGCAGTCCGGCGGCCAGGCGTAGGGTCCACTCGCGCACCTCAGCGTAGCTGTGGCTCCGGTCGTCGGCGAGGAGCAGTGGGCGATCGCCGAACTCCTCTGTTGCGGCGTCGAGTTGCTGGGCCGTGGTGCGCGGGATCCAGCGCGGGTGCCGTGCCTCCAGGGCGGCACGCCGATCGTGCGGCGGGGAGATGGTGGTCATCGAGGTGGTGCCGTCCCTTCCATCGCCGTTGACGGGGGCAGGTCGTCGATCTCTTCGCGGGTGAGCCCGGCTTCGGTGAGGACCTCCTCGGTGTGCGCGCCGAGTGCGGGCGGGTGCTTCATCGCGCAGTCGGCGTCGCTGTCGATGGGCAGCCGGATCTGTCGCAGTCCGGGTACTGTCCCCGGGTCCGCGGTGCGCAGAAGGCCCCGTTCCGCGGTCAGGGGGTGCGCCAGCGCCTCGGCCAGTGTGTGGACCGGACCGACCGGAACCCCGGCTTTCGCGATGCGGTCGAGCCAGTGGCGGGAAGGTGCCTGGCACAGTCGGTCCTCGATCAGCGCGGCCAGTTCCATGCGGGCGGTGACTCGGTCGGCGACGCGGCGGAAGCGCGGATCCTCGCTCAGCCGAGGCAGGTCCAGGGCGTCGCAGAGCCGGCGGAACAGACGGTCGGTAGCGGCGGCGATCATGATGGTCCCGTCCTGGGTGCGGAACGCCTCGTACGGCGCCGTGCTGGGCCCGCCGGAGCCGAGACGCGGCGGGAACGCTCCGGTTCCCAGATAGCCCGTGATCTGGTGACAGAGCAGGAAGAAGCCGCTGTCGACGAGGCTGGCCGTCACCCGCTCGGCGCCGGAACGTTCCTGACGCCGTGCGAGAGCGGCCATGATCGCGGTCGTCGCCCACAGGCCGGTCGAGATGTCCACGGCCGAGGGCGCGGTCCGGGCCGGTGGGCCGTCCGGGTCGCCGGTCATTTCCATGATGCCGGTGAACGCCTGGATCAGGGCGTCGTACCCCGGCAGACCGCGGCCGAGCGGTCCCTCGCCGAACGCGCTGACCGAGCAGTACACGACCCGGGGAGCGACGCGGGCGAGGTCGTCGAAGCCGAGGCCCAGCCGTTCCGCCACCCCGGGCCGGAAGGACTCGACGACGACGTCGGCACCCCGCGCGATCCGCAGGACGGCGTCCCGCCCGGACGGGGTCCGGGCGTCGACGGCCACACTTCGCTTGTTGCGGTTGAGCGTGAGGAACACGGCGCTCTCCGCACCCCAGCGCGGCGACAGCCGGCGAGTCGCCTCACCGGTTCCGGGCGGTTCGATCTTGACCACGTCCGCACCGAGGTCACCGAGGACCATGCAGGCCAGCGGGCCGGCGATGTTCTCGCTCAGGTCCACCACGCGCAGGCCGGGGTAGGTCCTTCCCAGGCTCACGACACCACTCCACTGCTCACCGGGCGCCTCCCGTGTCTTGTCCTCGGGCTGAACCCGACAGCCCCCAAAACAAACACTTGTTAGTATTAGCAGTGCCTACTAACGTGGTCAACGCCTTGTGCGAACACGGGGCGGCAGTACCGACCATCGGACGGCGAAGGGGCTGGGATGGACTTCCGGTTCACCGACGAACAGCAGCTGTGGCGGGACACGCTCGACGCGTTCATGGAGCGTGAGGTGGGACGCGACTACACGCGCAAGCACGACGAGTCGCGCGAGTTCCCGGAGGAGGCCTACCGGAAGATCGCCGACCACGGCTGGCTCGGACTGCTGATCCCCGAGGAACACGGAGGCCTGGCCGCCGACCCGGTGATGTACGCGATCTTCTGCGAGGCGATGGCCAGGTTCAGTCTCGACTTCGCCGCCGCCGTCATGACGTCGATGTTCACGGCGACCAACATCGCCCACCACGGCACGGACGAGCAGCGCGAGCGCCACCTCCCCGGATTCCTGCGCGGCGACGTCAAGTTCAGCGTGTCCATCACGGAACCCGGTGCCGGATCCGATGCCGCCGGCCTGCAGACCAAGGCGGTGGCCGACGGCGACCACTTCGTGCTCAACGGCAACAAGGTGTTCTGCTCGGGCGCGCATCTGCCCGGCACGGTGATCACCGTACTGGCCCGGACCAGCCCCGACCGGCACAAGGGGCTGAGCCTGATCCTGGTGCCCAACACGGAGCCCGGGGTGGACATCCGGAAGCTCAACACGATCGTCCGCAGAAGCCTCGGCACCACGGAGATCTTCCTCACCGACGTGCGTGTACCGAAGGAGAACCTCATCGGTGAGATCGGCGGTGGCTGGGCCTACATCGGCGAACACCTGGAGTACGAGCGGCTGGGTCTGGCCGCGAGCTACGTCGGCAACGCCCGCACGGCCCTGGACGACACCGTCTCCTACACCAAGGGGCGGACCCAGTTCGGCCGGCCGCTCTCGTCCTTCCAGGTGCTCAAGCACCGCATGGCGCAGGACGAGTGCGAGATCCGGGCCGCCCGGCTGCTGGTCTACGACGCCGCCACGAGGATGGCGCGCGGCGAACGGGCGCTCAAAGAGGTCTCCATGGCCAAGGTGTTCGCCTCGGAGGTGGCGTTCCGTACCGCGTTCAACGGGATGCAGGCCCTCGGCGGCTACGCGCAGCTCCCGGAGTACGACATGGAGCGCTACTTCCGTGAGGCCAAGCACGCGATGGTCGGCGGCGGCACCAGTGAGATCCAGCGGAGCATCATCGCCAAGGAGATGGGGCTGTGACCCCACAGCACGGCGTCGGCGCGGCGGGCTCCGGGGGCCGCCGCGCCACCTCGGTGGCCGACAGGGTGCGGACGGTCGACCACATCGGCATCGCCGTGCCTTCCGTCGCCGACGCCGCGGAGCTCTTCGCCGACGTGCTGGGCGGCCGCTTTCTCTCCGGCGGGGACAACGACGCGACCGGCATCCGGTTGCTGCACCTGGCGCTCGGCCGGTTCAAGATCGAGCTTCTGCAGCCGCTGCGGGACGACTCGATCGTCTCGCCGTTCCTTGCCGGCCAGGGTCCGGGATTCCATCATTTGACCCTGTTCGTGGACGACCTGCCCAGGACGGTCGACGCGCTGGAGGCGAACGGATACGTGCCGACCGGCACCAACACCGCCTCACCCCGGTGGAGCGAGACGTTCCTGCCGCCTCGGTCGACCTTCGGGGCCCTGTTGCAGTTCACGTCGACCACCGCCCGGTGGGACGTCCCGGCCCTCGACTACGGGTTGCGGGACGTCCTGGCGGGCCGGGTCGTGTGGCGCGACCACATAGCCTGCCTGCGGTCGGCGGACTGACTGAAGACGTAGGGGCCCAGGGCCCAGGGCCTTCGCGGGGAAACCCGTTCAGGAGTTCCCGGCTCGGGAATCTCAGGTTCAGGAGTTGCGGGCGAAGGCGATGGCCTCGGCAGGACAGTCGTAGGCGGCCCGGCGCAGCGCCCCCGCTTCGTCCTCTCCCACCAGATCGCGCTTCAGTGCGACGAGCCCGTCCTCACCGACATCGAACGCGGCGGCAAAGGCGATGGCGCAGTTGCCGTAGCCCTGGCACCTCTCGCGGTCCACCTTGATCGTGATCATGCCGGCTCCTCTTCGCCGATCCGCTCGGCCACCTCGCGATGGAAAGCGGTCAGCCTGCTCTCGGCCGTGTTCAGCATGCTGTGGCGGAAACCCAGGGACCCGGCCACGGTGGCGATGTTGTTGATCACCTCGGAGTCCTCGCCCAGCACATCGAGGAACTGCCGCCAGTCCCGCTCGTTGTGCCGCTGCCACTCCTCCTCGGTCCTGCCCGCAGGCGGCGGTCCCACGACCTCGTAGGCACACAGCAGCGTCTCGTCCACCGAGACCGGCCACGCGCTCCACATCTGCAGGTGCGTCGGGAAACAGCTGAAGATGGTGTTCGGGAAGACCAGGTAGTGGCAGAGGTGGGACTCGCGGTGGTCGGCCGAGGGCGCGGCCCGCTGCGTGAAGCCCCGGATCGGCAGGGTCATCCAGGAGTGCGGCGAAGCCAACCGGATCACGGCATCCCGCCACATCACCATCCCGGCCAGTGTGTCCCGGTGGGTGAACGGTACGTGCCAGGTCTCGTTGAACGCGTCCATGACGATCTTCCAGTTCACCTTCAGGCGCACCGACGTACGGAACCGGGTGCTGAAGCCCTCCAGGCCGTAGCCGGCGAGCTGCCTGCCGATCTCGCCGAGGTAGTCCTCCAGCGGCGGCGCCGCACCGGACAGCGTCAGCCAGATCCAGCCGCCCCATTCCCGTACGCGCACAGCGGGGGAGCGCAGGCCGCGCAGGGCGTCCTCGTCGAAGCTCTCGCGCAGGGGAACGCTGCTGACGGCGCCTTCCAGGTCGTACACGAACCCGTGCCACGGGCAGGTGAACCTGGCGCGGCCGCAGTGGCCCGATCCGTCGACCAGGCGGGCGCCCCGGTGCTGGCAGACGTTGTGCCATGCGGCGACCGAACCGTCGTCCAACCGGGTGATCACTACTGACTGGCCGAGCTGGTCCCAGGTGAGGAAGTCCCGTGCCGTCGGCAGGTCCGACGAGGGATGCACCGGGAACCACGATCGGTGGAAGATCGCCTCGATCTCGGCGCGGTAGCGGTCCGGGTCACGGTAGACGGACACGTCCAGTCGGCTCGGCGGCAGTGGATACTGCCGCTCCGCCGCCGTGAGGCCGGTCTTCTGCGGCGTCTGCGTCACTGGTCTCCATACCCTCCGTCGTGGGGTGGTCCGACAGTCTTCTGCACTCCTTACAAACAAACACTCGTTTGTACGCTAGCTGCGTACTCCAATGCCTGTCAACGCTGCATGATCACTGCGGGGCGGTGCCCGACGTGACGGACAGGCGCTCCCGCAGCCGCCGTTTGAGGACCTTTCCGTAGGCGTTGCGGGGCAACTCGTCCATCCACACGACACGTTTGGGCACGCGGTAGCCTGCGAGTGCGCTCCGGCATCCCCGCAGGATCTCCTCGTCCGGGGGCGGTGGACCGTCGGGCACGAGAACGGCGGTCACCGCTTCGCCCCAGATCCGGTGGGGCAGCCCGATCACCGCCGCGTCCCGCACCCCGGGCAGGCCGAGCAGCACCTGCTCCACCTCGCGTGCGTACACGTTCGATCCGCCGGTCACGATCATGTCCTTCTTGCGGTCGACGAGGAACAGATAGCCGTCCTCGTCGAGACGGCCGACGTCCCCGGTGCGCAGCCAGCCGTCCGTGAGCGCCTCCGCCGTCTCCTGCGGGCGGTTCCAGTAACCCGCCATTGTCTGGGGCGCCTTGGCGAGGATTTCCCCCGGCTGTCCGCACGGGACGGGCACGCCGGCCGCATCCACCACCGCCAGTCCCACCTCGGGCAGTACGCGCCCCGCGGAGCGCGCCAGGTGCGCGCGTGGGCCGCGCGCGGCACGGACGTGGTCCTCCTGGTCGAGAACGGTGAAGAACATCGGCGACTCCATCTGTGCGAAGGACTGCACGAGGCGGCCGTCGAAGACCTCGGTGGCCTCGCGCAGGGTCGCCGGCTCGATCGGCGATCCGGCGTAGTAGATACGCCGAAGGGTTGCCGGGGCGACATAGCCGGGGGGCAGCGCATCCAACAGCATCCTGATCATGGACGGGACCATGAACATGCCGGTCACACCCCGGCTCGTGAGCAGGCTCGCGGTGCGAGCGGCGTCGTAGGAGCGGGCGAGCAGATTGTGCCCTCCCTTCATGAGGGTGGGCGGCAGCAGGAATCCGGCGCCATGTGTGAGCGGTGCGACATGCAGCGTCACCTCGTCGGTGCCGAAGCCCAGTACACGGATCGCGGTGTCGGCCACGCTGCGCCAGGAGTCGTGGGTGAGCATGACGGCCTTGGGCAGGCCGGTGGTCCCGGACGTGTACATCAGGCTCGCCACGTCGTCGCCGTTCCGGGGGACGGGCCGGTCGAGTGGTGTCCCGGCGGACCGTGCCGCCACCAGGGAGCCGGGCCCGGTGCCGTCGGCGCGCACGACCCGCAGATCCGGGAGCCGCCCGAGCTCAGGGAAACGTTCGAGGAACGCCCCCTCGGTCACCAGGATCCTGCTTCCCGAGTCGGACAGCATGTGCAGATAGTCGTCGCGCAGCAGCCGCACGTTCAGCGGAACCACGACCGAGCCGCAGGCCATGGCGCCGAGCCAGGTCGCGACGTACTCGATGGAGTTGGGCAGCAGCACGGCCACCCGGTCGCCCGGTTCGACACCGAGACCGCGCAGCGCCCCCGCCGTCGCGGCCGTGCGGCGGCGCATGCCGTCGTAGCTGAGGGCGCCGTCGGCGCGGTCCAGTTCCGTCACGCACATCCGGTCGGGATGGCTGTCGGCGGCGGCCCAGAGGACATCGGCCGTCGTGGACGCGGCACCCGTGTATGACTCACTCATCCGTGTCGCCCTCCTGCGCCATCGGCAAAACAAACAGTCGTTTGTATAGTCTCCCTTGCTGGAGCATCGTGCACGCACAAACGCTCGTTTGCTTTGATTCGTGGAGGTGCACATGATCGGTGACACCGTCGTGATGGACGCGGTGGTCCACCCGTACAACCTTTCCGCGGCGAACCGGAACCCGGATGCGGGGGAGCAGTTGGAGGCCGTCTACGCCGCACATCTCCTGGCCACGGGGGAGAAACACGTCGACTACCGGCTCGACCGGGAGGAGTTCTTTTCCGACTTCCCCTTCGAGGCGATCGCGAGCTCGCTCTTCGTCGAGAGCCCGGTGGATCTGGCGGTCATCCATGCACTGCCCAACCTCGGTTTCGCCCGCGACTACGTCACCGACCCGCGCCGCGCGGCCGCGTTCCGGTCGCGAAACCCGGACCGGTTCCTCCTCTACGCCACGGTCGACACGCCGGTCACCGACGCGGCCATCGGGCAACTCGAGTGGCAGGTGAGGGAGTTCGGGGTGGACGGCCTGAAGCTGTACCCCGCGTTCTTCTACGACGGCAAGGGCGACGGATGGCGGCTCGACGATCCCGACTTCGCCACACCGCTGCTGGAGGCGGCCAGCGATCTCGGCATCCGGAACGTGGCGGTGCACAAGGCCCTCTGGCTGCCGCCGGCCCCACGCGGAGCCTTCGCCGTCGACGACCTGGACCGTCCGCTGGAGCGCTTCCCCGAGCTGAACTTCCACATCGTGCACGCGGGCGCGGCCTTCCTCGAACCGACCGCCGCCCTGCTCGCCCGGCATCGCAACCTGTACGCGACGCTGGAGTCGGTCTTCGCCTACATCGTGGTCCGCCCGCACGTGTTCGCCAAGGTGCTCGGCACGCTGCTGCGGGCCTGCGGGGCCGACCGGCTCATGTACGGCAGCGGAACGAACCTCAGCCATCCCGCTCCGCTGCTGGCGGCGTTCGCGACGTACGAGTTCCCCGCCGACATCCTGGACCAGTACGGCTTCCCCCAGATCACCGCGCAGGACAGACGCCGGATCCTGGGGGAGAACGCGCTGCGTGTGCACGGACTCGACGGCGCCACCGCTCTCGGACGCGTCGCCGACGACGAGTTCAGCCGTGCTCGCGCGCGTGGTGGGGTGAGGCCCTGGTCGGAGATCCGCGCCGGCCGCGCGACGTCCGGGAGCGTGTGAGCATGGACGGTCGACGGACGCCCGTACGCATGGTCGAAGCGATCCGTGAAGAGCTGCGGAAGGTGCCGGAGCCGTGCGGGCTGCTGATGCGCACCCCGATGGACATCTGCCGGATGGGCCTGGTCGAGGACGTCCGCTACGAGGCGGGCCGGGCTCGGATCACCCTGGTCCTCACCGACATGTCATGCGTCCACTTCGGTGGCATGCGTCGCTACATCACGGACGTGCTGCTCGAACTCCCCGAGGTCGAGGCCGTCGACGTGGTCCTCTCACGGACGGCTCTCTGGACTCCGGACCGCATGGCGCAGCGCCATTGACAGCTTCCGAGGCTCAATCCTAGCTTACAAACAACCGTTTGTTCGCCAGAGCCGCCGAGGCGTGCTCACCACCGATCTCACTGGAGGTTCCCGCGTGGAGACCGATCGGTTCGGACGGGACATCGAGACGGACTTCGACATCGACGACCCCGCCTTCAACGAGCACTTCTACGACGTACTGGACACGATGGTGGCAAGGTGCCCCGTCGCCCACAGCAAGGTCGGTAAGGGATACTCGCTGCTCAACCGTTACGAGGACGTCCGCCGAGCCGGACAGGACTGGCGGACCTTCAGCAGTGCCAAGGGTTTCCAGCCCAACCGCCCGGAGGGCATGCCCTATCTCTATCCCGAGGAGTCCGACCCTCCGCGTCACACCGATTGGCGCCGCGCGCTCAATCCGTTCTTCGCCCCGAACGCCGTCAAGGAGTTCGAAGGGCAGATCCGGGCCGACGCCAACGACCTCATCGACGCCTTCGCCGACCGCGGCACCTGCGAGTTCATCCACGATTTCGCCGCGCAACTCCCGGGCCGAGCGTTCTTCAAGAACCTCATCGGCGTGCCCGTGGACGACCTCGCCATGCTGGTGGAGGCGATGGACGCCGGCACCTATGGTCCCGTCGAGGAGCGGGCGGCGTCCTTCGGGCGGGCCATCGACTACCTCGGTGACTTTCTGGCCAGGCGGCGGGACGAACCGCCGCGCGGTGATCTCGTCGACCTGATCGCCGGGGGCGTCGAGCACGACGGTGAACCCTGCTCCTGGGAGGAGCGGGTCAGCGTCATCACCGACCTGACCTTCGGCGGCATCGCGACCACGACCTTCGTCATGGCGGGCGCGCTGCTGCATCTGGCGACCCATCCGAAGGACCGCGAGACCCTGGTCCGCGAGCCGAGCCGCATCCCGAACGCGGTCGAGGAGTTCGTCCGCTACTACCCGCCGGTGGTCGCCCTCGGACGGACGGTGACCAAGGACGTCGAGATCGCCGGGCACCGGTTCGAGGAAGGGGACTTCGTCCTGCTGAACTACGCGGCGGCCTCCCGTGATCCCGATGCCCTCGACCGGCCCGCCGAGCTGGACATCAACCGCGAGAGCATTCTGCACACGGCCTTCGGCGTGGGCCCGCACCGATGCATCGGCTCGAACCTGGCCCGGCTCGAACTCCGGGTCGTGCTGGAGGAGTTCCTCCGCCGGATCCCCGACTTCGCCCTCAAGGAGGACACCACGCCGGAGTACGAGACCGGAGTGCTGCGCACGATGACATCGCTGCACCTGGTGTTCCCCGGCGGACGGACGGAAGGCGACGCCCGATGAAATACACCGTCGACGGTTCCCTGTGCACGGGACACGGCCGTTGCTACACCGTGGCGCCGACCGTCTATGCCCCGGACGACGAGGGGTACAACCTGCGCCGCGGTGACAGCGTCGAGGTGTCGCCCGGCCAGGACGGAGATGCCAGGCGCGGTGCGCGAGTCTGTCCCGAGCGCGCCATCGAACTGGCCGAGTGACGTCAGAACCGGCCGAGTGACGTCCGCGGGACGCAGAGCGGCGGCCGCGTGCACACGCAGGATGCCGCTCTGCGTCCGGGGCTGGGAAGCGGGCTCTACTGCGCGGTCCAGCCCCCGTCCACGGTGAACACCTGCCCTGTGACGAAGTCGCTGCCGGGTCCGAGCAGGTAGACGATCATGTTCCCGATGTCCTCGGGCTCGCCGATGCGGCCCGCCGGTGTCGCCGCCTTGACCGCGGTCATCAGCTCAGGAGTGACATCGCCGTGCATCGGAGTGCGGATGACGCCCGGGGCGACCACGTTCACCTGGACGCTCTCGGCCGCGTACGACACGGCGACCTGGCGTGACATCGCGATCACACCGCCCTTCGCGGCCGAATAGGCCAGCACGTCGGGCATGCCGATGAGGCCTGCCGTGGACGCCACGTTCACGACCTTGCCGGCACCGGCATCGAGAAAGTGACGGATGACCGCCCTCATACCGAGCCACGGCCCCTTGAGGTCCACCGCGATGAGACGGTCCCATCCTTCCTCGGTCTGACTGAGCAGGGTGTCCGTGTTGGAGACGATGCCGGCGATGTTGGCCAGTCCGTCGAG
Source organism: Streptomyces acidicola (assembly GCF_009377235.1). GTDB lineage: Bacteria > Actinomycetota > Actinomycetes > Streptomycetales > Streptomycetaceae > Streptomyces > Streptomyces acidicola. The sequence goes on from NZ_VMNX01000003.1 coordinate 52,839, forward strand.
CCGCCCGCGTGCGGACAGGACGTTGCCCACGGCGCTCTCCCACGCTCCGGCGTCGGTGATGTCGAGGTTCAGTGCTTCCGCCTCGCCGCCGGACTCGCCGATGGCGGCCACGGTCTCGTCCTGCCCCTTGATGTCGGCGGCGAAGACGAACGCCCCTCCGGCGGACGCGAGCAGTGCCGTTGCGCGCCCGATTCCGGAGCCGGCCCCGGTGATGAGAACCGTCCGTCCGTCAAGGAGACCTGTCTGTTGTGCGCTCGCAGTCACGACCTGCTCCCTCTGCTAGGCCAAACCTGTCACGGCGGTGAGCGGAACCTGCCGGTCGCGGTCGGTTCCCCGCCACGTGCGCACGCTAGAACAAACAGTTGTTTGCTGCAAGCTGGCGTGTGTCGTGCGAGCTTATTGACGTCTCTGACGGGCGAGGTTACCTTCCGAACAATCACTTGTTTGTTATTCCGCATGCACATCGATCGAGTGGAAGGGAGAACCGCGTGGCCACCTCTGAAGTTGGCACACCCCCCGCAGGAGGGGTTCCGGGTGTTTCCGACCCGGCCAGGACCGAGCGTCAGCACATGAACCGCACCGCACAACTCCTGATCGCGTGGTGCGGGCCGGCCATGGTGATCCTGTTCGTGATCGGAAGCGTCTGGCTGGCCCGGTACTTCCCGCCGGCGATTCACCCGAGTGACTCCGCCGAGCAGGTCGCGCGCTACTACCAGGACCACTCCACCGCCATCCGTTGGGGGCTCGTCTTCTCCACCGTGGCGTATGCGCTCATGGGCGTCTGGGGGGTCTGTGTGGCCGTTCAGACCAGGCGCAAGGAAGGCGTCTTCCCGGTTCTGACGTACGTCCAGCTCACCTGCATGGCGGCGGGTACGGCACAGATCGTCGTGAACTGCGGCCTGTGGGCGACGGCTGCCTTCCGCGCCGGCGAGGTGTCGCCCGAGATCACGCAGGCGTTCAACGACGCGGCGTACATCATCCTGCTCGGCACATGGCCGCCGTTCACCATCTGGGCCATCGCCGTCGGTCTCAACGTCCTCCTGGACAAGTCCGGTCACCCCGTGTTCCCGCGCTGGACGGGCTACTTCAGCATCTGGGCAGGGGTTGGCTTCATCCCCGGTGGTACCGTCTGGTTCTTCAAGAGCGGCCCCTTCGGCTGGACGGGCGTGGTGTGCCTCTGGGTGCCGTTCGTCGTCTTCGGTGCCTGGGTGCTCTACTTCAGCTACCTGGCGATGCGGAACGTACGGTCGGGCTTCGTCCACGAACAGCAACTCGCCGCCGGCTCATGACAGATGACGTACGACGGTCCGCGGACCTCTTCGTGGACCCGTTCTCCGCATTACCCCGGGAGGCGCCCGTCGAGCGCCCCCCGGGGCGCTTCAAGGTGCCCGGTGAGGCGGGCATCTGGGTCTTCATCTTCGGAGACCTGCTCCTCTTCTCCCTGTTCTTCGGTGTGCTGGTACACGAGCGATCCCGAGATCCGGAGCTCTACGAACTGGGCAGGAGCGGTCTGAACCTGTCGTTCGGAGCGATGAACACCCTCCTGCTGCTGACGGGTTCGCTGTTCGTCGTGCGCGGACTCGAAGCGCTGCGCCGGGGGGATTCGAAGCGCGGTGCACGGATGATTCTGGCGACCATGGCGTGCGGCCTGTGCTTCGTCATCGACAAGTGCGTTGAGTACGCGACCGAGGTGGGTGCCGGGCATACGCCGTCCTCCAACTCGTTCTACATGTACTACTTCGTCTTCACCGGAATCCATCTGCTGCATCTGCTTCTCGGAATGGCCGCACTGGCGATCATGTACCGGCTGGCCCGCGCACCGCGTACCACTGCTGGGAACCTGCGCCTTCTGGAGGCTGGAGCCTGCTACTGGCATCTGGTCGACGTGCTGTGGATCGTTCTCTTCGCTCTTCTGTACCTCATGAGGTGATCACTTGCCGACACTCGCCGAGCAGCCCGTCCGCACAGCACCCACCGGCCTCGTCTGGGCAGTCCTGGTGACGGCAACCGCCATCTCCTGGTACTTGGGGGACGGCCACGGAGCCAGGAACGCCGCCACCGTACTGGTTCTGGTCGTGGCGTTCGGAAAGGTGTACCTGGTCGGCCGTTACTTCATGGAACTACGGGAAGCGCCGCGCGCACTGCTTCTGCTGTTCACCGGCTGGACCGTAGCGGTGTGTGCCGTACTTGTGGGCATGTACCTCACATCCGAGACGTGAGGAGCACGTTCAAGCCCCGCCCGGCTCGCCGCCGCGCGGGGTCTCGATTCGCCGTTATGTGGCAGGTCGGCGATCAGCCCGGGTAGGGCTCCCCGCTCCCCCCGGTGCGATGAGCCACACGGCCAGCAGTGAGTACCCGGCTGTTCGGGCCTCATGTCGTACCCACTCGGCCACCAGCACTCTCGTGCAGGAGACGGTCGCCGGAATGCCCAGCCCCCATTCCGGCACCGGCCATGACGACGAAGCCCGGCCAGTCCACCGCAGGCGCGGCGGTCACCAGCAGGACACCGCAGGCTGCGCAGGCCGTGCCTGCGGCCGCGTCGCCCGGTTCTTCCTTATGTGGAGCTGCTGACTAGGCTTCTGTCGCCTGGCATGTACTCACTCGTCAGTGATGCGTTCGTCCCCCCTCCTTGATTCCTCTGCTGCAGGCGGATGTCTGGGACCACGAAGCGGTGGCTGGGGCAGCGCGGGCGCGGAGGGCCCTCACCCCTGATCTTGGACACTCGAGATAGTGGATCTTGAGGATCTGAGAGATGGACGTGTCGTGGTCATGAAGCACTACTCCGCCGAGTTCAAGGCGGATGCGGTCGCGTTGTACGAGTCGCGGCCGGAAGCGACGATCAAGCAGGTCGCCACTGACCTGGGGGTCAACGCGGAGACGCTGCGGAACTGGGTCCGGGCGGCCGGCTCCAGCCGCCCGCGGGGCCGCCGTTCGGCCGCCCCGTCTTCAGCCTCGGTGGTGCCCTCGGCTCTGGAAGCCGAGGTCGCTGCCCTGCGGCGGGAGAACGCCGAGCTGAAGAAGGAACGCGAGATCCTGCGCAAGGCGGCCCGCTATTTCGCGGCGGAGACGGGCTGGTGAACCGCTGCCAGTTCGTTGAGGACCACCAGCGCCGATACGGCGTGAAGCGGTTGTGCCGTGTCCTGGGCCTGGCCCGGTCGACCTTCTACTACTGGCGCCGGACGGCGTCGCTGCGGGCGGCCCGGCAAGCGGCCGACGCAAGGCTCGCCGCCCGGATACGCACTGTCCACCGAGCCTCGGACGGCACCTACGGTGTCCCGAGGATCACCGCCGAACTCCGCGACGGAGGTGAGGTGGTGAACCACAAACGCGTCGCCCGGGTCATGAACGCCATCGGGCTGGCCGGGCTCCGTCTGCGCCGCCGGCACCGCACCACCATCCCCGACCTCACGTCCACGAAGGTTCCCGACCTGATCAGCCGCGACTTCACGGCCACCGAGGTCAACACCAAGTACGTCGGCGACATCACCTATCTGCCGCTGAGCGGCGGAACGTTCCGCTACCTGGCGACCGTGATCGACCTCGCCTCGCGGCGCCTGGCGGGGCGGGCGATCGCCGACCACATGCGGGCCGGCCTCGTCATCGACGCCCTGCATGCGGCCGAGCGGACCCGCGGCAGTCTCGTCGGCGCCATTTTCCACAGCGATCACGGGGCCCAGTACTGCAGCCGGGCCTTCGCCGACGCCTGCCGCGAGGCGGGCGTCACCCAGTCCATGAGCGCTGTCGGCTCCAGCGCGGACAACGCACTCGCCGAGTCGTTCAACGCCACCTGCAAACGGGAGACCCTCCAAGGCCGCCGGGCCTGGGACACCGAGCGTGAGGCCCACCTGGACCTCTTCCGCTGGCTGCACCGCTACAACACCGTCCGACGCCACTCTCGCCTCGGACATTGCAGCCCGATCGCCTACGAGCAAGCACTCCGAACAACATCAACTACCCTGGCCGAAGCCGCATAACCCGTGTTCAGGATCAGGGGTGAAGGCCCGACCAGTTGCTGGGGGAAGCCTTGGTCGGTTCAACACGGTTGCACGTCAGCTCCCACCTGTGTCCTGGGAAGCGACCGGACGCAGAAGGAGCGCAAAGGAGCACAGTGGAAGGTGGGGGGTGAACCGTCGTCCGCTGCGCCATGCGCAGGCAGGAAGGAGCCGCGACGATGACTACCCAGCACAGCACGGTCAGCGAGGTGATGACGCGCGATGTCGTCACCGTCCGCCCGGACACCCCGTTCAAGGATATCACCTCGGTCCTGTCCAGCCACGGCATCAGCGCCGTGCCCGTGGCCGACGCGCATGGTGCGCCGATGGGGCTCGTGTCCGAAGCCGACTTGCTCCGTAAGCAGGCCGAACAGCCCGCCGGTGGGCAGGCGGCTCCGCCCGGATGGCCCCGCGAGAAGGCCAAGGCACGCGCGGAGAACGCCGCCGGGCTGATGACCACCCCCGTCGTCACCGCTCACGCCGACTGGACGGTCGCGCAGGCGGCCCGCGAGATGGACCGCCACCGGGTCAAGCGGCTGCTGGTCGTGGACGAGGCCGACCACATCACCGGCATCGTCAGCCGCTCGGACCTGCTCCACGTCTACCTGCGCCCCGACGAGGAGATCCGCGAGGAGATACGTGCCGACGTGCTGAAAGGGATGTTGCGGCTGGGTGGAGACGAAGTACAGGTCCAGGTCCACGACGGTGTCGTCACGCTGCGCGGCGAGGTCGAGAACCACAGCACCGCCCAGATCGCCGAACGGCTCGCCAGGGGAGTGGAGGGCGTGGTCACGATCAGGCCGCTGATCGACTACGCCATCGACGACAGGGCCGCAGAGGACCAACGACAGCCGGGCATCGAGGCCACCGATCCGCGACGCCGTTCCGTGTAGACCCCGTTCCATGTAGGGGGTCCTACGTGCGATCCCCGCAGGGGACCGGGCGTGCGCGCAGGCGTCCGGCCCACGTCGTCGAGTGGTCGCGCCCGGCGCCGGCGCTGTCGTTGTCGCTGTCGTTTCACGGCCGTGTCGGCGGGTACTCGAATCGCCCTCCAGCGCCGGAAGGGCAGGCGAGATCCATGGCAACTCCTGGCATGCGGGTGGTGGTTGTCGGGGCCACCGGAAATGTCGGCACCAGCGTTGTCCAGACGCTGGGCGTGGATCAGCGGATCGACTCGATCCTGGGGCTGGCCCGCCGCCTTCCGCAGTGGTCACCGGCGAAGACCGAGTGGGCGAGTGTCGACATCGCAGACGACAGCACCGACCTGGCCGGTCACTTCGCCGGCGCCGCCGCCGTCGTCCATCTGGCGTGGCTGTTCCAGCCCACGCACCACCCGACGACGACCTGGCGCACGAACGTGCAGGGCAGCTCCCGGGTCTTCGACGCCGCGGCTGCAGCGGGTGTCCCCGCGCTGATCCACGCGTCCTTCGTCGGGGCCTACTCACCCGGGCCCAAGGACCGGGCCGTGGACGAATCGTGGCCCACCGACGGCTGGCCGGATGCGACGCTCTGCCGGGAGAAGGCCTACGTCGAGCGCGTCCTGGACGCCTTCGAACCCCAGCACCCCGAGATCCGGGTGGTGCGGATGCGGCCCGGCTTCATGGTCAAGCGGGAAGCCGCATGCGAGCAGCACCGTTTGTTCCGCGGCCCGCTGGTGCCCAAGCGCCTCACCCGTCCGGAGCGCATGCCTGCGATCCCGGCCATCCCCGGCATGCGGTACCAGGTTCTGCACACCGACGACGCGGCCGAGGCCTTCCGGGAGGCCACCGTGCGCACGGTGCGCGGAGCGTTCAACCTGGCTGCTGAACCCGTGGTGGACGCGGCCATGCTGGCCGAGATGTTCGGTGCCCGGACCTTCCCGATGCCGGGCTGGCCCGTCCGGGCAGCGGTTTCCGCCGCCTGGCGGACGCGTCTGCTGCGTACGCCCCCGTCCCTTTTCGACGCCGTCCTGCACTTCCCGATCATGGACACGTCGAGGGCGCAGCGGGAACTGGAGTGGACGCCCCGGTACACCGTCCAGGAGGCGATGCAGGAGTGGCTGTCCGGTCTCCGCGAAGACGCGGGCATGCCCACCCCACCCCTGGCCTCTCCCGCAGGGCGCGCCGGTGAGGCCAGGACGGAGGCCGGCGCTCGATCATGAAGCTGCCCCGGCTGACGGGCAGCGGTGGGTCGGTGGCCAGGGCGTGGGCGGCGCGCCGTCGCTCCGGGCATCGCACGGAAAGCAGCGGACATGACCGAAGCCGTCCATCAGCCCGAGGATCTCCTGCGAGCCGTTCGAGCGGTCGGCGTCAGCGACGAGCGCTTGCTCCAGGCCGTACGAGCGACGCCCCGAGCGGCATTCGTCCCCGCCGGCCATGAAGCGCACGCCTACCAGGACGTGCCCATTCCGATCGGGCACGCGCAGGTGACCACGCAGCCCTCGCTCTCAGCCACGATGATCGAGGGGCTTGACCTGAGCGGGGACGAGCACGTCCTTGAGATCGGTACCGGCCTCGGCTTCCAGACCGCGCTGCTCGCCCGGTTGGCCGCCGATGTCGTGACCATCGAGATGTGGCCGGAAATCGCCCGGCAGGCAGGGCGCAACCTTGCCCGGCAGGGCATCCGGAACGTCGAGTTGCGCATCGGGGACGGCAGCGGCGGCGTGCCGGACCGTGCTCCGTACGACGCCGTCATCGTGTCCGCCGCGTTCCCGGAGGTTCCCGCGCCGCTGGCCGGGCAACTGCGACGCGGCGGCCGTCTCGTACAGCCCATCGGGCCGGGCGGCCGGGAAAAGGTCGTGTCCTTCCTGCGCACCGCGACGGGGCTGGAGCGCGCGCGGGTACTCACGCCCGCGCGTTTCGTTCGCCTGCATGGACAGTACGGCTTCCCTGAGGCCTGAGGCCTGAGGCCTCAGGAAACGGGCCCTGAGCCGTGAGGAGCGGTCATTGGTCCGCGACGCGTGCCAGGGCGAGCGTGATGTTGTCGGGTCCGCCGGCCGCGATGGCGGCCTTCCACAGTTCGAAGGCGGCCCGGCCGTCGTCGTACTCCCGCAGCAGTTCGTCGATGACGTCGTTCGGCAGCGGGTCGGTCAGGCCGTCGGTGCAGATCAGGTATCGGTCGCCGGGAGCCAGGGGAGCGGCCGTCACATGCGGGGTGACAGCGCGGTACTTCGAGGTGCCGCCGAGGCACTGGGTCACGATGGAGGTGGTGCGCTGACCTGGTTCGAGCGGAGGGTTGTCGTCCACGCTGACCTGGAGCAGGCCGTCCCGGGGTGCGGCGAAGACCCGGCTGTCGCCCACGTTGAACGCCAGCAGCGACTCGGGCAGTATGACGGCGCCCGCGACGGTCGTGCCCATGGTGGCCAGCCCGTCGACGTCGCCGTCGTCGGCGGCCGCGTAGACCTCGCGGTTGCAGGCGTGCAGTGCTTCGCGGACGTCCTCCTCATTGGTCAGGACAGGCCCGGTCGACGCGAGCCGGCGGACGACCAGGGCACTGGCCACCTCGCCGCCGGGCTGACCGCCGAGCCCGTCGGCCACGGCGACGACGAGCGGCGTACCGAGGGGGAACACCAGCGTCTGCGGGTTCTCGGTCGCGGTGGCGCACAGGGTCCACGGCCCGACGACGAGGCTGTCCTCGTTCCGGTCGCGGATCAGTCCAGGATGGCTGAGCGCACTCACAGCGACGTACGTCATCGGGCGCCACCGCCTTCCCTACCGGGTCGATGGGTCGATGGGTCGATGGGTCGACGAGTCGATGGGTGGATGGGTCGATCGTGTGACTCGTGGCTGCCCGCGATGCTCAACAAGACCATTCTCAAGCGGCCACCCTCGGCAGTGCATCTTGGCCGCAGTGAGCGAGGAAGTGAGGAGGCGGGGCCTCAGCCGGCCAGGCGTTCCACCAGCAGGAAACCGCCGATGACGATCATCATGGCACCGGAGGCGCGGGTGACCGCCCTGGCCGCCGAGGGCCGGGTCTTCAGTACGGTGCGGGCGAGCATGCCGACGGCGAGGTAGACGAGGGCGCAGGCCGTCATGTGGAGCGTGCCGAGCAGCAGGGTCTGCGCGGCCGTGGGCCAGCCCGCCGAGGGGTCGATGAACTGCGGGAACAGTGAGAAGTACAGCAGCAGCGCCTTGGGGTTCAGGCCACTGATCCCGGCTCCTTTGAGCATGATCTGCCCCGGTGCGGAAGCCATGGGCTCCGCTGATTCGCCCGGGACCGCCGGCCGCGACAGCACGTGCAGCCCGAGCCACATCAGGTAGGCGGCCCCGGCAACGGTCAGCAAAGTGAGCAGGGTCGTCGAACTCGCCACGATCACCACCAGGCCGGCCACGGCGAGCAGCGTGTAGCCCGCGTATCCGGCTATCAGCCCGACGACCGCCGGGACGACCGACCGCTCCCGCAGCCCCGCCGAGATCGCGTAGGCCCAGTCGGCGCCCGGCGTGAACACCAACAGGAGATCCACTGCCAGGAAGGCCGCCACCGTCGTCGTGTCCATGGATCGTTCCCTCTCACGTTCCCTGCTCCGAGAGGGAAGACTAGGCAGGATCAGCCCAAAAGTGTTTCTGTCTTTTCTTCGCCGTGCCGCCTTGTGGGGGAGAATCTTTCCCATGGATGCCATCGACCGGAAGATTCTTACCGAGCTGCAGCTGGACGGCCGCCTGACGGTCACCGAGCTCGCCGGCCGGGTGCAACTGAGCGTCTCGCCCTGCCATCGACGCCTGCGCGACCTCGAACGGGACGGGGCGATCCGTGGCTACCGCGCCGTCGTCGACCCCGCAGCTGTCGGCCTCCATTTCGAAGCCCTGGTCTTCGCCACCCTGCGCTGGGAGGACCGCGCCACCGTCGCCGCGTTCGAGGAGTCCGTGGCCGCCGTCCCGCACGTCATCCAGGCCCAGCGACTGTTCGGCGACCCCGACTACCTCCTGCGTGTCGCCACCACCGACCTGGCCGCCTACCAGCAGCTGTACGACCAGCAACTGGCCACCCTGCCGGGCGTTCAGCGACTGACCTCCACCCTCGTCATGAAGCACGTCGTCGACGACCGTCCCCTGCCCGAGTAGCGACTGCGCGTCTCGGGGTGGCTCAATCTGCCGTCCGCCGCTCCGCCTGCCGTCTTTCGCCTCCTCCTTCCCTTCTATTACTCGATAACGGATATGCGGCAGTTACGTCATAATTGAGCACGTCAGCCACGTCTCCTTGACGGGGTGAGGCGCATGGTCAAGGCACGGCCCCATGTCGATGAGCGGTTGTCGACGGGCGGCGACATGGAGGTGCCCGCCCCCTGAGACCAGGGCCGCACAGGGCGGCCGACGAACCCAAGACCGAACCCAAGACCGAACCCACGAGCGGCGGACGGAGGAAACCGCAGGGAAGACAACCCACTCACCCACGTGCGGCCATCCAATGACGCCACCAGCGGAAACGGGGTCCGAGATGCACGGACCCGACGACGGGTACGAACGCTACGACGGGTACCGGGAACACGACGAGGCGACCCGGGCCTTCGCCCAGGGCGGGTCGTCCGGGGCAGTGCTGGCCGGAACGGACTGGGCCCAGACCGCTCTCGGACCCACACGGACGTGGCCGCACCGGCTCGTGGAGACCCTTCGTGTCGTACTGACCTCCGAGCAGCCGATGGCACTGTTCTGGGGACCCCGGTACGTCCTGCTCTACAACGACGGCTACGCCGGGATCATCGGCTCCAAACACCCGAAGGCACTCGGGGCACCGGCCGGGCAGCTGTTCCCCGAGAACTGGGACGACTACACCGGCCCCATGTTCCATTCCGTCGTCGACCGGCAGCGGGCCATGGTCGTCCGCGACCGGTCGTTCTGTCTCATCCGCCGCGGTTTCCTGGAGCAGACCTACTTCGACATCTCCTTCCAGCCTGTGTTCCTGGACGACGGCTCCGTCGGCGGGGTGCTGTGCTCCGTGTCGGAGACCACCGGTCGGGTGCTCAGCGAGCGGCGGCTGCGGTTGCTGGCCGAGGTCGGGGTGCACACCGGCGACCTGTCCGGTCCGGCGGAGGTCGTGCGCGAGATCGCCGAGGTGCTGGCCGCTCACCCCGACGACCTGCCGTTCGCGTACCTCTACCTGCCCTCCGAGAAGGACGAACCCGCTCTCGCCGCGTCCACCTGCAGCCCCCCGCCCGCCGGGGCCGTACTGCCGGCGGACGTCACCGCGGAACTCGCCCGGGGCGTAGCGGTCGTCGTGCCGGCCGAGCCGTTCCTGTGCGGGCCGGCCCCGGCCCGTGACACCGGCCCCGGCACGCCCTCCGACGTGGTACCCACCGAGGCGCTCGCCCTCCCGCTGAACAACGCGGGCCGGCTGAACGGCGTGCTCGTCGCCGGGATCAACCCCCTGCTCCCGCTGGCCGGCGGCTACCGCGACTTCCTCGACATCCTCGGGCGGACCGTCACCGCCGCGCTGGCGGCCACACTCGCGCACGAGGAGCAGCGCCAACGCGCCGAGGCCCTGATGGAGCTGGACCAGGTCAAGACCGCGTTCTTCTCAAGCGTCAGCCATGAACTACGCACACCGCTCACCCTCTTCCTCGGCCCCGTCCAGGACACACTGGCGCAGGAGGACCGGCCGGAGACGCGCAGACGTCTGGAGATGGCCGAACGCAACGCACTGCGGCTGCTGAAGCTGGTCAACACGCTGCTCGATGTCACGCGCGCCGAGGCCGGGGCCCTGGAGGGCGACTTCGAACCGGTCGACCTGTCGGCCGTCACCGCCGAGATGGCCGGCATGTTCCGTTCTGTTTTCGAGGCCGCGGGCCTGGGGCTGGACGTCGACTGCCCGCCACTGCCACAACCGGTCCACGTGGACCGGGAGATGTACGAGAAGATCATCTTCAACCTGCTCAGCAACGCGCTGAAATTCACCCCGTCCGGCGGAGTCCGCGTCGCCACGGCGGCCGCCGGAGACCGGGTACGGCTGACGGTGGCGGACACGGGCATCGGCGTCTCGGAGGAGGAACTGCCACGGCTCTTCGAGCGCTTCCACCAGGTGCACGGGACGCAGGCCCGCTCCCACGAGGGCAGCGGTATCGGCCTGGCACTCGTCAAGGATCTGGTGCAGCAGCACAGTGGCACCATCGGCGTCAACAGCCGCCCGGGCCAGGGCACCACGTTCACGGTGGAGATTCCCTTCGGCACAGCGCACCTGCCCCGGCCGTCGGCGGCGGACCGGGCCCGCACGGGAGCGGCGCCCGGACCCTCCCGGCAGGCCACCGCCTATGTGCAGGAGGCGTACGGCTGGGCCACCGACGGAGGACCGTCGCCGCGCACCGAACAGGAGCCGGGCACCGGCGCGCCCACCGGACGGGAGCCCCGCCCCCGGCTGCTCATCGCGGACGACAACCGCGACATGCGGGACTACCTGTACGACCTCCTGCACACCGAGTACGACGTCCGGCTCGTGCCCGACGGCCGGGCGGCCCTGGCGGCCGTGGCCGAGAGCGCGTACGACCTCGTGCTGACCGACGCGATGATGCCCGGCATGGACGGCTTCGAACTGGTTCGCGCGCTGCGGGGCGGCCCCCACACCTCCCACCTGCCGATCGTGATGCTCACCGCCCGGGCCGGCGAGGAGGCCGTCGTCCAGGGCATCGAGGCGGGCGCAGACGACTATCTGGCCAAACCGTTCTCGTCCCGCCAGCTGCTCGCCCGCGTACGGGCCAACCTGGAGCTGTCGCGGTTGCGGGACCGGATCCTGACCGACACCCGTGAGCACGCCACCGCGCTGGCCGCGCTCGCCGAGGCCGGGCTGCGGCTGTCGGCCAGCCTCGAACCCCGGCAGGTCCTGGAGACGGCCGGTGAACTGCTCGTTCCCCAGGTCGCCGACGAGGTGCGTATCGAGGCTCTGGGACCGGACGCCGACGGGTCGACGGACACCGTCGTGTACACCTCGTCGGCCACCGCCCCGGCTGACGACCGGCCTGCCGAGATGGTGGCCCGGATCATGCGTGGCGCCCGCGCACCGCAGGAGGCCGCGGATGGCCGGATCCTCGCCCTGCCGCTGACCTCACGCGGCCGGACGCTGGGCGCCCTGGCCGTGGTCCGGCGGCACCGCCCCTGCTCCGAGGACGAACGCACCTACCTGCACTCGGTGACCAGCCGGATCGCCGTCGCCTACGACAACGCCACGCGCTACCAGAACGAGCGCCGTCTCGCCGTCGCTCTGCAACGCGCCCTGCTGCCGCAGGCGTTGCCCGAGGTGCCCGGCGTGGCCACCGCCTCCTACTACCGGGCCAGCGCCCTCGGAGCCGAGGTGGGCGGCGACTGGTACGACGCCCTCCAACTGCCGGGCGGCGCGGTCGGGCTGGCCATCGGGGACGTCATGGGCCACGACGTCGACGCCGCCATCGTGATGGGCAGCCTGCGGTCGGCACTGCATACCTACGCGCTGGAGGGCGCCACCCCCAGCGAGGTGCTGGCCCGCCTCGACGCCCACTGCCGCGCCCTCGACAGCGACCGCTTCGCCACCTGCCTGTACGCCGTGTACGAGCCCGGTTCCCACCGACTGCGTTACGCGTCCGCCGGTCACCTGCCTCCGCTCCTCGTGGCCGGGGACCGCACCGGCTACCTGGACCTCGATCCGGGCATGCCGCTCGGCGTGGCCTGCGGCAACGCCACCGACCACGTGACCCGTCTCCTCCCCGGCACCGGTCTCCTGCTGTTCACGGACGGCCTGGTCGAACACCACACCACCGACCTCGACGACCGCCTGGACGCCCTGCGCCGTGTCTGCTGCGACCCGGCGCCCGCCCCGGTGTCCTCGCGCCCCGGACTCACCCCGGACGTGATCATCGGCCAGGCCCTCGGCCTGCTGGCCACCCCCGACCGGGTCGACGACGACACGGCTCTGCTGGCCGCGGTCCCGGCCCGTGACCCCGACCGATGAGCCCCCTCTGATGAGCCCCCCGATGTGTCCGATCACACGGCCCGCGTCGGCGTGGGTCAGGGCGTTACCGTACTGCCGTCGAAGGTCACGACGAGCCGGCCGTCCGAAGCGAAGGACACGCGCCCCCGCCGCCCTACGGCCGCTCCCGGACCACCTCGGTCGCCGCCTTGTCGTCGCGCAACCCCAGGAACCGTGGATGGCGCAGCATCCCGTCCCGGGTCCACTCGGTGAACGCGACCTGCGCGACCAACTCCGGCTCGACCCATCGGGCACGCGGCTCGCGGACCCGGTCGACGAAAGGCGACGTCGGCCTGCGCATGCCTTCCAAGCGGCGGTGCAGCTCCATGAGGGTGCGGTCGTCGAGGCCCGTGCCGACCTTGCCCGCGTAACGCAGCCGCCCGCCCGGACCGTCCTCGTAATGGCCCAGCAGCAGGGCGCCGAACCCGACGCGGCTGCCGGCCGGCGCCGTGAAGCCGCCGATGACGAACTCCTGGCTCAGGGAGCACTTCAGCTTCAGCCAGTCCGGGGAGCGGCGCGGTTGGTAGCGGCTGCCCGCGCGTTTGGCGATCAGGCCCTCCCAGCCGCGGGCACACACGGTGGCGAGCAGTTCGGCACCGCCCTCGTTGCGGTGCGTCGTCATACGCAAGGGAGCCCGGTAGGTGAGGGCGCGGCGCAGCAGGGACTTGCGGAGACGCAGCGGTAGCTGTCTGGTGTCGGCGCCGTCCAGGCGGAGCAGGTCGAAGACGTAGTACGTCACGGCGACCGGGCTGGCCTCGACGTCACGGCGCCGGGTGAGGCCCATCCGCTGCTGGAGGCGGGAGAAGTCCGTGCGGCCGTGCCAGAACGCGACGATCTCCCCGTCGATCGTGAAGTCCTCGCACTCCTGGGCGGCGAGCGCGTCGACGACCTCCGGGTAGGTGGCGTTGATGCGGTTGCCCGAGCGGGAGTACAGGCCGACGCGGTCTCCTTCGCGTACGGCCAGCGCGCGGATCCCGTCCAGTTTCCGTTCGAAGATCCAGTCGCCGGAGAACTCGCGTCGGTCGTTCAGTGTGGCGAGCATCGGCTGGGAGGCCAGCTCGACTCCGGGGCGGGCCGGGCGCAACGGACGCCGCCCGGCATCGGGGAGTGTGGCGAGCAGGCCCGTCGTCATCGGGGCTCACTCCTGGCCGCTGTCGGCCGCCACCTGGGCGAGGGTGCGGCCGGTGCGGACGGAGCGGGCACGGCGGGGGTCCGGGGTCCCCCGGCCGGCCGCGCCGCCGCGCCCCTCGCGTGCCTTCACCAGGAGCCACGCCTCCTCACCGTCGTCCGTGCGGTCACGGAACCGCGTCAGCGCGAACTCGCCGCGCAGCTTCGAACCGTTCAGCCGGAACGTCGCGTGTCCGTGCTCCAACGCCTCTCCGAAGGGGACGGTCCGACCTCGGCGGTCGTGGCTCAGGGGCTCGTACGTGCCGTGGTCCCAGACGATGACGGTGCCGCCGCCGTACTCGCCCCTGGGGATCACGCCCTCGAACTCCTCGTACTCCAGCGGGTGGTCCTCGGTCGGGACGGCCAGCCGTTTGTCCTGCGGGTCGGTGGACGGGCCCTTCGGTACGGACCAGGACCTCAGTACGTCGTCGACCTGGAGCCGGAAGTCGAAGTGCATCCGGCGTGCGTCGTGGATCTGCACGACGAAACGGGGCGCGTCGCGCGCGGAGCCCTCGTGCGTGCCCGGGGAGGGCTCCTCGGTCCGGGTGAAATCACGCTTGCTCCGGTAGGTCCGGAGTCGGTCGTTCCCACTCACGTGCGGCTCCTTTCTCGGCGGCTGGCTCCGGTCGCCGACCGCTCGGTCGGAGGTGGCATCGACGGCCCGAGTACCCGGTGACGTTCCTCGCCACACGGCACATGACCGAGGGCCGATGGACGGGCACCGGTGCCGGAGGTCACCATGGGTGGATTTCCCCCCGAGTCCTCCCGGTGCGCGGTTCGTGGCGGAGGCCTGAGCGGTCTGGACGTGGGTGGCGGCGTGGTCGCGGCCGCCCGCACGCTCAGAAGACTTTGCAGAGAGTCATCGCGCCCACGTCGATTTCGCCGGCACCCCGTGGCGGGGTGGGCGGGGTCAGGCGCGACGCCAGCGGTTACGGCCGTCGGTTCCAGGGCCGCATACCATGAGGGTTCCTGCTTCGGTGACGCCGGTCGCTCCGGGCGGGGAGCAGAACGAGCCGGGATGTACGGTGCCGGCGCTCCCGCCGCCGGTGGAACCGCCGGAGGAGGACGAGGAGCCACTGCCGGTCGAACCGCCGCTCCCTGTGGAGCTCTCGTTGCTGTCGTCATCGGGGCCGTTGGCCGGGATCTTGTAGGTCGTGTCTTTCGCCGACGGGCAGCGCTGGACGAGGTCGGCGTCGGTCCAGTTGCCCAGGTCGAGGCCGACCGCGGTGGTGGAGGTGACCTTGGTTCCCTCGTTCGGGGACTGGAAGCACACCCGCCACTCGTCGCCGTCCTCTGCGGCTTCCTCGGCGGTCGGAGTGTCGGTGTCGAGGTAGACGTCGTCGAGTGTGACGCGGTCGAGGCCGATTCCGGCCTGCTTCAGATCCTGGACGGCCGTGTTGTAGGTGGCGCCGACGACGTCCGGCATCATCGGCCACGGGAGCGGGCCACCGTCCTTCTCAGGGCATGGCTCTGCGGTTTTGACTGCCGCGAAGTCGATGGTCTTCCCGGTCGTGTCGGCTTTCTGAAAACACACCGTCCACCCGGACCGCATGATGATTGCGCGGTTCTCCTCGGCCGCGTCATGGCCGCTGCTGGTGTATCCAGCGGAGCGTGCCAACTTCTCTGCCTCGTCCAGCGGTTTGCCGGTGTAGTCAGCGGCCTTCGGGGGCTTGGAAGAGGTTGGGGGCGAGGCGATGGCATGGGCACTTGCGGCGCCCTTGTCCTGTGGCTTGGCGGCGGCTTTGCCCGTCCCGCCGCTGTCGAGCTGTCCGCCCAGGCCCGAACCGACGGTCAGGAGCAGGAAGGCTCCGAACGTCGCGCCGAGCCTGGCGAACCAGCGCCAGGGCGGCAGCACCCATACCGCCACCATGGCGGCGATCATCACAAGGAAGCCGAGGGCGAAGCTGAAGGCGCCGAGCAGGGCAACCAGAGTGAGGATGCCGAGCGCGGCTGGGGTGGTCTTCCACCAAGGGCGGGAAGGGATCAGAGTGTTGTATGGGTTCACGTGGCGCTTAACGCCTCGGATGCGGGCACAGGCACGGGGTGGGCTCCTCCGGCCCTCGTACTGGCCGGGAGCGGAATGTCAGATGGAGTGCCGGGGCCCCTGGCCCGGGGGCGGCGTAAGGGGGAGGTGCAGGTCTCGTCGTCCATAAGCAGCTTCTCCGGGCTCAGGTCGGTGGTGGCCGTACAGTCGTATTCGGTCAGGATCAGGCGCTTGGTGCCGTATTTGCCGTACTTGGCGATCTCGTTGTTCTTCGCGCTGCCCGACTCCAAGGGGAAGGCATTCAGGATGTAGTCGGTGTCCTCGGCCGAGACGCCCTACAGATGGAAGAGGTACGCGTCCAACTTGCCCGGAACTGGGCGCTGGTCTCGTCCCAGCGACACGGCTCGCCTTCGTCGCCAGGTCGCGGGCAAGCGGGGCATGTCGAAAGGCAGAAGCCGCGGCGAGTCCGAGAAAAGCTGCTGTGAGTTCGTCCCCATGGCGATCGTCCTGGGCAGGATCACGCCGAACCGCGCCTTGGGTCGCGGTGACTCGTCGAAAGGCGACCGTGACCTGCGCTCCAGTACATGTCGGCCTCGGCCGGGGTGCGATGTGCTAGGCATGACGCCATGCCGCTGCCGCACTTCGAACTCAGCAGTTCTCAGTACCGGCTCCTGGCCGAAGCGATCGTTGCGCCTGTCCCGGACCCCGCCACCGCAGAGGCCGCCCAACGGGAGTGTCTCGCACGGGGGTTGGACCCGGACGATGTTCGCGCGGACGCTTCGGAGCTGCTCCTTCTGGGGCTCGTCGTCCGGGAGAGGCGCGCTCTGGCGCTGACGCCCCTTGGCGCTGCGGTTCATTACCGACTGGCTCACGAGGAAGCCGAGCAGCGGTTGGCCGCAGTGGTACAGGTCGCCGAAGCCGCGGACGACGTGAGCCCTCGGCTCGCGCGGGCTGTGCGGCAACTGGCGCAGGGGAGCCTGTCACTCGGCGAGGCGCTTGCGGAGGTGGGTGGCGGTGATTGACGGCGGAGCGCTTCTCAGTCACGCGTCTCCCACGCGCCGGACAGCCGTGGCTCTCACGCATCGCCGAGGTCATCCGTGAACAACGTGCCCTGTCCACGACGCCGGACCTTTCGAGCCCCTGGCATGACAGGCAGGACCTGGGTCGCGGCCAGGTCCGCGATCGTCACCGTGCCGGCGTCCAGAACTCGGGTGAGCAAGTCGCCTTGCGCAGAGGAGAGGTCGGTGAGACGGCGCAGGACAGAGAGCAACTCGATGAGCTCGGTGGTCCACTCGTGGGGCCAGCTGTCCACGTGGATGTCGTCCAGCGGGCTGGTTCTCTTACTGGTGGGGGACGCCTTGCGATAGCCGAACCACTTGTTGACCACACGCATGCCCCCGACGTCGTACATCCACACCGCCTCCGGAACGGGTGCGAAGGCGCCTTCGCCCACGTACAGGGTCTGCGCCTCGGCGTCGTGGCGGATGTGGTCCGGTAGTCCGTCGCCGATGTGGGTCAGGTACTGCACCTGCCGCTTGTCGCCGTACGGGAACAGCACGTTCCTCGCTGGGCGCCCTTCAGCCGGGTTGACGAAGCCTTCGCCATATGTCGAGGCCCACAGCACATCATGGCCCAGTCGGACCCCCGTCTCCCACAACTCACGCTCCCGCGTGAGCGGAAGTCGTACGCCGGGGGTCAGCAGTTCCTCCTTGAAGCGCTCGGTGAAGCCTCCGTGCCCGGCGATGGCGACCGCGTACGCCGCCAGGTCCTGCGCGGTGACCTGCTTCAGACCCAGGTCCCGGGCGAGGTACGGCAACAGGCCGGTGGCGGTGTTGGGGGAGCCATCGGGGTGGAGCAGTGGCATGGTTCTGCCGCCGCGGCCGTTGAAATAGTGCGTGTCGGGCAGCAGATGGGTCGCCACCAGCGCGGCACCGGAATCGATGGCGTGCGATGTCTGCTGATTGAGGAAGATCTGTCCTGGCTGCAGCGATGCCCACAGGTCGGGCCTGGGGTAGTCGAGCACGCGGTTGTCCCCGATCAGGTACTGCCGGTCGAAGCTGCGCAGAGCGATGCGTATGAGTTCCGGCGTGGTGTCTGTCTCCTGCGCGAGTGGACGGGCCGGACCGCCGAGTCCCGGCAGCCCTTCCCTCCGTGCGGTCAGTGTCCGATCGCGGGTCTCCTTGAACTGTTTCGCCTTCTCCGCAGGGTCGGTCTCGCGGACCATCCGGGCCCATCTGCGGCGCAGGGTCTCGGGGGAGGGCGCACTGACCCACGAACGGTTTGCCTTCGAGCCTGGGCTGCCCCAGGGGAACAGGTCCGTGAGCTCAGGGAAGTCCTCCCAACCTGAGCGTGTGGACGGGGTGAACGGGCGAGGGCTCTCGTCGTGCGCGTCGCGCCAGCCAGCGTCGTCCAGGCGGATGTCCCTGATCTGACGGAACTTGTCCGCGCGTCGCCCGGTGACCTCTCGGTAGTGGACGCGGGCCCGGTGCCGCGGCCCACGTACCGCGTCTGCTCTCCGTACGAAGATGTGGATGGCGAGAGGCTGGGCCACTTCCGGGAAAACGCGGCAGGGGACGGGCGAGCGCTGGCCCTCGGGCGAGAGGTTGATGATCCAGCCCTCGTCGCATGTGCGGCGCAGGTAGTCACGCATGCCGCGCCCTCCGGGTCCGGTGGCCCACCCGGACGGGGTGATGAGGCAGACGACTCCGTGCCGGTCCTCCGGATGGGCGTCGAAGACCTTCCAGGTCGCCCAGCGCCAGAAATACACGTGCATGTTCTTGAGCATGTGCTCGTAGCGGCCGTTGTCCGGGTAACGGAAGTCGTCGAGCAGTGGCGATTCTCGGCCGTCGGTGCGTTTCTCCACCCAGCCGCCGCGGCCTTCCGCCTTGTCGTCGTAAGGAGGGTTCGCGATCACGGCGGTGACCGGGGTCCGGGCCTTGATGCGGTTGGCGCGTCTGCGGGAGTCGGAGAGAGCCCCGTAAGTGGAGACCAGGTACTCCTCCTCCACGAACGGGTTGTCCAACGTGTCCGTCACGAAGAGGTTGAGTCCCTCTCGGGGCAGCGCCGCGCGGTACTTCTTGAGGAGGTCGGACGCGCGCAGCTCGGCGACTGCGAAAGGGCCCATCTGCAGTTCGAAACCGAACAGGCGGGAGGCGAGGCGGGAGATCGCGTCGCGGGCCATCGCCGGTCCATGTCGGTGCATGGCCTGCTCGGCCACCCGCTCCATGACGGTGTGGAGAAAGGTGCCCGTGCCCATGGCCGGGTCGATGATCTTTACCTTCTCACCGCCGAACCCCTCCTCCTGGCCGAGCCGGGTCCGTAGGACGTCCTCGGTGAGGCGGACCATCTCCTCCACGATCTCGTGAGGCGTGTAGTACGAACCGCTCTGCTGCCGCAGTGCCGGGTCGTAGACCGTGAGGAAGTGCTCGTAGAGATGGAGGTACGCGTCACGGTTGCCCGACCGGATCGTGGGCCAGTCCACCTCCGCGATGGTGCGGGTCAGGAGGTCCAGTGTGACGGTGAAGCGTTCGTTGACGTTGTCGGTGAGCAGTTGCAGAGACTTGCCCATGAGGGCGTGGTCGGCGTCCAGCCGACGGCCGATCTCGTGGAAGGCGTTGGGGGTGAGAGGGATGTCCTCGGTGCGAGCCAGCAACAGGGCGAAGGTCACAGTCTGGGCGTAGCCGTCGGCGAACGTCGCAGCGTCGGCGGACGGGAAGAGTAATCGCCGCCAGTCGTTCTTGAGTCCGGTGAAGGGGTGGGCGCGTGCGTCGTCGTCGGCCGCCGAGGACCTTGCTTCGAACGCCAGTTGCTCTAACACGGTTGAGCGCAGCAGACGGCACAGCGGCGCGATGTGCTGGACCAGGCGGGACACTTGGGTGATCCGCGGGGGTGCCCAGCGCAGGAACTGCCTCAGCAGAGCGTCGAACGCGGCCGCGTCTACGGGCGTGAGCCGGTCACCGGCGTCCTTGAGTGCTCCTCGGAAGAGCACCGCCTCGCCGAGTTGCTCGCCGTGGCGGAAGAGCCGCCACTCGGTGCCGTTGGAATAGAGAAGGTTGGGCAGGTCCCGCAGCTTCTGCCACTGCTCCCGGTTGGCCTTGCTGAAGGTTTCCGGATCCACTGGGAGACCGGGTTTCTTCAACTCGATATAACCGGTGAGTTCACCCTTCGCGCGCACCGCGTAGTCGGGGCGCACTCCCAGATCGGGGATGCGGAACTCGTCGTGCCAGGTCACCTCGTGGTGCTGGTGATGCTCACCGACGGTGCGGAGCAGCGCCTCCAGTGGGCCGCGGATCGCGGACTCCTGACCGCCTCCTCCGGACAGCTTCTGTCGACACTGCTCTCCGAACTCGGACACGGCTGTGCGCAACCAGCCGTACTCGTCCTCAGACACGTCCCCACCCCCGAATGAGAAGTGCCCCAGGCAGTCTCCCGCTCCGGGGCTGTCATACATGACGGGCGTCAGATGCGCTGCGTTCAAGAATCGTGACGGAACGTCATGCTTGTTGTCCATCCCCGTAGTCTCGGCTTTTTCGACAACGGCACGAAAGCGTCCCATCCAAGGCGATCCGGCGAAAGGGTGATGCTCGGCTGAGGAGTTCTGGTGCGAGCCAACCGCCCCTGTGGCCCTGCGGGGTGAATCAGCTCATTCTTCTCGGCTTCGTGCTCCTGACGCGACCCATCTTTTATATATGTGAACATCGTTTTGCATGGGAGACGTCAGGCCTTGAAGATGACCCGGAGCCGTCGACCGAACGGCCGGAGGGCGGCGAGGGCTGATGGCGTGGGACTCCGCGGCGATGCTGGTGCTGGCCGGGGTCGCGGCCGGGCTCGCGGGGTCGGTCGCGGGGCTGGCCTCCTTGTTCAGCTACCCCGCGCTGCTCGCGGCCGGGCTTGCGCCCGTCGCCGCCAACGTGACCAACACGGTGGCGCTGTTCTCCAACACCGTGGGTACCGCGGCCGGTTCGCGGGCCGAGTTGCGTGGGCAGGGGGAACGGCTCCTGCGGCTGGGGATCATCGCCGCGCTCGGCGGCGCCGTCGGTGCCGCACTGCTGCTCGGCACCCCGTCCTCGGCGTTCGAGGCGGTCGTGCCGTGGCTCATCGCCCTCGGCTCGGTGCTGATCCTCGTGCGCGATCCCCTGCGGAGGCTGGTGGCGTCACGAGCGTCGGAGACCGGATCGGCTCGACCCACCCTCCCGCTGACCTGCGCGGTGTTGCTCGTGGGGCTGTACGGCGGCTACTTCGGCGCGGCCGCCGGGGTGCTGATGCTGGCGGTGCTGTCGCTGTCTGCCGCCGAACCGCTCCCCGTGACCAACGCGGTGAAGAACATCGCGACCGGGGCGGCGAACCTCACCGCGGCCGTCGCGTACGCCGTCGTGGCGCCGGTGGACTGGATCGCCGCCGTGGTCCTCGGGCTCGGTGCGCTGCTGGGCAGTTGGGTGGGCCCCATGGTCGTACGGCGGCTGCCCGAGACCCCGTTGCGGATCGGCATCGCCCTCGCCGGGCTGGGCCTGGCCGGCAGCCTGTGGTACCAAGCCCAGGCCTGAGTCACCGGACGGCGAGTTCGGCCTCCCGTAGGGGGAAGGGGACGACGGCGGGTCCCACGACGGCGGGTCCCACGACGTCGGTGTGCGTCGTGGTGCCGGCGCGGCTCTCCCTGTCCGTCGTCTCGTGGACGGCGATCCGGGCCTCGATGCGGTCGTCAAGGGCGAGTTCGGTCTTCGCCATGCCGTCGTCGGTGGTGGTGGCGGCGGTGGTGGTGGTGGCGGGTCGCGTGGACTCGCTCGTACGGACCGTCCGTGTCAGCACGGCGCGCGAACCGGTGCGCTCCTCCCGCGTCCGGAACAGCCAGGCGACGTCCCGTCCGAAGGACCACAGCAGCGAACCGAGGGCCGCGGCCACCAGAGCGAACGTCACCCCGTACGGCAGCCACCCGGACGCGGCCGCCAGCAGGACGACCCCCTGGACCGCCGCCACCGTCTTGCGCGCCATGCTGTGCGGCAGGGAACCGTTCAGCCACGGCATCACCCGCGCCGCCGCCACGAACCCGTACCGCATCAGACCGATCAGCAGCACCCACGGGCCGAGCGCCATCGACACGTACACGCTCAGCACCAGGATCAGGAACGCGTCGACCTCCATGTCGAAGCGCGCACCCAGCGCGGTCGACGTGCCCGTGCGGCGGGCGACCTTGCCGTCCACGCCGTCCAGAATCAGCGCCACCGCCGTGAGACCGACGAAGAGGGAGACCGGCGGCGAGCTCTGGAAGGAGTCCGCGACCAGAGCGGTGATGCCGCCGACGAGTGTCGCCCGGCCGAGCGTGACACGGTTGGCGGGGCCGAAGGAGCGGGGCCGGGTGCGGCGCAGGGCGCGGTTCAGGACCGCCCAGGTGGCGAGCGCGAACGCCAGACCCGTCAGCCAGCCCGCCGGGCCCATCCCGATCGCCGTGCCCAGGAACGCAAGGAGCAGGAGTTGCGCACCCGCGCCCACCGCCGTCTCCTGGAACAACGGCCGTGCATCGTACGTGTTGTTCAGGGCCACCGCATACCTTCCGAACGTGTGACAGAGTCGATCATCGCCGCGTACCGTGTGCGCGACTCCCACCGCTGCGTACGTGGAGAAGCGCCCGACTGTTCAGAGAGACCCACATGAAACGCACAGTCCGTTCCTTCTGGCTCCGCTCGCCCGGGCAGGGGGAGATCCGGGAGACCACGCTGCCGGAGACCGGTGAGGGAGAGGTTCTCGTAAGGACTCTGTGTTCCGGGGTGAGCCGGGGCACCGAGACGCTCGTCTTCCGAGGTGGCGTGCCCGAGAGCCAGTACACCGCGATGCGCGCGCCTTTCCAGGAGGGCGAGTTCCCCGGGCCCGTGAAGTACGGCTACCTCAGCGTCGGACGAGTGGAGGAGGGGCCGGAGGAGCTGGTGGGCCGGACCGTCTTCTGTCTGTATCCGCACCAGACCCGGTACGTCGTGCCCGCGAGCGCCGTGACCGTCGTACCGGAGAACGTGCCCGCCACACGGGCCGTCCTCGCCGGGACCGTCGAGACCGCGGTCAACGCCCTGTGGGACGCGGCGCCACTGATCGGCGACCGGATAGCCGTGGTCGGCGGTGGCATGGTCGGGTGTTCCGTCGCCGCCCTGCTGGCCAAGTACCCGGGTGTGCGCGTGCAACTCGTCGACGCCGATCCCGCCCGCGCCGGCATCGCCCGCGCGCTCGGTGTCGACTTCGCACTGCCCGCCGACGCGCCCGGGGAGTGCGACCTCGTCGTGCACGCCAGCGCCACGGAGCAGGGGCTCACCCGGTCGCTGGAACTCCTGCGCGACGAGGGCACGGTGATCGAGCTCAGCTGGTACGGCGACCGGCGCGTCTCGCTGCCGCTCGGCGAGGCCTTCCACTCACGGCGGCTCGTCGTGCGCAGCAGCCAGGTGGGCGCCGTCTCCGCGGCGCGGCGCGCCGGCCGTACGTACGCCGACCGGCTCGCGCTCGCCCTCGAACTCCTCGCCGACCCCGCCTTCGACGCCCTCGTCACGGGGGAGTGCGGCTTCGAGGAACTGCCCGACGTGATGCCCGGGCTCACTTCCGGTGAACTGCCCGGACTGTGCCACCGCGTGCTCTACGACACCGAACAGGTCACACGCCCGTCTGTTCCCTGAACAGGCCGAACGGAAGCCTGACCTCCAAAGAAACAGCAAAAGAGGTCTGAACAACGGGTAGGGACCAGCCGTACTACACGGCATGCCCCGGCCGGGGGCAGACGCACCGCACTGGAGGGTCGTCCGTTGTTCAGCATCACTGTCCGCGATCACATCATGATCGCCCACAGCTTCCGCGGAGAGGTCTTCGGACCCGCGCAGCGCCTGCACGGGGCCACGTTCCTCGTGGACGCCACCTTCCGCCGCGCCGAGCTGGACGACGACAACATCGTCGTCGACATCGGGCTGGCCACCCAGGAACTCGGGGCCGTGGTGAGCGAGTTGAACTACCGAAACCTCGACAACGAGCCCGACTTCGCGAACACCAACACCTCGACGGAGTTCCTCGCCAAGGTCATCGCCGACCGCCTCGCCGAGCGCATCCACAAGGGGGCGCTGGGCGAGGGCGCCAAGGGCGTCGCCGGCATCACCGTCACACTCCACGAGTCGCACATCGCCTGGGCGAGTTACGAGCGTGCCCTGTGACCGACATGACCCTCGACAAGGCGACCGTCGACACAGCCAGGGCAACCCGGGCATCCCGGGACGGTCAGACGAGGCTCGACTACGTGCCCGTCCAGAACACGGTCCTGAAGAACGCCGCGATCCTCCCCATGTCCCTGCGCTCCGTGCACTTCGTCATGCCGGGCGGTGTCGACGACCCGTCCCGGCCGAGCGGCGGCAACGCCTATGACCGCCGGATCTGCCTCGACCTGCCCGGCTTCGGCTGGCAGGTCCACAAGCACATGCTCGACGGCAACTGGCCCCGGCCCGGCGCGGACGCCCGCGCCGAACTCGCCCGCACGCTGGCGGACCTGCCCGACGGCACCGTCGTCCTCCTCGACGGACTTGTCGCCTGCGGCGTCCCCGAGATCGTGGCCCCCGAGGCCGAACGGCTGTGCCTGGCCGTGCTCGTACACCTTCCGCTGGCCGACGAGACCGGTCTGAAGCCCGAGGACGCGGCGGAACTCGACGCACTGGAGCGGGCCACCCTGCGGGCCGTGCCCGCCGTGATCGCCACCAGCGACTGGGCCGTACGACGGCTCGTGTCCCACCACGGGCTCGCCCCCGAGCGCGTCCACGTCGCCGCGCCCGGAGCCGACATCGCTCCCGTCGCCTCCGGCACCGACGGCGTCTCCCGGCTGCTGTGCGTCGCGGCCGTGACTCCGCGCAAGGGACAGCACCGGCTGGTGGAGGCCCTCGCGACCGTCACCGACCTGCCGTGGAGCTGTGTCCTGGTGGGCGGGCTCGAACAGGACCCCGATTATGTCGACCACATCCGAGCCCTCGTCAAGGAGTTCGGCCTGGAGGGCCGACTGCACCTGGCGGGCCCGCAGGCCGGCGCCGAACTCGACGCCAGCTACGCCTCCGCCGACCTCATGGTCCTCACCTCCTACGCGGAGACGTACGGCATGGCCGTCACCGAGGCCCTCGCCCGCGGCATCCCCGTGCTGGCCACCGATGTCGGCGGACTGCCCGAGGCCGTGGGCCGCGCCCCCGACGGAGGAGTGCCCGGCATCCTCGTACCGCCGGAGAACCCCGCGGCCATCGCGGCCGAACTGCGCGGCTGGTTCGGCGAGGCCGACGTACGGCGCCGCCTCAAGGCCGCCGCCCGTGGCCGCCGGGCCGCGCTGGGCGGCTGGGCCAGGACGGCGCGCAGCCTGGCCGGAGTGCTGGGACGGCTGCGCCACGAACCACGGAAGGCGGCGTGAGATGAGTACGACGACACCCGCGGCGACCACGGGAGCCGAGTCGGCGTCCACTGCGACCACGGGAGCCGAGCCGGCGTCCACAGGCACGCGCCTGAGCCTGGCCGGGCGCGGCGAGGGCACGGCCGCCGCCCCGAGCGCGCCGCCCGAGGAGCACGGTTACGCGCCCCAGTGGCTTGAGTTGCGTGAGCCCGCCGACGCCAACGCCCGGGCCGCCGACCTCCTCGACCCGCTGCGCATCCGGCTCGCCAACCTGCCGGACCGCGCCAAGGGCCTGGTCGTCCACGACCTCGGCTGCGGCACCGGCTCGATGGGCCGCTGGCTCGCCCCCCTCCTCGACGGCGCCCAACAGTGGGTGCTGCACGACCACGACGCGGACCTGCTGCGTCTGGCCACGGCGCGGGCGCCCCGCGCGGCGGGCGACGGCAGCCCCGTCACGGTCACCACACTGCGCGGCGATCTAGGGCGCCTGACGGCGGCCGACCTGGAGGGCGCCTCGCTCGTCACGGCCTCCGCGCTGCTCGACGTCCTCACCCGGGACGAGATCGCCGCGCTCGCGGAGGCCTGTGTGGGCGCCGGATGCCCGGCCCTGCTGACGCTGTCCGTCGCCGGCCGGGTCGAGCTCACCCCCTCGGACCCCCTGGACGCCGAGATGGCGGAGGCTTTCAACGCCCACCAGCGCCGGGGCGATCTGCTCGGTCCCGACGCGGTCACCGTGGCCTGCGAGGCCTTCTCCGAGCGGGGCGCGACCGTGCGGGTGCACCCGAGCCCCTGGCAACTCGGTCCCGAACACGCCGAGTTGGCGCAGGAGTGGCTGCGCGGCTGGGTCGGCGCCGCATGCGAGCAGCGCCCCGAGCTCGCGGAGCGCGCCGAGGCGTACCTGGAGCGGAGGCTGGAGCAGTGCGCGGCCGGTGACCTGCGGGTGGTGGTCCACCACAGCGACGTACTGGCCCTGCCCCGGCCGACGGGCGGGGCGTCATGAGCGCACCGGTGGAGGAGGCGGTCGAGGCACATCGACGGAGCGGCGCCGAGCGCGTCTCCCCTCGCGGCTTGAGGACGTGTCGGAACCCGGACGTGCCCCTGCCCGACGTGACCGTGCGCACCTGCTCGTCCACCACGAACCCGCACACGGCGGCGAACACAACGGCGAACACAACGGCGAACACAACGGCGAACACGGCACCGGACAGGAGCCCGCGGACATCGGCGACCGACACCGGCCCGCACGAGACCTCGCCCGGCACGGAGCCGCACACCACACAGGCCGACCCGACGCCACAGCAGGAACCGACCGCCAAGCCTCGTGCCGCGGCCAAGCTGTTCCGCGCCCTGCGCACCCACTTCGGCACCCTCGCCGGCACCGCCATCCTCGCCGTGCTGGTCTGGCGGCTCGGCACCGGCGTCTTCCTCGACGGGCTGCGGCGCGTCGACCCCCCGACCCTGCTGGCAGCGCTCGCCATCGGCGCGGTCACCACGGTGCTCAGCGCCTGGCGCTGGTGCGTGGTGGCGCGCGGGCTGGGCGTCCGGCTGCCGCTGGGCCCGGCCGTCGCGGACTACTACCGCGCGCTGTTCCTCAACGCGGCCCTGCCCGGCGGTGTCCTCGGCGACGTCCACCGCGCCGTGCGCCACGGGCAGAGCTCCGGCGACATGGGGCGCGGCGTCCGCGCGGTCGTACTGGAGCGCGCCGCGGGGCAGATCGCGCTGGTCGTGGTCGGTGTAACGGTCCTGCTGACCCAGCCCTCCCCGGTACTTCAGGAGACCCGCCGGTTCGCCGCCCTGCTGGGCCTTGCCGCGCTCGGCGGGCTCGCGATCTGGGCCGCGGTCCGCATGGGCCGCACCACCGGGTCCGCGCGCCGCGGGCGTGCGCCGCGCACCCTGCTCGTCGAGGCACGCGGAGCCCTGCTCGGCCGCCGCAACTGGCCCGCCGTCGTGATCTCGTCGGTCGCGACGCTGGCCGGGTACGTCGTGATGTTCCTGCTCGCCGCCCGGGTCGCGGGATCCGCCGCGTCCGTGGCCGAACTGGTGCCGCTCGCGGTGCTGGCGCTGCTCGCCATGGCCCTGCCGCTGAACGTCGGCGGCTGGGGCCCCCGGGAGGGTGTCACCGCCTGGTCGTTCGCGGCGGCGGGCCTGGGCGCCTCCCAGGGGCTGACCGTGGCCGTGGTGTACGGCGTGCTCAGTTTCGCGGCTGCCCTGCCCGGCGTTCTCGTGCTCGTCGCACGCTGGTACATGGGCCTGCGGGCGAAGGGAGCGCGTCAGGAGGACGCGACGGAATCCCTGCCGGGAGCGCCGGCCGGGCCGGCTGAGCCGGCGGAAACCCCGTCAGAGGTGACCCTGTCAGAGGTGACCACGCAGAAGTACGCCCCGAAGGCCTCTACCAGCCCCGCCAGAAGCTCCTTTCCCTTCTCGGCGGACCCCATCGAAGGACGGCCGATGACACCGGACTCGGTGTAGGCCGACATACCGAGGGAGAGGAGATGACGGCGGTCGTCGGCAAGCAGATCGGCGGACTCGTAACCGGCCCGGACCAATTCGGGATGGCAATGCAGAAGTATGGAGGTCTCTATTTCTCCCGCATGCATATCACTGAGCAACGAGGTCTCGACACCCGCCCGCTCCCGAGCGGCGTCCCAGTCCTCCAGTGCCGGGAAGAGCGCCATGCGATGTCCCTCGGCGGTGGATTCCTGCACCACATTTCCCAGGACGTAATTCCCGCCGTGCCCGTTGACCACGACCAGCGCCTCGACACCCGACCGGCGCAGGGAGGCAGCGATGTCCCGTACCACGGCGTGCAGGGTCACGGCGGAGATGCTCACCGTGCCCGGCCAGGCCGCGTGCTCGTGCGAGCAGGAGATGGTCACGGGCGGCAGCAGGTGCACCGGGTACGCCGCGGCGATCTCCCGGGCCACCGCGCAGGCGACCAGTGTGTCCGTGGCGAGCGGCAGATACGGACCGTGCTGTTCGAGACTGCCGACCGGGAGCACGGCGGCCTGCCGGGCCACGCCCGCTCCCCGGGCCCGTACGTCCTCGGTGGTGTCCGCCGGCACCAGAGCCGATACCGTCGGCAGCGGCCCCTTCGGAGTCTGCTGCGTTCCCGAACTGCTCATGTTTTCCCGGCCTTTCGTCTCCGCTGATGCTCCGGCATTTTCGCATGACGCCAGGGCTTACCAGATAGGAACCAGATCATGACAGAAACTGCTGACGTGCTCGGCGCTAATGCCCAGGCCTCCGGTGCCGTACGCGTGGTGAATGCGCCCCTGCCCACCGTGTACGGCGACTTCGAGGCCGTCGGCTACCTCGACCAGGACCGCGGTGAGGAACAAGTCGCGCTCGTGTACGGCGACATCGACGCCACCGACGGTGAGGGAATTCTCACCCGCCTGCATTCGGAATGCCTGACCGGCGACGCGTTCGGGTCCCAGCACTGCGAGTGCGGCGACCAACTCGACAGCGCGCTGCGGTCCATCGTGGCCGAGGGCCGGGGCATCCTCGTCTATCTGCGCGGGCACGAGGGCCGGGGCATCGG
Source organism: Streptomyces acidicola (assembly GCF_009377235.1). Classification (GTDB taxonomy): domain Bacteria; phylum Actinomycetota; class Actinomycetes; order Streptomycetales; family Streptomycetaceae; genus Streptomyces; species Streptomyces acidicola. The sequence goes on from NZ_VMNX01000003.1 coordinate 81,806, forward strand.
CCTGCTCGCCAAGCTGCAGGCGATGAAGCTCCAGTCGGAGGGCCTGGACACGGTGGAGGCGAACATCGCGCTCGGGCTGCCCGTGGACGCCCGCGACTACCGGGTCGCGGCGGAGATGCTGCACGACCTCGGGGTCCGCTCGGTGCGGCTGATGTCGAACAACCCGCGCAAGCGCGAGGCACTGCTGCGGCACGGCATCAAGGTCGCCGAGCAGGTGCCGCTGCTGATCACTCCGTGCGAGGACAACATCGCCTACCTGCGCACGAAGCGGGAGCGGTTGGACCACTATCTGCCCCACCTTGAGGCAGCGGCGGTCCGTTCTTCTTGAGGCCGGCTGCTGTCTGCGGGTTTGTGTGTGGTTGCTCGCGCCCGCGCGGCGGAGCCGCATGATGTCGCTGCCCCGCGCCCCCAAAGGGGCGCGGCCTCGGCCCGCTTGCGCCGCATGAACCCGCCCCGGCCGTGGAAGACCCAACGCGTGATGGACAGCGCACGCGTCGTCGTCATCGGCGGTGGAGTCATCGGCACGAGCATCGCCTACCACCTAGCCCGCGCCGGCGTGCCCGACGTCGTGCTCGTCGAGCGCGACGAACTGGCCTCCGGCTCGACGGCACGAGCCGCGGGCGGCGTCCGCGCCCAGTTCTCCGACGAGCTCAACATCCAGCTCGGCGCCCGCAGCCTGGAGGCGTTCGCCCGTTTCGGCGAGGAACCGGGCCACGACATCGGACTGCACCGCGTCGGCTACCTCTTCCTGCTGTCGACCGAGGCGGAGGTCGCCGCCTTCGAGGCGGGTGTCCGGCTGCAGAACTCGCTCGGTGTGCCCAGCCGCCTGCTCGACCCCGCCGAGGCACAGCGGCTCTGCCCGCTGATCACCACCGACGGTCTGCTGGCCGCCGCGTTCTCGCCCGACGACGGGCACTGCACGCCCGAGGCCGTGGTCCACGGCTACGCGGCCGGCGCCCGCCGCCACGGCGCGCGAGTGCTGCGGCACTGCGAGGTCACCGGCATCGAGACCTGAGGGGACAGCATCACGGCGGTGACCACCGGCCGGGGCCGGATCGCCACCGACACCGTAGTCTGCGCGGCCGGCCCCTGGTCCCGGGCCGTCGGCGCCATGGCGGGCGTGGACCTCCCGGTGGAGCCGCTGCGCCGTCAGATCGCCGTCACCGAACCGGTCCCGGACCTCCCGCCGGACCTCCCCATGACGATCGACTTCGCGAGCAGCTTCTACTTCCACACCGAGGGCCCCGGCCTCCTCGTCGGCATGTCCGACCCCGACGAGACCCCCGGCTTCGCCACCGACACGCACGACCGCTGGATCCCCCGCCTGTACGAGGCCATGGAACGGCGCGCCCCGGCCCTGCTCGACCTGCGCCGGACAGGCGGCTGGGCCGGCCTGTACGAGATCAGCCCCGACCACAACGCGCTGATCGGCGAGGCGGGTTCGTGCTCCCGCTTCCTGTACGCCACCGGTTTCTCCGGCCACGGCTTCCTCCAGGGCCCGGCCGTCGGCGAGGTGGTCCGCGACCTGTACCTGGGCCGCGTACCCTTCGTCGACATCAGCCCCCTGAGCGTCGACCGGTTCGCCGCCGACGCCGCGCGCCCGGAGGTCAACCTGGTATGACCCAGCTCCACCTGTGGCTCCGCCACGAGTCCCGCTCCACCGAACGCCGCACGCCGATCGTCCCAGCGGACGCCGCCCGGCTCGTCGAGAACGGCATCACGCTGACGGTGGAGGAGTCGCCGCAGCGGATCTTCCCGACGGAGGAGTACGAGGCGGCCGGGTGCCGTGTCACGGCGGCGGGCTCCTGGGGCACCGCACCCCGGGACGCGGTGATCGTCGGACTCAAGGAACTCCCGGACGAGCCAGCAGAGTTGACACACCGCCACATCTACTTCGGGCACGCCTACAAGGGGCAGCCCGGCGCGGAGGCGCTGCTGCACCGGTTCGTCGCCGGGGGCGGGGCGCTGCTGGACCTGGAGTACCTGGTCGACGACGAGGGCCGCCGGCTCGCCGCGTTCGGCTACTGGGCCGGGTACATCGGCGCGGCCCTCGCCGTACTCCACCACCGGGGCGTGCTCGACACCCCCCTGCGGCCCACGGCCAAGCAGGAGCTCGAGGAGCAGCTCCGCACGTCCGGGGGAGAGGTGAGCGCGCTGGTGGTCGGTGCCCTGGGCCGCAGCGGCCGCGGGGCGCGCGTCGCGCTCGGCGAGGCCGGGATCGCCCCCACCTGCTGGGACCTGGCCGAGACCCGCGCCCTGGACCGTCGGGCCCTCCTGGACCACGAGCTGATGGTCAACACCGTGCTGACGACCCGGCCGGTGCCGCCCTTCCTGACGGACAAGGACCTCGACGACCCCGACCGCAGGCTTCGGACCCTCTCGGACGTCACCGTCGACGTCGGCTCACCCATGAACGTGCTGCCGATCTACGACACGACCACGGACTGGGAACATCCCGTACGGCGCCTGCGCGAGCGGCCCCCGCTCGACCTCATCGCCATCGACAACCTGCCGTCCCTGCTGCCGCGAGAGGCCAGCACCGACTTCTCGGGCTCGCTGCTGCCGCAGCTGCTGGACTTCGGTGTCACCGGACCGTGGGGGCGCTGCCTGGCCCGCTTCCATGAGGCGTTGCGCGAATCCGGTATCGGAGGAGGGGAGTTCGACGATGACTGAGGGCGCGACCGGGACGGTGAAGGAGGCCGCGGAGGGGGCCGTTCCCGCGAGCGGCACGGTCCACTGGATCGGTGCGGGCCTGTCCACGGGCAGCGGACTCGCCGCCCTGTGCGACGTCGCCGATCGCGTACGGCTCTGGCACCGTACCGAGGAACGCGCCGCTGACGCGCTGGCGGCCCGGGGCCTGACGGGTCGTGCCGAACCCCGCGCGTACACGCTCCCGGCGCTCGCGGCCGAACTCGCCCCCGGAGACGTGGTCGTCTCGATGCTCCCGGCCCCGGACCATGCGCCGCTGCTGGCCACCGCCATCGACCGGCGGGCCCACTTCGCCTGCTCCAGCTATGTCTCGGACGCGGTCCTCGACCAGGTGCCGGAAGCCGATGCCAGGGGGCTGACCGTGCTCACCGAGGCCGGCCTGGACCCCGGCATCGACCACCTCTTCGCCCAGGGCCTGATCGGGCGCGCCGAGCGGGCGGTCGGCGCGGGCACGGCCGCCACGTACACCCTCACCTCGTACTGCGGCGGCATCCCGGCGGTACCGAACGACTTCAAGTACCGCTTCAGCTGGGCCCCCGCGGGGGTCCTGGGCGCCCTGCGCGCACCGGCCCGCTACATCGAGGACGGCGCGGAGACGACGGTGGTCCGCCCTTGGGAGGCGACCCGCCCCCATGTGATCGACGGCGAGACCTTCGAGGCCTACCCCAACCGCGACAGCGTCCCCTTCGTCGACCAGTACGCCCTGCCCGCCGCCTGGAAGCCCCGCACCTTCGTCCGCGGCACCCTCCGCCTCGACGGCTGGCTGACCGCCTGGGCGCCGGTCTTCGCGGAACTCGAACGCGGCGACGACGAGCGCATCGCCGCGCTGGCACGACAGCTGGCGGCGACGTACCCCACCACCGAGGCCGATCACGACCGTGTCGTCCTCGCGGTGTCGCTCGACGTGACGGGCGGGCCGGGCGAGAGCTGGTCGGGCCGCTACCTGCTCGACGCCGTCGGCACCACCGAGGAGAGCGCCATGGCCCGCTGCGTCTCCCGCCCCCTCGCCCTCGGCGTACGGCACATCCTCGACGGCACCCTCCCGCCGGGGCTCAGCCGGGCGGCTCGGACGGCGGAGCGGTCGGAGGAGTGGCTGGAGGAACTGGCGGGGGACGGGGTCGAGTTCACGTTCCGAGAGGGCCGGTGAGCGTCGCGGAGGTCAGTCCTCCCCGCAGTCCTCCCCGGCCGTGAACGCCACTTCCAGTACCCGCTCACCGGTGCGGACCCGCATCCCGGAGGCCACGGCGTCCGCGGCCGGGTCCCGCGACGGTTCCGCGAGCCACCAGAGGTTGAGGGCCGAGCCGAGGAGGAGGGCGTCGAGGCGGGGGCGCGGGGTGCCCCACGGGCGGCGGGCGTGCGCCTCCAGCAGGGTGCCGCCGCGCAGCCGGACCAGACAGCGGTCGTCGGCCAGCGGCGCCACCACGACGTTCAGGTGGGGGAGCCGCTCGGCCGTGCGGCGCACCCACTCGGCCGGCGGCAGCTCGGCGTCGACGACCGTGCGCGCCATGACCTCCGCGCTCTTGGGATGCAGCACGTGGGTCTCGCGGTCGGTGACGGCGTAGAAGCCGCGTGCCTCCCGCGGGCCGAGCCCCGTGACCACCGGGCGGCGCAGCACCTCGACGGTGCCGTCGGGGAGCGGGCTGCCCGTCACGTCGTACGTGGTCCGGGTAGCGCGATGCTTCGAGAGCACGCTCGAGGGCTGGTTCTGGAGCGGGAGGGCGCGGCGATGGGGTGACGCCGAGTCGGTCGTAGATCCACCTCTCTTACTGGGCAGAGGCAGCCGTATCGCCTCCGGGCAATTCGGCGTCTGCTCCCACGGTGGTGAGGGCGACCTCAAGCAGGTGCAGCAACTCCGAGTTGAGTGACCGCCGGTCAGCAGCCGACTGAGCGGTCAGCCTGGTGTGTAGATCGTCGGGGACATGAAACGTGCACTTGATCACGCATTGTGCCGCCACGGTGACAGCATGCCACGTTTCCGCATGTATCCGACGCCGCAGCAGGAGCAGCAGATGTTCCTGCACTGCGCGCACGCTCGGTACATGTGGAACCTGGCCGTTGAGCAGCACTCGCACTGGGAGCCCGGCCGCAAGTCGGCCCCGGGTTTCGCGGAGCAGTGTCGGCAGCTTACTGAGGCCCGGCGTGAGAACGCATGGCTTGCTGCTGGTAACGCGGACGTGCAGCAGCAAGCACTCAAGGACTTCGCAAAGGCCAAGAGCGCTCGCTTCACCTCCGGGTTCGGTGAGCCGACCTGGCGGAAGAAGTACCAGCACGAAGGCTTCCGCGTCATCGGAACCGACCGCCTGCCCGAGTACGAGTTGGACGGTACGCCGAAGCTGAAGTCCAGGACCGGCAAACAGGTCATGGGCCGCTTGGTGGTAGTGCAGAAGCTCAATCGCCGGTGGGCGCAGGTCAAGGTGCCCGGCTGCGGCTGGGTGCGCTTCCGCCTCAGCCGGGCCTGCCTGCCCAGCGCGAAGACGTACCGCATCACCTTTCGCAACGGCCAGTGGCACATCGCGTTCGCCGTGATCCCCGAGCCGATCGCCGCACCCGGCACGAGCGAGGTCATCGGCATCGACCGCGGCGTGACCATCACGGCGGCCCTGTCGGACGGGCGGAAACTGAACTGCCCGCAGTTGACCGTCAAGGAACACGCACAGATCCGCAAGCACCAGCGGCGGGCAGCGCGCGCGAAGAGAGGCAGCCCGGAGAAGACCGCCGAGCAGGCGAAAGTCTCCCGGCTCAAGGCGCGGGAGGCGAACCGGCGCAAGGACTGGTGCGAGAAGACCAGCACGATGCTCGCCCGCAGTTACGACCTGATCCGGTTCGAGAAGCTGGACATCAAGAGCATGACCCGCTCGGCGAAGGGAACAGCCGAGCAGCCAGGCAAGAACGTGCGGCAGAAGGCCGGGCCGAACCGGGGCATCCTCGCCCAGGGCTGGGGCCTGCTCCACCGACGCACCGAACACAAGGCTCCCGGGCGGGTCGAAGACGTACCCGCTCCGTACACCTCCCTGCGATGCAGCGCCTGCGGATGGATCGAGAAGAAGTCGCGCAAGAGCCAAGCCGACTTCGCGTGCGTATCCTGCGGCTTCACCTGCAATGCGGACGAGAACGCAGCAACCAACGTCGCGGCAGGACAGGGCGGGATTCCCCGCCCCAGGCGTCAAGCCTGTGCCGGAGGAGTGACAACGGCCACCGGCCGTTCGAGCGCTCGTGAACCTCAACCCACCTGGGTTGGAATCCCCCTCTCTTGAGAGGAGGAGGATGTCAATGGCTCCCTTTCCGCGCCGCCGATCCGTGCGGGCCCAGCGTATTGCCCGATGGCACCGTGTCCCACCCGTCACCGGGCGGTCGCGCGGGGCTCAGCCCACCACCGCTTCGTGCACCAGCCGCCGCAGCTCGGGGAAGACCGTGTTGGAGGAGGTCGGCCGCACCTGGGTCATGAACTGGACCGTCAGGTCCCTCGTCGGGTCGACCCAGAACGTCGTGGTGGCCACACCGCTCCAGCCGAACGTGCCCCGGGAGGAAGGGGTTTCGGTGGCCTCGGGGTCGATGACGACCGACACGCCAAGGCCGAAACCGACGCCCGCGTTACTGGGCAGCCGGTGGGGTGCGCTGCCGAAGGACCGCAGGTCGGCGTTGTCCGGGAGGTGGTTGGCGGTCATCGTGCCGATGGATTCCGGGGAGAGCAGGCGGGTGCCGTCGAGTTCGCCGCGGCGGCGCAGGAACTCCATGAAGCGGTGGTGGTCGTGGGCCGTGGCGGCCATGCCCCCGCTGCCGGACAGGAAGCGCGGGCGGCCGTGCAGCGGGAGGCCGGGTATCGGGGTGATGCCGCCGTCGTCGGTCTCGCCGTACAACTCCGCCAGCCGCGGCGCCTGTTCGGGTGTGACGCAGAAACCCGCGTCCGTCATGCCCAGGGGGCCGAAGAGCCGCTCGGCGAAGAACTCGTCGAGGGGCAGACCCGAGACCACCTCGATGACGCGGCCGAGGACGTTCGAGGCGACCGAGTAGTTCCACTGCGTGCCCGGCTCGAACTGCAGCGGCAGGCTCGCGTACACGTCGCACGTACGGGCCAGGTCGGCGCCCGAGGGGACGGAGTTCTCCAGCCCCGCGTCCCGGTAGAGCGCGTCGACGGGGTGGGAGTGGTAGAAGCCGAACGTCAGGCCCGAGGTGTGGGTCATGAGATGGCGGACCAGGACCGGCTGCTCCGCCGGGCGGGTCACGGTCTCGCTGCCGGAGCCCGACTCGTACACCCGGGGCTCGGCGAAGGCCGGTATGTACCGGGACACCGGGTCGTCGAGGGCGAGGCGGCCCTCCTCCACGAGTATCAGCGCGGCCACCGACGTGACCGGCTTGGTCATCGAGTAGATGCGCCAGATGGTGTCGGTCTCGACGGGGAGCCCGGCCGCGCGGTCCCGATGGCCGTACGTCGTGAGGTGGGCGACGCGGCCGTGCCGGGCGACGGAGACCAGATAGCCGGGCAGTCGGCCGTCGTCCACCAGGTGGGCGAAGTGCTCGTCCAGCCGGGCCAGGGACTTCGGGTCGAGGCCGACCGAGCCCGGCTCCACCTCTTGTCGCAGTCGTCCCATGATTCACCTCCGGTGCGGCCCGGGCACTCACGCGACCCGGGCCACGCTCTCCGCTCCGGCTCGACGGTCCGCTCCGGGCCATGGCTCACGAACGTCCTTCCTTCTCATGCTCCCTTACGGACGGTGAGTCAACCGTGTTCGGGGTTCCCGGTCCGGGCAGCCTGAAGCAGAGCACGCCGCCGAGCGCCGCTCCGCACGCCAGCGCCGTGAGTGCGGGGCCGGGCGCCACCCCGCCTGACACACCGATCACCGCCGTGGCCACCGCGACCCCGAGCGTCGGGCCGATGTTCAGCGCGGTCTGCTGGAGCCCGCCCGCCACCCCGACCGACTCCACCGGGACGTCCCGTACGACGACCGCGGTCGCCGTCACCATCACCGCCCCGAAACCGGCCCCCACCAGCAGGAAGCCGCCTCCGATGCCCACCGTCGACGTGCCCTCGTCGATCCGGGACAGAGCCACCACACCGAGGGTGAGGAGCCCCATGCCCCCGAGGGCCGTCGGGCGGGCACCCCACCGGCGCAGCAGCACGGCCGAGAGCGGTGCGGCCGGCACCATTGCGACCGCTCCCGGCAGCGCGGTCAGGCTCGTCCGCAGGGGGTCCATGCCGAGGACGTCCTGGAGGGCGTAGCTGCTGACGAACATCGTTCCGAGCATCGCCGCCGACGCGGCCACGAGGACACCGAGCGCCGCTCCGACGGCCGCCGAGCCCAGCACGCCGGGCGGCAGCAGTGGATCGGCGGTGCGCCGCTCCCGGCGTACGAAGGCGACGGCCGCGCCCGCCGCGGCGAGCAGCCCGAGCACGGTCCCCGTTGTGGAGTCCCCGTCCGGTGCGCCGACCAGCGTGTGCACCAGCCAGCCGAGGGCCACCGCGAGCAGACAGGCACCGGGCAGATCGAGGCCAACTGCACCGGTCCGCCGCCGCGCCGGGGCTCGCACGGTCAGCGCCAGGAGACCCAGCACGAGCGCCGGCAGGACGTTGAGGAAGAACACCGAGCGCCAGCCCAGATGGGTGACCAGCACCCCGCCGACCAGAGGACCGGCCGCGGCCGCCACCCCTATGGCACTGGTGCGCAGCGCGAGCGGCATGCCCAGCCGGTCGGGCGGGTACGCGGCGCGCAGCATGCCGAGAGTGGCGGGTTGCAACAGTGCCCCGAAGACGCCCTGGGCCACCCGCAGAGCGATCACCCAGCCCACACCGGACGCCCACCCGATGCCCGCCGACGCCGCCCCGAAGCCCAGCATCCCGACGGCGAACATCCGGTGGTGGCCGTACCGGTCCCCGAGGCGCCCCGCGAAGACCAGCAGGCTCGCCACCGCGATGAGGTAGCCGGTGCTCGTCCACTGCACCTGGGCAAAGGAGGCGTGCAGTTCACGCTGGAGGGTGGGCTGCGCGATGGTGAGCACCGTTCCGTCGAGCGCGACGATCACCGCACCGAGGACGCTGCTCGCGAGGGTGAGACGGCGGGGCGGTGCCACGGCCTCCACCGTCGCCGTCGTCAGGCCCGTTGCTCTCGGTGCCCTCATTCCTCCGGCCCCAGGTGTGCGTCCAGGGCGGTGCGCAGGAGGGGTGCGAAGTCGTCGGTGCCCGTGGTGAGCTGGAGGCTGCCCCAGATCCACAGCTGGGCGATGCCGTACAGGTTCGCGAGGAGCGAGCCCGCGAGGAGGCGGGCGTCGGCGTCGGGGCGGGCGCGGCCGACCAGGTCCGTCAGCAGCGCGAAGAGCGGCAGACTCGTCTCCCTGAGGCCCAGCGCGTTGCTCTCCAGCAGGTCGTGACGGAACATCAGCTCGTGCATGCCCCGGCGGGTGAGCGCGAACTCCAGGTACACGCGCCCCAGCGCGGCGAGCTGCTCACGGGGGCTCGCCGTGCCGTCGCCGATCGCTGCCACGCCCCTCGCGGCCAGCTCCTCGAAACCGCGGCGCGCGATGGCGGAGAGCAGCTCCAGGTGGGTGGGGAAGTAGCGGCGGGGCGCCCCGTGCGAGACGCCCGCACGACGGGCGATCTCCCTGAGGGACAGCGCCTGCACGCCCTCCGTGGTCACCAGGTCGACGCCGACGTCGATCAGACGGGTTCGCAGCCCGCCGTCCTGTTCGGTCATAGACACTGTCTACCAGGAGGAAGTAGACACTGTCTACGTGGAATCCTCGTCGGCCACCGACCGTTGATCAGGACATGAACCAGGACGCGAAGGAAGCCGACGGCGTGCCCGACGCCGCGCGGGACGCGCAGAACGCACTGCTCGGGCTGCTCTCCGAGTGCGACGGCGGAGTGCTGGTGACCCTCAAGGCCGACGGCCGCCCCCAGCTCTCGAATGTCAACCACGCGTACTACCCCGACGAGCGGACGGTGCGCGTCTCGATCACGGACTCCCGCGCCAAGACCCGCAACATGCGCCGGGACCCACGGGTGTCGTACCACGTGACCAGCGACGACAGATGGGCGTACACGGTCGTCGAAGGCGCGGCCGACCTGACCCCGGTCGCCGAGGACCCGTACGACGAAACGGTCGAGGAGCTGATCCGGCTCTACCGCGACGTCCGCGGTGAGCACCCCGACTGGGACGACTACCGAGCGGCCATGGTCCGGGACCGTCGGCTCGTCCTGCGGCTGCGGGTGGAGCGGGCGTACGGGGTGCCCAGGCGTTAGGCGGCCGGACGGGCGGGTGTCCGGACGGCGTCGGAGCAGGAGCTGCCGTCCGCCCGTGTCCCGGGCGGCCGTCGGACCGGCCACCCGGGACGGGCGTTCTCCGAACTCTCAGGCGCGGTAAGGGTTGCGCAGATAGGTCAGGCTCAGATCGCCCGTGTTGCCGAAGTACCGGGAGACCAGGTACGCGGGATCGGTCGCTATCGCGCCCGCCTGGAGGTCGCTGCCGTCGTTCGTGTCGTCCCAGGCCCAGGGAGCGTGCGCCGCGTTGTCCTTGCCGTTGTCGCCGCGGAACGCGCCCCACTTGGCGTACGTCTCCGTGTTGTTGCGGCGGCCCCACAGGCTGTCGGCGGCGGTGAGGTCGGTGAGTCCGTATCGCGCGTCGCGGTCGTTGCCACCGGTCGGGACGGAGCCCGCACCGCGGCTCGGCTTGTAGACGATGCCGTCGCCGCCGGGGAACTCGGCACCGTTCCAGGCGTAGGCACCGTGACCGCGCGCTTCCTGGAAGCTCGTCGGGTGCGCCGCACCGTCGTAGTTCTGCATGACCAGGGTGCCGTCGATGTTCTCGCGGCCGTCGGTGAAGGGGCTGCCGGGCGGGGTGTACGAGTAGAAGTTGTCGTGCGCGAGCGTCACCACGGCCTGGAGGGTGCCGTACTGACTGCCGTCCTTGCGGATGACTTCCAGCTGGCCCTCCATGTCGTTCTCGTGCGAGAAGAGGTTCAGCGGGTAGTCCTTCCAGTCCCGGGGGTGGAAGAAGCCGTAGGTGATGTACCAGTGCGTCTGGGTCTCGGCCACCGAGTAGTACGCGGTGCCGGTCAGCCGTGCGGCGTTGGCGTCGAGGTTCTCCCAGTTGTTGAGGGTGTTCCAGTCGCCGTCGTAGTTCACCGACGTCAGGTAGTCGGCGGTGTAGTACGCCGACGAGGTGTCCTGGTAGTGCAGGGGCGCCCAGCGGTAGGCGAGGTCGGTGTCACTGGGGGCGGCGTGGGCGGGCGGGGCGAGGAGCAGTGTGGCGGCGCCCACGAACGCGGCCGACAGCGTTGCCAGGGCGGATCTCCAACGGGGCACGATGGTCCTCCGGTAGGGGGACGGGGGTGGCGACTCCCCATGGTCGGGACCGGCGTGCCCTGTGCAAAGCCCTGGTCAATGAATGTTCAACCCAGGGGTGCGATTGTTCACCTGGGCGCATTGGACCGTACCCAAGTCCTCCTCAGCCCCTGGCGGTTGCGTCCCGAACAGCCGCCTCGGGGCAGGGGCGCGGAAGTCCTCGGACACTCTTCGGTGTCCGAGGGTGTCCGAGGACTTCCACTCGTTTCCGAGGACTTCCACGCGTGACGGGCCCTCAGGCCGCGACCTTCTCCCGGCCCGCGTTCTCGCGCGGCGTGCGCTCGCCGAGGAGTTCCGTCGGGACCTTGTGGGTCTCGCGGGCGGTGACGGCGGCGAGGACCGGTGGGACGCACAGGGCGGCGGTGAAGAGGGCCACGGCGAACCAGTCGTCACCGTTCGGGCCGGCGATCTGCGCGGCGAACGTCACGGCGAACCCGGCGACCGCGAAACCGATCTGCGTGCCGATGGCCATGCCGGAGAGGCGGACGCGGGTGGAGAACATCTCACCGTAGAAGGAGGGCCAGATGCCGTTCGCGGCCGAGTACACCACGCCGAAGGTGAGGATGCCGAGCAGCAGGACCAGCGGGTACGAGCCGGTGGAGATCGCCCACAGGTAGACGAACATCAGGATCGCGCTGCCGGCCGCGCCGACCAGGAACACCGGGCGGCGGCCGATGCGGTCCGACAGGACGGCCCACGCCGGGATCGCGCCGAGCGCGACGAGGTTGGCGAGCGCGCCCACCCACAGCATCGACGAGCGGGACAGCCCCACCGCGTCGCTCGTGCCGTACGCCAGCGCCCACACCGTGAAGATCGTGGAGACCGAGGCGACCAGCGCGCCCGCGATGACCCGCAGCACGTCCGCCCAGTGCGAGCGCAGCAGCTCGGCGAGCGGCAGCTTGGCGATGCCCTCCGACTCGACCTGCTGGGTGAAGGCCGGGGTCTCCTCCAGGGTGCGCCGGATGACGTAGCCGACGACGGCGACCGCGATGCTCAGCCAGAACGGGATCCGCCAGCCCCAGGACAGCAGCTGGTCCTCGGGGAGCGCGGCGACCGGGATGAAGATAAGGGTGGCGAGCAGCTGCCCGCCCTGTGTGCCGCTGAGGGTGAAGCTGGTGAAGAAGCCCCGGCGGTTCGGCGGTGCGTGTTCCAGGGTCATCGAGTTGGCGCTGGCCTGCTCACCCGCCGCCGAGATGCCCTGGAGGACACGGCAGATCACGAGGAGGACGGGCGCGAGCGTGCCGATCTGGTCCCGCGTCGGCAGACAGCCGATGAGGAACGTCGACAGCCCCATCAGGATCAGCGTGAAGACCATGATCTTCTTGCGGCCGAGCCGGTCACCGAAGTGCCCCAGGAAGAGCGCGCCGATCGGGCGTGCCGCGTACGCGACACCGAACGTGGCCAGCGACAGCAGGGTCGCCGTGGCCGGGTCGGACTCGTCGAAGAAGACCTCGGGGAAGATCAGGGCGGCGGCGCTGCCGTAGATGAAGAAGTCGTAGTACTCCAGTGCGCTGCCGATCCACGCGGCCGTAGCGGCTTTCTTGGGCTGGCCGGGCGGCGCGTCGTGGGGTGCGGCGGGGACAGACGACACGGCGTGCTCCTTCGAGGGGGCTCCACCGTAGGCGGAGCGAGCGGAGGGGAGAAGTGCCGGATCCCTGGGGGTGAAGGGTCGGCCGCGCCGGGTGCTGCTTGCTGCCCCGGCTAATTAACCCACTGGATAGTTAGTAGCGGTTGGGCAGTGATGTTGCGCTCAGGTTTCCGGGGTGTCAAGAGGTCGCGCCGAAGGAACTTCGCGGGCCGGGTCGCGCAGAGGGCCCGGCCCGTCGTGGAGCGGCCCGGCTCGTCGTGGAGCGGCCCGGCCCGTCGTGGAGCGGCTCGGTCCGTCATGGACCGGCTCAGTCTGTCGTGGAGCGCCTCAGTCCGCCGCGCGGTCCGCTGTCAGATAGGCGATGACCATGTCGCCCAGCATGGTCCGGTAGTGCTCGCGCTGGTCGGCGGCGATCAGGTCGCGGCCGAAGAGGGCACCGAACGTGTGCCGGTTGGCGACGCGGAAGAAGCAGAACGAGCTGATCATCGCGTGCAGGTCCACCGCGTCCACGTCCGCGGTGAACAGGCCCGACTCCCGGCCCGACTCCAGGATGCGGCGGATGACCTCCAGCGCGGGGGAGCCGATGCGTCCCAACTCCTCGGAGGCGGCGATGTGTTCGGCCTCGTGGATGTTCTCGATGCTCACCAGGCGGATGAAGTCGGGGTGCGCCTCGTGGTGGTCGAAGGTCAGCTCGGCCAGCCGGCGGATGGCCGCGACCGGGTCCAGGTGCTCGACGTTCAGCTCCTGCTCGGCCTGCCGGATCACCGAGTACGCGCGCTCCAGAACGGCCGTGAACAGCTGTTCCTTGCCGCCGAAGTAGTAGTAGATCATCCGCTTCGTGGTGCGGGTGCGGGCCGCGATCTCGTCGACGCGCGCCCCGGCGTACCCGGCGCGGGCGAACTCCGCGGTCGCCACGTCGAGGATCTCGGCCCTCGTGCGGGCCGCGTCGCGCAGCCGCCCGCCGGAACGGGCCGGCTCGTCGACAGTGGTCATCGGGTTCCTCGGATTCCTCGGGTTCCTTCGGGCGGGGGGCGGGCCGGTTCCCGGTCGGCCCAGGGCGTTCGGGGCGCCCGGGGGGCGTCCCGCGACGACCCGGGGTCGGCCCCCCGGTCGAGATCCAGTGTCCGCGATGAAGGGCTTCCGGTGCCCGCGATTGTAGAAGCAGATGGTCATCGCGCAGGGGGTGCGGGTAGCTCAAGCCCGTCCGGGCCTCCGGCCCCGCTCAGGTCTCTGCGGTCATTCCGGCCCCGCTCAGGTCTCCGCGGGACTCATCGGCCCACCGGGCCACCGGTCCGCCGGTCGTTCCGGGGCGGTGACGTGCCCCTTCCCAGGATGTCGGTGGGCTGATATGACTAACGAACCAGTTCGTTCATTAGCTCCGCTCGCAGGAGGCCCAGCCGTGCCCCAGGACTCGTATCTCGTCGGTCTCATCGGGTCGGGCATCGGGCCCTCGCTCAGCCCCGCGCTGCACGAGCGTGAGGCCGACCGGCAGGGCCTGCGCTATGTGTACCGCCTGATCGACATCGACACCCTCCATGCCGGACCCGAGGCGGTGGGTGACCTCGTGCGGGCCGCCCGCGACCTGGGCTTCGACGGGCTGAACATCACGCACCCGTGCAAGCAGCTCGTCATCGAGCACCTGGACGCGCTCTCCCCGGGGGCCGAGGCGCTCGGCGCGGTCAACACCGTCGTCTTCCAGGACGGCCGCTCCATCGGCCACAACACGGACGTCACCGGATTCGCGGCCTCCTTCGCCCGCGGCCTGCCCGACGTCCCGCTGGAGCGCGTGGTGCAGCTGGGCGCCGGAGGCGCGGGCGCGGCCGTCGCCCACGCCATGCTCACCCTCGGCGCCGGGCACATCACCGTGGTGGACGCGATGCCCGACCGGTCCGCCGACCTCGCCGCCTCACTGAACCGGCACTTCGGCCCCGGCCGCGCGGCCACCGCGGCCCTCGACGCCCTGCCCCGGCTGCTGGCCGACGCCGACGGCGTCGTACACGCGACACCCACCGGGATGGCCGCCCACCCCGGTCTGCCGTTTCCGGCCGGGCTGCTGCGGCCGGGGCTGTGGATCGCCGAGGTGGTCTACCGGCCGTTGGAGACGGAGCTGCTGCGCACCGCCCGAGCGGTTGGCTGTCCCGTTCTGGACGGGGGCGGGATGGCTGTGTTCCAGGCCGCGGACGCGTTCCGTCTCTTCACCGGCCGGGAGCCGGACGCCACCCGGATGCTGGCGGACATCGCGGAGTTGGCCGACGTTGCGAGTGTCCGTAACTGAGGGGAACCCCCTCGCGGCGGAGCCGCACAGTGTCACAGCCCTGCGCCCCCGGGCGTGCTGCCGGAACCCAGGTCCTGAAGGAGCACTGTCCATGCGTACCTCCATCGCCACCGTCTCGCTCAGCGGATCCCTCACCGAGAAACTCACGGCCGCCTCCCGGGCGGGTTTCGACGGCGTCGAGATCTTCGAGAACGACCTGCTCGCCAGCCCCCTCACCCCCGAGGAGATCCGCGCCCGCTGCGCCGACCTGGGCCTGAGCATCGACCTCTACCAGCCCATGCGCGACATCGAGGCCGTGCCGCCGGAGGAGTTCGCCCGCAACCTGCGGCGTGCCCACCACAAGTTCGAGCTGATGGGCCGCCTCGGCGCCGACACCGTCCTCGTCTGCTCCAGCGTCTCCCCGCTCGCCCGGGACGACGACGCGCTCGCCGCTGCCCAGCTGTGCCAACTGGCCGACCTCGCCCAGGGCTTCGGCATCCGCGTCGCGTACGAGGCGCTGGCGTGGGGGCGGCACGTGAACACGTACGACCACGCCTGGCGCATCGTCGAGGCGGCCGGCCATCCGGCGCTCGGCACCTGCCTGGACAGCTTCCACATCCTCGCCCGCGGCTCCGACCCGAAGGACCTCGAGGGCATCGCCGACATCCCCGGCGAGAAGATCTTCTTCCTGCAACTCGCCGACGCCCCGCTCATGGCGATGGACGTCCTGCAGTGGAGCCGCCACTACCGCTGCTTCCCCGGGCAGGGCGGCCTCGACGTCACCGGCCTGCTCCGGCACGTCATCGCGGCCGGATACCAGGGCCCGCTGTCCCTGGAGATCTTCAACGACGTGTTCCGGCAGGCCGAGGCGGGTCCCACCGCCATCGACGCGCACCGCTCCCTCCTCGTGCTCCAGGAGGCGGCCGGCCTGGCCCCGCTGCCCGCACCCGTCGTCCCCACGGGCGCGGCCTTCGTCGAACTCGTCACCGTCGACGCGGAACCCGCCTCCGCGCTCCTCGGCGCCCTCGGCTTCGCCCGGACGGCCCGCCACCGCAGCAAGCCCGTGGACCTGTGGCAGCAGGGCGAGGCCCGCATCCTGGTCAACTTGGGCCCGGCCGCCCGCCGCCACGGCACCTTTCTCGCCGCCGTCGGCCTGGAATCCCCGGACCCCGCCGGAGCGGCCCGCCGCGCCGAGGCCCTCCTCGCCCCCGTGCTGCCGCGCCGCCGCGCTCCCGAGGACGCGCCCCTCGACGCGGTGGCGGCCCCCGACGGCACGGAACTCTTCTTCGTCGCCACAGTCGCCACAGTCGCCACAGTCGCCACAGTCGCCACGAACGGCATGAACAGGACGAACAGGGCGGTCGCCGAGGTCGCCACCGGCATCGCGAATCAACCGGAACTCCCCGACTGGCGCGCCGACTTCGTGGACGTCCCGCACCACGACGCGACCCCCCACGGAGTCACCCGTATCGACCACCTGGCCCTCACCCAGCCCTGGCACGAGTTCGACGAGGCGGTCCTCTTCCATCGCGGCGTGCTCGGGCTGCACGCCCAGGAGTGCGTCGACGTCGCCGACCCCTACGGACTGCACCGCAGTCGCGCGGTCAGCAACCCCGACGGCAGCGTCCGTATCGCCCTCGGCGTCGGCGCCGCTCCCACCGACGACGGCGCCCGCGCCCAGCACATCGCGCTCGCCACCGACGACGTGGTCGCGACGGCCCGCGCGTTCCGCGCCGCCGGCGGCCGACTGCTGACGGTGCCCGCGAACTACCACGACGACCTGGCCGCCCAGTACGAGTTCGCCGACGGGGAGCTGGAGACGTACCGCGAGCTGGGCATCCTCTACGACCGGGACGCACACGGCGAGTTCCGGCACTGCTACACCGACACCGTCGGCCGCGTCTTCTTCGAACTCGTCCAGCGCGACGGCGGCTACCGCGGCTACGGTGCCCGCAACGCGCCCGTCCGGCTGGCCGCGCAGCACGCCGTGCGGTGACTCAACTACGGCTGACGGACCTGGTCACACCGGCGAGGACCGTCGTGGCCAGAATCCAGCCCGTGATGATGAGGACGTAGGACAGCGTCTGATACCAGCCCTGCGGGGCGAACGCGCCCTCCTGGCCGAAGGAGATCACCGGCAGCAGCAGGTCGAGCGTGTAGAACACCGGGTCGAACTGCGGGGCCTCGGACGGCTTGAGCGGGGGCGGGTGGTGCAGCCCGTACGCGGCCGAGCCGACGGCGAGCAGCGACAGCAACCAGACGCAGGCGCGCAGCGGGCGGAAACCATAGCCGACGGTCGCGTCCTGGACGTGGCCCCACAGACGGCCGTACCAGGCAAGCGTGGAGCGGTGGCGGCGCTGCTTGGCGAGTTGCACGAGGCGGGCCGCGTGGTCGTCGCCGATGCGGCGGTAGGCGGCGGTCAACTGCTCGTAGGCGTGCGGGACATACCCCTCGCGGTCCCGCTCCAGCATCGGCAGGCGGCGCTCGGCGGGCTCGTGGGGGATGAGCGTGGTGTAGCCGAGGCTGTTGAGGAGGACCACGTCCGGCACCGCCTCCGGTTCCAGGAACAGGACGTCGATCTGGGTGCGGCGCAGATTGAGTCTGCCGTCCAGCGACGCGCTTCCCCGCAGCCAGAGTTCCCCGAACGTGGAGCCGCTCGCCCGCAGCGCCGCGTCACCGGGGTTCGACAGACGGATGTGCGACAGGTCGAGGCGGCCCGCGACACGGGCGCCGCCCAGGCCGATCCAGCCGGCCGCTTCCACGCGCCGCATGAGGACATTGCCCTCCACGACAAGGGTTTGTGCGTCGAGGACGGCGTGGCCGGGGTGGTACAGCCGTGCCCCGTTGAGGTCGACCGATCCGGCGACGGCGGCGCCGTCGAGCCGTATCTCGCCGTGCGTGCGCAGCCTGGGCGCACATATCTCGTCCTCGATGGTCGCCTGCTTGAGCTGCAGTACGGGCTGCGGCCCGTCCGGCGCGGTGAGCTCCGCCCCCTCCAGGAACAGCGTCCCCGAGATCTGTGCCCCGCCGAGGCGGACCGGTCCGCGCAGCCGGCAGCGCGTCAGCCGCAGACTGCCGTCCACCCTGACACGCGCCGAAGCCAGGCCGGGAAGCACGGAGCCGGACAGGTTGAGGTAACTCAGATGGGCGCCGGACAGGTCGGGAGCGTCGTCGAAGCGGCACTGGCTCAGGCGTACGACGCTGTCGACCGTCGCGTACCGCAGGTCCAGGACGCCGGTGATCCGGGCACCGGCGACCTTGAGCGCGGCGACCTCCCCTTCCTGCCGCGGAGCCTTCAGCAGCAGCGCCCGCACCACGCTCGCCCGTACGGTCCGCTCCGGCCCCCACTCGCCGCCGGGCGAGGCGTCCTCGTCCCCAGCCGTACGGAAGTCCACGGCCTCGCCCCGGGGAAACGCCCGCCACACCCGCGCCTCGGCCGGCGTCAGATCGTTGATCTCGCTCACGCCGGGACTCTGACGTGACCCCTCTGGGCTGTCAACTCGCCGTGGCTGTCCGAATTCCCGGCAGACACCCCGACCGCAACGCCATGAGACTGGCAACCCGCGCAGCCCGCCCCAGGCCCTGTCGTCAAACTCCCGTCGTCCGCCCGGAGGGCTGGGGGCACCTCCCACGCCCTTAAGGCAGTGGGGGAGGGAGTTTGACGACAGGGCCTGGACCCTCAGCCGAACGCACCCGACGCGGAGGCGGACCGTCATGCCGAACGGAGCGCAGATCCTCATCGAAGGCCTAGTGGACGCGGGCGTCGACATGTGTTTCGCCCACCCCGGCACCTCCGCGACGCACATCGTGGCCGCCCTGGACGACGTGCCCCGGATGCGGCCCGTCCTGTGCCTCTTCGAGGGGGTCGCCACGGGCGCCGCCGACGGCTACGCACGCATCGCGGGGAAACCGGCCTGCACTCTTCTGCACCTGGGCCCGGGCCTGGCGAACGGACTGGCCAACCTGGACAACGCCCGCCGCGTCGGCACCCCTGTCGTGAACATCGTCGGCGACCACGCGCCGCGGCACCAACGCCTCGACGCGTCCCCGGAGTCCGACCTCATGTCCCTGGCCCGCACGGTCTCCGGCTGGACCCGGCGCACGTATCAGGCCACCGATCTGGCGGGGGACGTCGCGGAGGCGGTCGCGGCGGCATACGGACCGCCCGGCTCGGTGGCGACCCTTGTCGTGCCCGCGGACGTGTCGTCGTCGGAGGCGGACAAGAGCTCCGGGACGGTCCGGGTCGAGGTGCCGGGCGCCCGGCCGGGAACTCGGCCCCGGCCGGGTGCCGTGTCCTCGGCGGCCGTGGCGGCCGCCGCCGAGGTGCTGAGGTCCGGGGAACCAGCCGTCCTCCTCCTCGGCGGCGCCGCCACCCACGGCCCCGGACTGCACGCCGCCGCCCGTATCGCCGCTGCGACGGGCGCCCGGCTGCTCTGCGAGTCCTTCCCCGCCCGGCTGGAGCGCGGCGCCGGACTGCCCCCGGTCGAGCGGCTCGCACACGGGACCGCCGACGCCTCCGCCCAACTCGCGGAAATACGATACCTGTTGCTCGCGGGCACCACGACTCCAGTGGCCTTCTTCACGCATCCGGAGCAGCACGGCCGCCCGGAGCCGCACGGTTGCGAGGTGCGGTCGCTGGCCGAGGGGACGGAGGATGTGACGGCAGCGCTGGAAGAACTGGCGGGTGCCTTCGACCCGCCGAGTCCCTTTCGGCAGAAGCCTCTCCGTCCCGAGCGGCCCACCGGTGAGCTCACCGCCGAGTCGGCCGCCGCGGCGATCGGCGCGCTGCTGCCCGAGGGAGCGATCGTCGTCGACGAGTCGAACACCTCGGGCCTGTGGCTGCCGGACGCCACCGCGGGCGCACCGCCGCACGACTGGCTGCCCCTGACCGGCGGCGCCATCGGCCAGGGGCTGCCCGCGGCCGTGGGCGCCGCACTGGCCGCCCCCGACCGGCGCGTGCTGGCCCTGGAGGCGGACGGCAGCGCGATGTACAGCCCCCAGGCGCTGTGGACGATGGCCCGCGAGGAACTCGACGTCACCGTCGTCGTCTTCGACAACCGCGCCTACTCGGCCCTCAGCCGGGAGCTGATGTCCGCCGGCGCCGACCCCGACGGGGAATGGGTCGCCGACCTCCTCGAACTGTCCCGGCCCGACCTCGACTTCGTCGGTCTCGCCCGCGCCATGGGCGTCCCCGCCGAACAGGCCACCACCGCTGAGGAGTTCACCGCCATCCTGGGCCGGGCCCTCGCCGAGCCCGGCCCCTACCTCGTCGACTGCGACGTGCCGCCGGCCGGCTAGCCGCCGCTACGACCGGTCCCACGCCTCCCGGTGCCTGCGGTGGGCGTCGGTCAGTCCGTTCACGAAGTAGCGCTCGTAGTACTCGGTCTCGACGTGATGTGCCTGGAGCCAGACGCCCGGCACGTGGATCGCGTCCGTGTGTGCCGGGAAGCGGCCGTGCGTGCGCAGGACGTACTCACAGATGTCCCGCGCACACTCGATCACCCGCTCCTCGTACTCGCTGGCCTCGGCGAGGTACCGCTGCCCGTAGTCCTCCTTGTAGATCCGGGCGAAGACGTCCTTGTCGGTGTACGTGCCGCCCGGCCCGAACTTCTCGCGGATGACCGCGTCCACGGCGTCCGACATCGACCGGTACGCCGGTGGGCACGCGGCCGCGATCAGCGGTTCGCCCTCGGGGGAGCGCAGACCGACCGGGTGGGAGCGGACGTCGCGGTACCTGGGCAGCGGGATGTGCCAGCGCCACAGGTCGGCGAGGCGCCAGCGCGGGGTGACGAACGTGAAGCCGAGCATCCTGCCGTAGCGACGGGAGAACTTCGGGTCGCCCAGCGCGATCTGCGGATGGAGCGAGGCGTGGATCCAGGCGCCGAGACCCATGCCCTCCGCCGTCAGCATCAGGTTCTGCAGCAGCAGGTCCGCCTCGATCTGTGTGCGCAGGGGGCCGAGCGCGCCGAGCGGCAGCTTCAGGTCCTTGTTGAGGAAGCCGTTCTCGATCCACTTCTTCACCCCGGCCGGGCGGTAGAAGTTGCGGTCGTCGACCAGGGTCGGCCGGGCCCCGTCCGGCTGGGTGAGCAGGTACATCAAGGCGTTGACGTACTGGTGCGACAGGTCGACGACCGGGAAGAACAGCGTCGTCCCGGGCAGGTTGGACAGGAACCGGTTCGAGTCGAGGTATGCCGGGAAGTCGCGCTGTCCCTCGGCCACGTCGAGGCGGTGGTCGAGGACCTTCACCTTCGACTCGCGGGCTCGCGCGATCAGTGTGTCCGCGTCGAACGGCTCCCGCGGCGCGGGCGGCAGCTTGCGCAGGTAGTACGTCCCCGAGTCGTTGATCATGAAGAAGTGGGTGCCCTGGGCGTTGTCCGGGCTGCCCGCGGTGCGGCCCGCCATGGTCAGGTTGGGTTTGGCCATGATGGGCTTGCCGTCCCGCGGGTCGTCGAACGGCCGGTCCGGCATGGTCAGCCCCGTGCACCCGGTGATCGCGATGAGTACCGCCTCCTCCAGCTCCGACAGGGGCTGCGCGGTGTGCGGGGAGGAGTAGCTCATCGTTCCGGCGGTCACCGACGCGCCCCGGCTGACCCGGTGGGTGCGGCGCCGCCAGACCGTCTCCAGCAAGGGGCGCCGGAACAGGTCCTCGAGCCCAGGGTGGCCCTGGGCCGCGCTCATGTTCTCTGGTCGATCGTCAATCACTGACATGTGAATCCCCCGTTGATTCTTGCGTTGACTGACTCCTGCGTTGCCTCTTGTCTCTCAGGCCCCGTCAGTTCTCTCTCAGACCTCGTCAGTTCTTGTCACTCGGGTCTCCGTTGCTCGCCGGCCGGACCGTACGCCACGGCGCGAACGCGCTCGCCCCGCGCGGCAGCAGGCCCGCCAGTTCCGGGCAGTGGCGCAGGATCACCGAGTTCATGCCGCCCTGCTCCACCCAGTCGATGCCCAGCGGGGTGTAGATCTCGGGCCGGTAGTCGACCGTCAGGAACCGGTCGCTCTGCAGCCGGCGGCTGGCCATCAGGATGAAGATGCGGAACGCGGTGTCGCTGAACCCGAAGCCCGTCGGCGGGTTCTCCGCGAACAGGCCGACCACGGTGTCGATCTCGTCCACCGAGCGGTAGACGTCCTTCAGCCGTGCCACGGTCTCCGGGTTCTGCGAGACCTCCTCGAAGGAACGCAGCCGCGGCTTGTGCAGGCCCGCCCGGAAGTCGTTGTAGCGGGGCACCCCGCGCCGCCGGGTCCGTACCAGGTCGACGACCGACAGGTCGATGATCTCGCCGTCGCGCTCGAACCGCTGGAGCGAGCGGGGGAAGTTGTGCAGCGTGATCGCGCCGGGGTGGGCGATGCCGAACGAGTACAGCGCGTTCGCCAGCCCTGTCTTGCGGATCTGCGTCTCGGCCGCGCCGCCGTGGATGTCCAGGAAGCCCACGGTCTCCAGACGCTGCCCGAAGCTGTGCTCGCGCAGCTCGAAGTCGTCCGGGATCAGCGGGTGCATGCGGTAGACGGTCGTGAAGTCCTCGGTCAGCGAGTACGGCGCCGCGTGGTGGTCCGGCAGCGTCTTGGGGATACCGGTCAGCGAGTGCGCCTCGAACAGCCACAGACCCAGCTGGTTGAGCCAGCTCTTCGGCGGCCCCTGCCAGTTGGTCTTCAGGGCGATGTCGATGGCCTCGGTGGCGAGGATCGCCGGCGTCCACTCCACGGTGTGGATCTTGGCGATCAGTGCCGAGACCACCAGCCGCGCCGTGTGGTAGATGTGCTCCTCGCTCATCGACGGGTACTCGGCGCGCAGCGCGTCGCACACCGCGTTGTGCTCGCGTGCGAACAGCGTGTGCATCGCGCTGAGGCCCATCCACCAGCTCTCGTTGAAGCCGGTGAGCGGTATGCCGTTCGTCCCGCCCGGCAGGTGTCCGTCCTCCAGACGGAGCCTGGCGCCGCCGTCCGGCTCACGCAGGAACCGCGCGGTCCGCTCGTCCGCGCCGTACACCTCGGAGCCGTCCCACCACTGCGAGGCGTAGTTGCCGAACAGGATCGGCGGGCGGTCGCCCGGCTGCTGAAGCCCCTCGTTCTCGGCGATCCGCATGACGTTCTCGGCAGGCCCGCCGGGCGTGTTGTACCAGGGCTCGGAGCCGGGCGGCAGCGGCACCTGCACGCTGCGGTCATCGAGCTTGTAACGGCGGTGGTTGACCCAGTCGTGCACCTGGAACTGGATCCAGGCGGCGGCGATCACATTGAGCGAGGTCGCCGGCACGAAGCTCTCCCGGTACAGGAGCTGACGGCTGACCGTCACCGGGTTCGGCACGTCGAACGTGTCCGGCTGGTAGTCCGGCTTCAGATTGCGCCCGAAGGCGGAACCGACCGCGCCCATCCTCGGGTCGGACAGATCGTTGTACGTCCCGTCGTACGACCGCTCCGTGCGCAGCCGCTCCGGGATGGGCTCCGGTACGGGCTGGGCCTTCGGCGGAGCCTCGCGCACCTCGGTGTCGATGAGATTGAGCCGCCGCAGCACCTTCCGCAGGAACACCAGGTTCAGCAGGCTCAGCCGGACCGGCAGCCGGTGCCAGGGCACATACCGGTTCAGCAGCGCGAACGCGGTGCCCACGGGACGGGCGAGCAGCCGGTTCCGCAGCGGTTCCTCCGTGACGAAGCGCAACCCGAGCCGGTGCGCGCTACTCGCCCGGTACGCGGCCTTCCGGGCCCGGTTGATATTGCCCAGTGGGCGGAACTCATCGGTCGTGTACCAGGGGTTGAAGGCGAGCTCCTCGATCCGCTGGGTGGCGGCACGGGCCTCGGCACTGGTCAGGTCCTGGCGGGGGAGGGTGAGCCGGGCGATCGGCAGCGCGGGCGCGACGGTGTCCTTCCACTCGACGGAGGCGTCCTCCACCGGTGTGTGCCGCTCGTCCACGTACCGCTGCACGCACAGGTCGAACACGACGTCCGTCTTCGCGAGCCGCCGGGTGAACTCCCCTTGCAGGAACTGCGGATCCTTGCGGTCGGTGGTGGCCGCGGGCGGGCTGCCCGCCGCCGGACGCAGCAGATAGCGCACGGGCCCGGCATCGCCCCACAGGATGGCGCCCCGACTCCAGTACGTCTCGGTGGCGAGCGAGTCGACGGTCCGCCGGGTGGCGGCCTGGACGTTCTTCCGCATCCGGTTGGCCGTCCCGAGCCCCACGGCCAGCGGCAGCTTCACGAACAGCCCGAACGCCTTCTGCAGCGGGTTCCTGGCGCCCGCCATGGCCTTGGCGAAGGCCACGAACTCGCGCGCGTTCCGGGCGTGCGAGACGGGATGGCTGGTCGCGAGCAGGTCGTGACTCTCGCCCTCCGGTCCCCTCACGCGTACGGCGGCCCCCCGCAGATCGGGCGAACCGTCGCCCTGCCGGATACCACTGGCGTTGGACAACCGCACGGTGGCCGCGTACTCGGCGCCGGGCTGCGCGAAGCCCACCCGCAGTTCCGCGGGCAGATCGTCGTGGAAGCGCAGCCGGGCGTTCTCCACGCCCACCGGCGCCTTGGCGTGGAAGGCGCGGGCGATCCCGCCGCCCCCGGCGCGCCGGTTCCTGACCTGGACGTCCATCAACTCCCGTGCCAGCCGCTCGAACACGAGCCGCTCCGCCTCGGGACTGCCGCCCTCGTACCGTTCGTACCGCTGGACCCGCTGGTCCTGCTGCCCGGTCTCGGCCATCGATCGTTTCCTTACGTACGTAGGGATGCGAACGGGTCGGGGGGCCAGCACACGCTACCGGCGGCGGCCGGTTCCCACAGCGACAGTTCGCGCCATGTACACATCTCCGAACAATCGTGCAGACAGTGGCAATAGGGCACGTCAAGGCTGTTATGGAACGTATGTAGAGGGTCCATTCCGTGTTCTGGTGTCCCAGCAACCACAGGCGATGGATGTGGACCTGGCCGGGAAGCGCTCCGCTTCCCGGCGGTCATGACCCGGGGGCCGCACACACCATGTGACGGACCCCTCGCTTCAGCCTAACCCCGGGGTGGTGATCCCGCATGTGATGGCCACATGGCCACATGGCTACATGGCCAACTACTGGGACGACTCCACCGCGTGGCCGCCGAACTGGTTACGGAGGGCCGCGATCAGCTTCATCTGGGGAGAGTCGCCCTGCCGGGAGGCGAAGCGGGCGAACAGCGACGCGGTGATCGCCGGCAGGGGTACCGCGTTGTCGATCGCGGCCTCCACCGTCCAGCGCCCCTCACCCGAGTCCTCCGCATGCCCGCGCAGCTTCTCCAGGTGCTCGTCCTCGTCGAGCGCGTCGACCGCGAGGTCGAGGAGCCAGGAGCGGATGACCGTCCCCTCCTGCCAGGAGCGGAACACCTCGCGCACGGAGGTCACGGAGTCCACCTTCTCCAGCAGCTCCCAGCCCTCCGCGTACGCCTGCATCATCGCGTACTCGATCCCGTTGTGGACCATCTTCGCGAAGTGCCCGGCGCCCACCTTGCCGGCGTGCACGTACCCGTACGGCCCCTCCGGCTTGAGTGCCTCGAAGATCGGCTGGAGCCGTTCCACGTGCTCCTTCTCACCGCCGACCATCAGCGCGTAGCCGTTCTCCAGGCCCCAGACGCCGCCGGACACACCCGCGTCCACGAAACCGATCCCGTGCGCGGCCAGTTGCTCCGCGTGCTTCTCGTCGTCCGTCCAGCGCGAGTTGCCGCCGTCGACGACCGTGTCACCGGGGGACAGCAGGCCGGCCAGCTCGTCGATGACCGACTGCGTGGGACCGCCCGCGGGCACCATCACCCACACCACCCGCGGACCGTCCAGCCTCTCCACGAGCTCGTGCAGGCTGCTCACATCGGAGACGTCGGGATTGCGGTCGTAGCCGAGGACGGTGTGGCCCGCGCGGCGGATCCGCTCGCGCATATTGCCGCCCATCTTGCCGAGGCCGACGAGACCCAGCTGCATCGCTGCCATGTCAGTTCACTTCTCCTTGAACGTTCCGAAGATTGCGGTGGGCGGCCGCCGGCGCGGCGGTCGACGGGTCGAGACCGGGGACGTCACACATGGGTCGCGGTCTCCTTCGTGTGCTCGCCCCGCAGGGTGACCGCGTACATCTCGTCCGCGTCGAGCCGACGCAGCTCCTCGGCGATCAGCTCGGACATGGGGCGCACCTTCAGGGCGAGGGTGCGTGCGGGCTGGCCCGGCAGGGTGAGCGTGGCCAGCGGGCCCTCGGGGCGGTCGATGACGACCTCGCCCTTCTCGGTGCCGAGGCGGACCCCGGTCACCACCGGCCCGGCGGTGACCACACGCTCGACGGGCACCCGCAGCCGCACCTGAAGCCAGCGCGCCAGCAGCTCGGCGCTCGGGTTCTCGGCCTCGCTCTCGACGGCGGCGGACGTGATCTCCGTGCGGGCCTGGTCGAGGGCCGCGGCCAGCATCGAACGCCACGGGGTGAGCCGGGTCCAGGCCAGGTCGGTGTCGCCCGGCGCGTACGAGACGACCCGCTGCTCCAGCACGGCGATGGGGTTCTCGACGGCGTACAGATCGGTGATCCGGCGCTGGGCCAGGGCGCCGAGCGGGTCCTTCGAGGGCACCTCGGGCGCGTTCACCGGCCACCAGACGACGACCGGTGCGTCCGGCAGCAGCAGCGGCAGGACCACGGAGTCGGCGTGGTCGGCCACGTCGCCGTACAGCCGCAGCACGACCGTCTCCCCGGTGCCCGCGTCCGCGCCCACGCGGACCTCGGCGTCCAGGTGGGACCTGGTGCGCTCGCGAGGGGTGCGGGCCAGCCGCTTGATGACGACCAGGGTGCGCGAGGGATGCTCGTGCGAGGCCTCCTCGGCGGCCTTGAGCGAGTCGTAGGCGTTCTCCTCGTCGGTCACGATGACCATCGTCAGGACCATGCCCACGGCGGGGGTGCCGATGGCCCGGCGTCCCTGCACGAGCGCCTTGTTGATCTTGCTTGCCGTGGTGTCGGTGAGGTCGATCTTCATGGCCTGCGCCAGCTCCGTCCATCTCGTGCGAGCATCTCGTCGGCTTCCTCGGGCCCCCAGGTGCCCGAGCGGTACTGCGCGGGCCCGCCGTGCCGCTCCCAGTGCTCCTCGATCGGGTCGAGGATCCTCCAGGACTCCTCCACCTCCTGGTGGCGGGGGAACAGGTTGGCGTCGCCCAGCAGTACATCCAGGATCAGACGTTCGTACGCCTCCGGGCTGGACTCCGTGAACGACTCGCCGTACGCGAAGTCCATCGACACGTCCCGGATCTCCATCGAGGTACCCGGCACCTTCGACCCGAAGCGCACGGTCATGCCCTCGTCGGGCTGGACCCGGAAGACGACCGCGTTCTCGCCGAGCTCCTCGGTGGCGGTGGAGTCGAAGGGGGAGTGGGGCGCCCGCTGGAAGACCACCGCGATCTCGGTGACCCTGCGGCCGAGGCGCTTGCCCGTGCGCAGATAGAAGGGGACGCCCGCCCAGCGGCGGTTGTCGACCTCCAGCTTGATCGCCGCGTATGTGTCGGTCCGCGACGTCGGGGCGATGCCCTCCTCCTGGAGATATCCGGGCACCTGCTCGCCGCCCTGCCAGCCGGGCGCGTACTGGCCGCGCACGGTGTGCGCCCCGAGGTCCTCCGGCAGCCGTACTGCCTTGAGGACCTTGAGCTTCTCGGTGAGCAGCGACTCGGCGTCGAACGCGATGGGCTCCTCCATGGCGGTCAGCGCCATCAACTGGAGCAGGTGGTTCTGGATGACGTCCCGGGCCGAGCCGATGCCGTCGTAGTAACCGGCGCGGCCACCGATGCCGATGTCCTCCGCCATCGTGATCTGGACGTGGTCGACGAACGACCGGTTCCAGATCGGCTCGTACATCTGGTTGGCGAAGCGCAGCGCCAGTATGTTCTGGACGGTCTCCTTGCCCAGGTAGTGGTCGATGCGGAACACCTGCTCCGGGTCGAACACCTCGTGCACGATCGCGTTCAGCTCGCGGGCACTGGCCAGGTCGTGACCGAACGGCTTCTCGATGACCGCGCGCCGCCAGGACCCCTCCGGCGCGTCCGCCAAGCCGTGCTTCTTCAGCTGCTGGACGACCTTCGGGAAGAACTTCGGCGGCACGGAGAGGTAGAACGCGAAGTTGCCACTGGTGCCGCGAGAGGCGTTCAACTCCTCGACTGCGCTGCGCAGTTGCTCAAATGCGGCGTCGTCGTCGAAGTCGCCCGGCACGAACCGCATGCCCTCGGCGAGCTGCGCCCAGACCTCCTCACGGAACTGCGTACGAGCGTGCTCGCGCACCGCGTCGTGCACTACCTGCGCGAAGTCCTGGTCCTCCCAGTCGCGGCGCGCGAACCCGACGAGCGAGAAGCCCGGCGGCAGCAGACCACGGTTGGCCAGGTCGTACACGGCCGGCATCAGCTTCTTGCGGGACAGGTCACCGGTCACCCCGAAGATGACCAGGCCCGAGGGGCCCGCGACACGGGGGAGCCGGCGGTCGCGGGGATCGCGCAGGGGATTGGCCCCACGGACCTCGACAACGTCCCTGAAGTCCTCACTACGGGTGAGAACCTGCTCACTCATTCCCCGTCAACTCCCTTCCTCGCAGAACTCGCTTCGGTGGTCACAGTGATCATCTTTCTTCAGGCGCTCCCATCAACTGCGGGCTGCGGCCGGGTCAGTGGTCGAACTGAGCACAGCCCGGGCCGCGTTGACGACGTTCTCGGAGGTGAAGCCGTACTCGGCGAACAGGGTCCGGGCGTCCGCGGAGGCACCGAAGTGCTCCAGCGACACGATCCGTCCGGCGTCACCGACGTACCGGTACCAGGTCAGCCCGATACCCGCCTCGACCGCGACACGGGCCTTCACCTCCGGCGGCAGCACGCTCGCGCGATAGGCGCGCGGCTGCTCCTCGAACCACTCCACGGACGGCATCGACACCACCCGCGTACCGACTCCCTCCGCCTCCAGCCGCTCGCGAGCGGCGACGGCGAGCTGCACCTCGGAACCGGTGGCGATGAGGATCACGTCCGGCATCCCGGTCGAGGACTCCAGGAGGACGTAACCACCCTTCGCCGCCTCGGGGTTGGGGGCATACGTGGGCACGCCCTGACGGGTCAGCGCGAGACCGTGCGGGGCCGGACGGGTGGCGTGCCGCTTGAGGATCTCGGCCCACGCGATGGCGGTCTCGTTGGCATCGGCCGGGCGGACGATGTTCAGGCCCGGGATGGCACGCAGGGAGGCGAGGTGTTCGACGGGCTGGTGGGTGGGGCCGTCCTCGCCGAGACCGATGGAGTCGTGCGTCCACACGTACGTCACAGGGAGCTGCATCAGCGCCGACAGGCGTACGGCGTTGCGCATGTAGTCGGAGAAGACGAGGAAGGTGCCGCCGTAGATGCGGGTGTTGCCGTGCAGCGCGATGCCGTTCATCTCCGCGGCCATGGAGTGTTCACGGATACCGAAGTGGATGGTGCGGCCGTAAGGGTCCGCCTCCGGCAGCGGGTTGCCCGCGGGGAGGAACGAACTCGTCTTGTCGATGGTGGTGTTGTTGGAGCCCGCGAGGTCGGCGGAGCCGCCCCACAGCTCGGGGATCACCGTGCCGAGCGTCCGGAGGACCTTGCCGGACGCGGCACGCGTGGCGACGGACGCGCCCTCCTCGAAGACCGGCAGCGCCTGCTCCCAGCCCTCGGGCAGCCGGCCCGCGACGACCCGGTCGAACAGCTGGGCGCGTTCCGGGTTGGTGCCGCGCCACTCGTCGAGCTGCTTGCTCCAGGCGGCGTGCGTCTCGGCGCCCCGGTCCAGGGCCTCCCGCGTGTGGGCCAGCACCGCGTCGGCGACCTGGAACGTCTCGTCCGGGTTGAAGCCGAGGACCCGCTTGGTGGCGGCGACCTCCTCCTCGCCCAGCGCCGAGCCGTGCGCGGCCTCGGTGTTCTGCGCGTTCGGGGCGGGCCAGGCGATGATCGTGCGCATCGCGATGATCGAGGGGCGCGCGGTCTCGGCCTGCGCCGCCCTGAGCGCGTCGTACAGCGCCGGGACGTCGACGTCGCCGTTGAAGGCGGGCTCGATCCGCTGCACGTGCCAGCCGTACGCCTCGTACCGCTTCAGTACGTCCTCGGAGAACGCGGTGGCGGTGTCGCCCTCGATGGAGATGTGGTTGTCGTCGTAGAGGAACACCAGATTGCCGAGCTTCTGATGGCCGGCGAGCGACGAGGCCTCGGCGGAGATGCCCTCCTCCAGGTCGCCGTCGGACACGATCGCCCAGACGGTGTGGTCGAAGGGCGACTCGCCCTCGGGGGCGTCCGGGTCGAACAGGCCACGCTCGTAGCGGGCGGCCATCGCCATGCCCACCGCGTTCGCGACGCCCTGGCCGAGCGGGCCGGTCGTGGTCTCGACGCCCGCCGTGTGCCCGTACTCGGGGTGGCCGGGTGTCCTCGACCCGTGCGTGCGGAACGCCTTCAGGTCGTCCAACTCCAGTTCGTAGCCCGCGAGGAAGAGCTGCGTGTAGAGGGTCAGCGAGGTGTGACCGGGGGAGAGGACGAAGCGGTCACGGCCGGTCCACTCGGGGTCGGCGGGGTCGTGTCGCATCACCTTCTGAAAGAGGGTGTACGCGGCCGGGGCGAGACTCATCGCCGTACCAGGATGGCCGTTGCCGACCTTCTGCACCGCGTCGGCCGCGAGGATACGGGCGGTGTCGACGGCACGCCGGTCGAGGTCGGTCCACTCGAAGCGATCGGATGTCTGGGCACTCATCTTCAAGAAGTCCTCACGGAACGGGAAGCCATTGACGGTTCGCCTTCAAATCTAAAAGTCTGACTTTTACCGGGGAAGGTGTGCCTGTGTCAGCCTTCGGTGAAAGTGGGACAACGACCGCAGGGCAGACTGCCGGGCGGACCGCAGGGCCGAACCGCCGCGAGAGGGACATGGCAGACAGAACCCCGACCCCCCGAGACGCTGAAGGAACCTCCCGAACCTCAGAGGGAACCTCCCGAGCCCCGGAGGGAACCTCTCGTGACGGTGATGGGATCAAGACGTTCCCCTTTCCCGTCGACCGCAGCCTCTCCGGCGTCGGCATGCAGGTCGGCCGCATGGACCCGGACCGCACCTGGCACCCGGACGTGCCGCTGGAGCGTGTGCACCGCATCGACTTCCATGTGGTCATGCTGTTCGGCGGCGGCCCCGTGACCCACATGATCGACTTCGCCGAGTACGAGGTCTCCGAAGGCGACGTGCTGTGGATCCGTCCCGGCCAGGTTCACCGCTTCTCCCGTACGGCCGGGTACCGCGGGACGGTCCTGACCATGCAGCCCGGCTTCCTCCCGCGTGCCACCGTCGAGGCGACCGGCCTCTACCGCTACGACCTGCCCCCGCTGCTGCGCCCGGACGCGGCCCAGCTCGCCGCTCTACGGCACTCCCTCGACCAGCTGGAACGCGAGTACACCGACACCGAGACCCTCCCACTCAGCCTGCACTCCGCCGTGCTGCGGCACTCCCTCACCGCGTTCCTGCTCCGCCTGGCCCACCTCGCGGCCGGTACGGCGGAAGCCGAGCGCCGACGGGCCGACACCACCTTCACCCGGTTCCGGGACGCCGTCGAGAAGGGCTTCGCGGCCAACCACAGCGTCAGCGCGTACGCCGACGCGCTCGGCTACTCCCGCCGCACGCTGGTGCGCGCCGTCCGCGCTGCCACGGGGGAGACGCCCAAGGGCTTCATCGACAAGCGGGTCGTCCTGGAGGCCAAGCGTCTGCTGGCCCACACGGACATGCCGATCGGCCGCGTCGGCGCCGCGGTCGGGTTCCCCGACGCGGCCAACTTCTCCAAGTTCTTCCATCTGCACGCGGGGGTGACTCCGGTGGGGTTCCGGGCGGAGCTGCGGTGAGGGGACCCCGTTTGGCCCAAGCGCAGGAGGGGCTGGAGGATCAGAACACCTGCGGGGCCGGAAAGTCCGTCCCTTCCGGAAGCCAGACCTTTGAGGCCCTGCCGGGCGGCCGGAAGCCCGCCCGCATGTACGACACCAGGTCCCGCAGCCCGGGGTGCCGGTTGTGCGAGTGCCAGACCAGGGACCAGGGATACGTCGGAGTGGGGGACGTGAGGGGGATCCGGCGCAGGGTCTCGTCCTCCGGCCAGGTGAGGCGGGTCTTCCGTCCTACGAAGGTGATCAGCGAGCTCGATGCGCCGATCGTCTCCAGGAGTGACTCCGGGCCGAAGTTCGGGCCACTTGAGTCGATGACCAGGGAGAACGCCTCGCCGAACTCGCGGTAGAACTCGCCCCACTCACTGCCGCCGACGATGCCGGGCATCCAGGCGGTGAAGGGACCCAGATCTCCGGGACCGAGCTGTTCGGCCCCAGCGAGCGGGTGCCGCGCACCGACGACGACGTCCAGCCCCTCGAAGTGCACGAAAGCGCTCTTCAGCAGCGGGTCACGTTCCTCGACAGGGCTCCGCAGATACGCGAACGCCACGTCGATCTCGCCGTCCAGGAGCGCGCGGACAGCCGCGTCGGCCTTGGCGAGGGTCACCGTCTCCAGCGGGATGTCCGGGTGTGTGCGATGGAAGTCCCGCAGTATCTCGGCCGACGCGAGATGACTGCGCAGCACGTCGACCCTGAGGGGTTCCCCGGCGGTCCGTACCGACGCGACGGCCTGCCGCACCGCCATCAGGACGGCACGCGCGTGCGGGAGGAAGGACTCCCCGTGCCCGGTGAGGACGGCACCCGTGGGCACACGCCTGAACAGGGCGACACCGAGGTACGACTCAAGCGCCGCGATGCGTTTGGACACCGCCTGCTGGGTCACTCCGAGACGAGCGGCAGCATGCCGGAACTGTCCTTCTTCCGCCACGGCGACGAAGGCGCGCACGGACTCCAGATTCACCCGGGGGACGCTAGCACTCGACAACGATGGGTTGTACGGCGGTCTGCTCCCGTTGTTTGAAACCGCTGCGGGCGCCGGGCTTGGATGACGATCCCGACGACGAATCCCGACGTCGAAATCTCCACGACGAATCCCGACGACGTGTCGCTGCGCGCGAACGGCACGTGCACATCTGATTCCAGAACCGACCCAGGAGCAGACGGTGCCCGAACCTTTCACGCACCTGCACGTCCACACCCAGGACGGTCTACCGTCTCGGTCATCGGGTCGACGCCCGGCCGGAGTTCTGGGCCGACCTCAAGGCCGCGGTGACGCTGACCCGGGTGACGTAAGTACGGACCCGGCCGGGAGTCACCCCGGCCGGGTCCGCGCGGGGCGCGCCCCCGCCTACAGCCGACTTCTCGCTCAGCGGCCGAAGTTGAACCAGTTCACGTTCACGAACTCCTGGGACTGACCGCTTGTGAACGTGAGGTAGACGTCATGGGTCCCGGTGACACCGCTGATGTTCGCCGGGACCGTGCGCCAGGACTGCCAGCCGCCCGTGTTGCCGATGGCGAAGCTGCCGAGGGGCGGGTTCGTACGGCTGTCCAGGCGGACCTCGACGAGGCCGCTGACGCCCGAGGGGGCGCCGCTGGCGACGCGGGCGTTGAACTGGGTGGCCGCCGTGGAGCCGAAGTTCACGCCCCGGTAGAGGGCCCAGTCGCCGTTCGCGAGGCCGCCGATGTTCTGGCCGCCGCCCGAGTCGGAGGTGGACTCGGTGCTCACGCCGGTCTGGCCGTCGTACGACTCGGCCTGGATGGCGCTGTACGCGTCACGGTTGCCGGTCGGCGGTGGGGTAGTGCCCCCGCCGGCCGACAGCACCTGGACGTAGTCGACGACCATGGGGTTGCCGGGCTGGGTGTCGCCGTCCAGGCCGCCGCCGAACGCGTCGGGGAAGCCGCCGCCCATCGCCACGTTCAGGATGATGAAGAAGCCGTGGTTGGTGGCGTTGGCCCAGGTCGTCGCGTCGACCTGGTTGGCGGTCACCGTGTGGTAGTTGTTGCCGTCGACGTAGAAACGGATCGCCTCCGGGCTCACCGACCGGTCCCACTCCATGCTGTAGGTGTGGAAGCCCGACTGGCACGTGGTGTTGGGACAGGCCGTGGAGTTGCCGATGCCGGTGCTCTCGTTGCACGGGCCGCCGGGGTTGGTGCCGCAGTGCATCGTGGACCACACGCGGTTGAGGCCCTGGACGTTCTCCATGATGTCCAGCTCGCCGATGCTCGGCCAGTTGTGGTAGTTGCCGCGGAAGGGCGCGCCCAGCATCCAGAACGCGGGCCAGTAGCCCTCGGCCGCGACGCCGGTGACGTTCGGCATCTGGATACGGCCCTCCACGCGCAGCTTCCCGCCCGACGGGGGCTGGAAGTCGGTGCGGTTGGTCTCGATGCGGCCCGAGGTCCAGTTGCCGGCGGAGTCGCGCCGTGGGGTGATGCGGAGGTTGCCGTTGCCGTCGAGCGCGACGTTGTTGGTGCTGTTCGTCATCGTCTCGACCTCGCCGGTGCCCCAGTTGGCGGGGCCGCCCGGGTAGGAGGTGCCCGTAGCGTACTGCCAGTTGGAGGTGTTGACGCCGGTGTTGGCCGGGCCGTCGAAGTCGTCGACGAAGACCTGGGTCCAGCCGGACGGCGGCGGGGGCGCGGACGCCTGCGCCGCCGAGGCACCGGCCGCGGCCAGGCTCAGCGCGCTGGCGAGGGCGAGGAGCGTGCGACGCAGGCGGCCCCGTCTGGGGGGTGCGGAAGGTGTGGGGGTTTTCCTCATGAGTACCTCTTTGCGTACGGAGTGGGGTGCGCAGGTGCTGAGGCGAGCGCCCTGGGGAAGACCGTGCTTGAGAGCGCTCTCAACGAGAGGTGTGGGGCCAATGTGCTCCCCGTTACTCGGGCCGTCAAGAGGTGAAGCGGCGAAAGTTCCTTGGGAGAGGGGCGAGTTCACACTCTGAAGGAGACGTCTCCGTACGGGAAGTGCGGTACGAGGCAGGCCGAAGCCGAAGCCGGGGCCGAGGCCGGTGCGCGGGGGCGGCCCGTTGTCGGCGGTACCGCCGGTGCCGGGCGGTGACGGATGATTTCCCTGTTGAGTCCAGCGTGTTGGGGGCTGGGAGGCTTTGCATCCGCACTGGTGGGTGCTCGGGCAGCGGCGCGGTGCGGCCTGAGCACCCTGGGACGTGCTGGTCAGCCGCCCTGACCGGCGCTCCCCATCGGGCCGACCTTCACCGGGGAGCCGGAACCGTCCGTGACGGGCAGGGTGGCGGCGCCCGGCCAGTCCAGGGTGACCGACTTCGTCTCGTCCGGCGGGGTCACCACCAGTCCCGTAATGCGGACGCCGGAGCCGCCCGAGTCGTTGATCGGGTAGTTGATGCCGAAGGCCACCGACTCCCCGTCCTTGAGAACGCCCGGGGTGACCTCCTCACCACTGCGCTCCGCGGACAGCGACCCCGCGCTGGTCTTCAGGTCGACGCCCGCGTACCCGGAGATCGCGCAGTCCCGGCCGCCGCCGTTCGTCAGTTCCACCGCGACGGTGCCATCGGGGTCGCCGTCGACGGTGTGGTCGATCGCCTTGAACTTCAGCTCGCCGGTGCGGCACTTGCCGACCTCGCCGTTCTCGTTGGAGCCGGTCCCGGCGACCGTGCCCTGCCCGCCGCCCTGATCCGAACCGTCCGAGGCCGAACCGCCGCCCGAGGAGGCCGCGGTGGACGCGGACGACGGGTCGCTCTGCGCCGTGCCGCCATCGTCGTTCTGGCAGGCCGTGAGCGAGAGACCCGCGGCAACGGCCAGGGCGGCGAAGGTGAGCTTGCGAACGC
This sequence comes from Streptomyces acidicola, assembly GCF_009377235.1. GTDB lineage: Bacteria > Actinomycetota > Actinomycetes > Streptomycetales > Streptomycetaceae > Streptomyces > Streptomyces acidicola. The sequence goes on from NZ_VMNX01000003.1 coordinate 117,326, forward strand.
GCATTGTTTCTTCCTCAGCATCGGTTGGGGTGCCGGCTGCTCGGTACGAGTCGGTACGAGCGAGTATTTCCGATCACCAGGACCGGCGAGGCCCGGCGAACCGTTCCGCCCAACCACCCCCTAATACATCCCCGTTACACGCACAGCCAGGCACAACGCCCACCACCACCGGGCACATCCCGTCCGCACCCGCCCCTCCCGTGCCCTTCCCCTGCCGCCGTCCGGCGCGGGAAACGGCGCCCCCCGGGGCAGCCGCACGGCCGCACCGCGTAGTACGCGAGCGCCGGTTCCGCCCCGGCGCGGCCGCGGCCGCGCGGACCTTACCGACGACCTGTCCGACGCTCTCGGAGACTTGCCTGGCGGTACTCATCGGCGTATCCGGCGCGGGCAGGTCGACGCTCGCGCGTACGGGTGCTCCGGTTCAGGTCTGGGAGGTGGCCACCTTGACGCCGAACCCGATCAGGACGACACCTGTGATGCGGTCCATGGTGCGCCGTACGGCAGCCTTCTCGAAGAAGCCCCGGGCCTTGGCCAGCACCAGCACGTAGCTGCCGAGCCAGACGAGCGTCAGGGCCGCGTGGACCAGGACCAGCAGAGCCATCCCCATATGCGGCGGGAAACCGGACGGCGCGAGCGTGGGCAGCAAGCCCGTGTAGAAGACGGCGATCTTCGGATTGAATACGTCGCTGATCAGCCCTGTGCGCCACGGGTTGCCGGATGAGGGCGGGGCGCTCGCCCCCGAAGCCACCGAACGGCTGCGTCGGCTCTGCAGCAGTGCCTGCACACCCAGGAAGCCGAGGTAGGCGGCACCGGCGAGCTTGACGATCATGTAGGCCGTGGCAGACGCCGCCAGGACGGCCGCCAGGCCGACCACGGTGAGCACACCCCAGATGAGCAGTCCCGCCGTGATGCCCCCGACCGTGCGCAGGCCGTCCTGCCGGCCGGACGCGATGGCCCGCTTCGTCACCACGGCCATGTCCGGACCGGGAACGATGGTCAGGACGGCGAGCACACCCGTGGCCGCGAGGAGCTGAACGAACATGGGCTCAGTCTCGCACCCCGGATCGCCTCGCCCGACGTATCCTCGCGTCCACCCCTGCTCGATCCACTTCAACATGTCGATCCAGCAGGGAAGGGTCGGTGGGCGACCGGACGGCGCGTCACCCGCGCGCAGGGGTCCTGACAGGGCGTGGACGATCTCGTGCGAAGATCACTCCTGGTCCAGGGAACCAGAACCCGGGATTCCCCCTCTCTAGGGTCGGGTGCCGCCCGAAGCTCCCCCCGAGGTTGCGGGCGGCACCCGGTGACCTGCAACAAGGTGTTCATGCCCTGTGCATGGTCCTGCACGGAGAGTCCCCTTGATCATCGGTTTACGACCAGCAACAGCCCACCGACAGGAGTTCCGCATGCCCAGCCGCCGCCGTTTTCTCGCCGGGTCCGCCGCCCTCGGCGTGGCCGGAGCGGCGGCCGGGTGTTCCGCGGGCAAGGAGGCCGGGCGCGGAGACGCTCCGTCGGCCGGCCGGCCGTCCCCTTCGGTCGTGCCCGCCGCGCAGCCCAAGGGGCAGCGGCTCAACTTCGTGGTGGTCCTCGCGGACGACCTCGGCTGGGGCGAACTCGGCAGTTACGGGCAGAAGCTGATCCACACGCCCCGTCTCGACGCCCTCGCCGCCGAGGGACTGCGGTTCACCGACGCGTACGCCGCCGCCCCCGTCTGCGCGCCCTCACGCTGCTCCCTGCTCACCGGACTGCACAGCGGCCACGCGACCGTGCGCGAGAACCCGTGGGGCGCCGGAGGCCAGGCCGGCCTCACCGAGCAGGACTTCACCTTCGCGGAGGCACTGCGGGCCTGCGGCTACCGCACCGGCCTCATCGGTAAGTGGGGCTTCGGCCCCGAGCAACCGGACCAGCCGAGCCACCCCAACTCCCGGGGCTTCGAGGAGTTCTACGGCTACTTGACACACGGCCACGCCCACGACTATTTCCCCGACTACCTCTGGGACAACGGCACCCGGCAGGAGATCCCCGCGAACCGGGACGGCGCCCGCGAGGTGTACGCGCCCGACCTCATCCAGCAGCGCTCGCTCGACTTCATCGACACGCACAAGAACGAGCCGTTCCTGCTCTACCTCGCGCCGACCGTCCCCCACGCCCCCAGCGTCGACCCGGACCTCGGCCGGTACGCGGAGGCCCCCTGGACCCGCCCCAACAAGGCGCACGCCGCCCAGGTCACATCCTTCGACACCCTCGTCGGCAGCGTCGTCGACCGGCTCACCGAGCATGGTCTCGCCGAGCGCACACTCATCCTCGTCACCAGCGACAACGGCCCGCACGAGGAGGGCGGTACCGACCCCGACCTGTTCGACGGCAACGGCCCGCTGCGCGGCTACAAGCGCAACCTGTACGAGGGAGGCATCCGCGTCCCGCTCATCGCCTGGTCGAAGGGCCGTGTCCGGGCCGGGACCACCGACCGGCCGACCCCGCTGATCGACCTCCTGCCGACCTTGGCGGACCTCGCGGGCGCACCCGTCCCCACCGACATCGACGGCCTCTCGCTCGCACCGCTGCTGCTCGGCGCCCGGAAGACCGCCCATGCCCCCTATCACGATCACCTGTACTTCTACCGCAACCACAGCGGCGGCTCCCCGCGCGCCAACGCCGTCGACGGCGGCCGGATACGGCGCCTGTCCGAGGCCGTGCGTCGCGGCGACTTCAAGGCCGTGCGGTTCGCGCCCGGTCAGGACCGGCGGGCACCGGAAGACCGCTGGCAGGTCGAGCTGTACGACCTCGCCAAGGACCCCGGAGAGCAGGACGACCTCGCGGCGGCACGGCCCGGTGAGGCCGACGCCCTGGTCCGCCTCATGCATGAGTCGTGGGCCGACATCTACGAGCGCAAGCCGTTCGGCGTCACCCTCGAAGTGACCCGGCAGGGCACGGAGTTCCTCGTGACCGCCACCCTCGCCAACGGTTCCGCCCGGCCCTGGACTGCCGCCGGGCTCGTCCTCCAGGCGCCCGGCCGCTGGCAGGTGCGCTCGCTGGGCCCGGCGACCGAGGACCGCGTCCCTGCGGGCGGCCGGCTCACCGCCCGCTGGACGGTCACGCCCTCCGCGGGCGCCAAACGCGGCCGGCTCACCTGCCGGGGCACGGCCACGCACGCGGGGATGCCGGTGGCGTACGCGGCGCAGGCGGTCGCGCAGTAGACGCAGGCTGTGCCGGTATGCGGCTCCGCCGTGTGGACCGGGTCAGCTCCCTGTCCCCGGCTGCCACCCCAGCGCCCGGGAGATGCCCCGCGCCGCCAGCCGAACCGCCGGGATCAGCGCCGGGACCTGCGCGTCGGCCTTGGGTACGACCACCGACACGGCCGCGACGACCGTGCTGTCCCGGCCGCGGACCGGGGCAGCCACCGAGAGGGCGTCGTCCGTGACCTGGCGGCTGCTCACGGCGGCGCCCGTGCGCCGGACCTCGGCCAGGACGCGTCGCAGGCGCGCTCCGTCGGTGATGGTGTACTGCGTGAACGCGGTCAACGGCCCCGCGCAGTACTCCTCCTGGGAGGCCGGATCGCTGTGCGCGAGCAGGGCGAGACCGACGCCCGTGGCGTGCAGCGGCCAGCGGGCGCCCACACGGATGTGGACGCCGACCGCCGAGCGGCCGGACAGCCACTCGGTGTAGACGACCTCGCCGCCGTCCCGCACCGCCAGCTGCACGTTCTCGTGTGTCGCCTCGTACAGGTCCTCCAGGTACGGCAGCGCGATCTGCCGCAGCGCCAGCCCGCGCGGGGCGAGGGCGGCGATCTCCCAGAGCCGTAGCCCCACGTGGTAGACGCCGGAGCCGTCGCGCTCCAGGGCGCCCCACTCGGTGAGCGCGCCGACCAGCCGGTGCGTCGTGGTGAGCGTGAGTCCGGACCGGCGGCTTATGTCGGTGAGGCACAGCGCGGGATGCTCGTGGTCGAAGGCGGCGAGCACGGCGAGCAGCCGACCGGGCGCGGACCGCGCGGACGAGGGGGAGGGTGGCGCGGACGAAGGGGACGACGGCGCGGACGGTGGCGGCGGAGGCGGTGTCGGAGACGGGACGGTGTCGGCGGTCATCGGCATGGCATCGGCTCTGTCTCTGCTCGGGCCGGCTCCCTGCGCGGGCCGGCTCCCTGCGCGGGCCGGCTCCCTGCGCGGGCCGGCTCCCTGCGCGGGCCGGTTCTCGGCTCGGTCGGCTCAGCTCAGTTGGGTCTCGGCGACCTTGCGCAGCAGAGTGTGCAGGGTGTCCCGCTCGGCCGGATCGAGGCCCTGGAGCAGGGTGTTCGCGACGCGCAGCCCGGCCTCGTCGGTGTCGCGGAGGAAGGCCCGCCCCTTGGGCGTGAGCACCACGATGCGGCTGCGGCGGTCGTCGGGCGACGGGCGCCGCTCGGCGAACCCGAGCTTCTCCAGATCGTCCACGAGCCCGACGATCGCACTCGGGTCGTAGCCCAGCCGAGAGCTCAGCTCGCGCTGCAACGCGCCCTCCGAGGTGGCCAGGAACCGCAGCAGCGCGTAGTGGCGCAGCCGCAGCCCCGACTCCTGAAGGAACGCGTTGAACAACTGCCCCGACCGCAGGCCCAGCCGGTACAGCAGGTACCCCGTGTCCGTGTGCAGCGTGCGCATCCACGGCTCCTGTGCGTCGATGAGGGCGGGGCCCACGGCCTTGTCGGTGGCGTGCTGCTGGCCGGCGATGACTGGCTCCCTGGGCCGGGCCCCGGCGGGGCGGTTCATACGTCCGCCTTCAGCATGCCGCACCCTGGATACGGCAACAACTATTGACGACAACAATGATTGCCCTTGGCTTCGCTCCCGTAGTCGTAGCCGTAGCCGCAGGTTGGGGCGAGGACTTCGGTACCCCGGAGGGCGACAAGGTGGCACTCTGGTCGCAGCCGCGGGAGGTCAAGACGGCGTACGCGAACGGGGGCTGGACCCCGGAGGCGTGATGAACCCCGCCAACCTCGCCCACCCCGGCATCAACCCCGGCGAGCGAGTGCTCGGGCCGGCGCAACCGTAAGGGACACCCCATGTGCAAGGACGGACAGGGGCAGACAGATGCGCAATGACGGACTGGGATCGTGGCCCGCGCGCCGGGCCCGCAAGACACCGCACCGCACCGCCCTGATCCATGGCGACGCCGCGCTCACGTACGCGGACCTGTACGAGCGCACCACGCGCCTCGCCCACGCCCTGCGCGGCACGGGGGTCCGCCGGGGTGACCGGATCGCCTATCTGGGGCCCAACCACCCCTCGTACCTGGAGACGCTGTTCGCGGCCGGTACGCTCGGCGCGGTCTTCGTCCCGCTCAACCCCCGTCTCGCCGGGCCCGAGATCGCCCACCAGCTCGCCGACTCCGGCGCCAAGGCCCTCGTCCACCGGCCCTCGCACGCGGGGCTCGTCGCGGGCCTGCCCGGCGACACCGGCGTCCGGACGTACATCGAGGTCGGCGCCGAGTACGAGGCGCTGCTCGCCGGGGCCGAGAACGAGCCGATCGACCAGCCCGTCACGCACGACGACACCTGCCTCATCATGTATACCTCGGGCACGACGGGCCGCCCCAAGGGCGCGATGCTCACCCACGGCAATCTGACCTGGAACGCGTTCAACGTCCTGATCGACCACGACCTGGTCGCCGACGAACGCGCCCTGGTCTCCGCCCCCCTGTTCCACACGGCCGGGCTGAACATGCTCACCCTGCCCGTGCTGCTCAAGGGCGGCACCTGCGTCCTCGTCGAGACGTTCGACCCGGCGGGCACCTTCGACCTGATCGAACAGCACCGGATCACCTTCATGTTCGGGGTGCCCACGATGTTCGACCAGATGGCCCGGCACGAGCGCTGGGCCCGCGCGGACCTGTCCAGCCTGCGCATCCTGACCTGCGGCGGCGCATCGGTCCCCACCCCGCTCATCGCCCGGTACCAGGAACGCGGACTCACCTTCCTCCAGGGCTACGGCATGACCGAGGCCGCGCCCGGTGTGCTCTTCCTGGACGCCGAACACGCCGTCAGCAAGGCGGGCTCGGCGGGTGTTCCGCACTTCTTCAGCGACGTACGGGTCGTACGGCCCGACATGACGCCCGTCGGTATCGGCGAGACCGGTGAGGTCGTCGTCCGCGGCCCGCACGTCATGCCCGGCTACTGGGGGCTCCCCGAGGAGACGGCCGCCGCCTTCACGGACGGCTGGTTCCGCAGCGGGGACGTGGCCCGGACCGACGAGGACGGTTACGTCCGGATCGTCGACCGCATCAAGGACATGATCATCTCCGGGGGCGAGAACATCTACCCCGCCGAGATCGAGGACCGCATCCTCGCCCACCCCGACGTCGCCGAGTGCGCCGTCATCGGCGTGCCCGACGAGAGGTGGGGCGAGGTGCCGCGCGCGGTCGTGGTCCCCCGCGATGGCGCCACGGTGAACCCCGACGAGGTGCTCGCCTCGCTGGCCGGGCGCCTCGCCAGGTACAAGATTCCGAAGTCGGTGGTGCTGACGGACGAACTGCCCCGCACCGCCTCCGGAAAGCTCCTCAGGGCCTGGGTGCGCGAGCGCTACGGCACGGATTCCTGAGCAAGGAACGCCATCAGCACCCGCGCCCCTTTGCGGGCACGCCCTCAGGCGCCCACCACGTCCACGAAGACCGGGTTCGAGTAGAACCAGGTGTCCGCCCACGGGTCGCCGTTGCCCGGCTCGTGCGGGATCGGGCCGTGGGGGTCGATCGTGGCGCCCAGGTAGCCCGCCCCGTTGCGGTTGCCATCGCTGCCGCGCAGGCGGACGTAGAAGGACTCGTCCCCGGCGGTCAGAGGGATACGGAGGGTGTACGTCCCCTTCCGGCCGGAGACGTCCTCCGTCCGGACCACCTTGGTGTCGGGAGCCTTCCAGGCGTCCCGATCGGTCACCGGACCGCGCACCGCGCCCCGGATCACGTCCACGTGGGCCGGCTCCGGCAGGATTCCCTGCGAGTTGGGGCGTGAAGCGGTCGTCACCGTCACGTTCAGCGTGATCCTCTCGCCCTTGCGGACGCGCAGCCGCCCGCCGAGCGTGACGCCCCGGCCCGCGTCGCGGTCCCGCTTCAGCCGGACATCGAGTCCGTCGAGCAGATGGCCGTGGTCGAGCCACACCCGGCCCGCGCGCAGGCCCGCCATCACCGCGCGGTAGCCGTAGCGGGTGACGCCCACATGGGTGCGGCTGAACTGGCCGGGCCAGAAGTCGCTGCCCGGCTGCGGGCTGTCCGTGTTCACCGGGTCGGGCAGCCGGCCGGTGTTGTCGAAGTTCTGTCCCGGGAGCCAGTCACCGTTCTTCCAGGTGTCGAACACGACGCGGTGGGCGTCCGAGTTGGTGGTGATGGAGAACAGCCTGCCCTCGGCGAGCAGGGAGTCCCAGAGGCCGCCCACGGTCGCCGTCGCCCAGTCGAAGCCGCCGTACGTCAGGTACGCCCCCGCCGGGTAGCCGGGCCAGGACTGCGCGGACGGCTTGTTCTCGTACTCGCCGCGGATCGATGTCGAGCCCCGCCCGGGGAGCGCCGCGCCCTGGGCGCCGGGCGCACCCTCCATGCCGATCATGATCTCGGGAGCCGCGTCACGCCAGTTGCGCATCTCGTGCGGGGAGTCGATGCCCAGGCGCAGGGGGTGGTTGGCGAGGACCAGAACGTCGTCGACGTAGCCCGTGCGGCGCTGCTCGGCCAACCACTGGATGGCCTTCACGGCGTGCGCCTCGTTGCGCGCGGTGTCGGCGTCGGCGGGGCCGCCCTTGTCGTAGGCCAGCAGCTTGCCGTCGTACTCGCGCTCGAACCGCGTGAGCAGGTCGACCTCGTGCGGGCCGGGCGACGAGAAGACCGTGCAGTGCTCGGCGGCCGGGATGTACCACTCCAGGCCCTGGAAGATCAGCTGACGCGGGTTCTCCGCCCGTGCCCTGAGGATCTCCTGGTGCTCCAGCGAGGCTCCGTACTGGGCGTGCCCGACGTTCGAGTGCTCGGTGAACACCATCCAGTCGAGGCCGTACTTGGCGCCCGCGGCGGCCAGCTGGGAGAACGTGTACTTCGCGTCGTGGCTGTAGACGGTGTGGACGTGGTGGTCGCCGACGAGGTAGGCCAGGCGGGGGTCGTCACCGCCGAGGCGCTGCCCCGCGGCGGCCGCGGGCACGGCCGCGGAGCCGAGGGTGAAGGCGGCGCCGAACAGGCCCGCGCGGCGCAGGAGCCCCCGTCGGGAGACGCCCTGCGCGTCGAGGTCGGCGGGGGAGACGGACGGATCGGCCCAGACGGGCAGCTGCTGCTCGGACATGGCGTGCGGGTCCTCTGTGTCCTCAGTGGGTTCTCAGTGGTTCATGAACGACGTGACGGGCAGGGCTCGTTCGACGATCCGGACGTCGCCGAGCCGTCCGTGGAGGATCTGGTCGATCCGGCCGGCGTACTCGTAGCCGCCCAGCAGCCACGGCAGCCCGACCGAGGTGATGCCGATCGCGGGGGCCTTGGGATTGCGGACCACCGGGCAGCCCTCGACGTACAGCGTCGTGTGTGCGCCGTCGTTGACGACCGCGAGGTGCCACCAGGTCTCCAGCGGTGTCTCCTGGCCCCAGTTGGTGGCGATGCCCTGCTGGTTGAGCGGGCGCATCGCCCACTGCGGCTCGCGGTCGTTGGACAGGGACAGCGTGGCGAGCGGCTCGTCGGGGTCGTCGGCGGTCTTGCCGGCGGCTCCGCCCGTGCCGGTGCGGCTGACCAGGCCCGACCAGGCGTGGTGCGAGGGGTTCCAGTCGGCGGGGAGGCGGTAGAAGGCCTCGATGGTGTAGCCGTTGTGAAAGGTGGCCGAGTTGAGGGGAGCTCCGTCGACCGTGCGCAGATACGTGCCCTTCAGCGGGGACTTGTAACCCCGGAACTCCAGGCTGCCGTGGCCGGGCTGGTCGGGATGGTGGTCCGGGGACCAGCCCAGCTCGCCGCCGCCCACGGTGACCGGGCCGAGGTCGTTGCCGCGCCCGGACAGATCGCGGACGGTGCCGTTCGCGGGCGCCTCGAAGCGCCAGTACGCCACCGTGCCCGGTATCAGCATCCGTGACGCGGGCCGCGCCGGTCTCGCGGGCACGGGGGCGAAGCCCGAGAAGCGCTCCTCGAAGTCGATCCCCACGGAGAACCGGTCGGCTTCTCCGCTCAGCTCGATCTCCCGCCGCTCCAGCTCGTTGAGGCCCTTCGCGGCCCGGCCCAGGATCCACGGGGAGATCGTCTCCACGTCGATGGTGTTCCGGTCGAGGTCGAAGCGGTAGAGGCGGATCATCGCGGCGCCGCCGAAGTAGCGGTTCTGGTAGTTCGTGAGGTGCAGGTGGACGTCGTGGCCCGCCGCGTTCTTGCGCGTGGTGCGACCGGCGGGCCAGTAGTGACCGTTGAGGGTGAGGAAGATCTGGTCGTGGTCCTCGATCAGCTGGTCCCAGAGCTGCTGACCGTACGAGGAGAGCGAGTCGTCCCCGTCGACGAGTTCGTGCGTGGTGAGGACGACCGGCGTCCTCGGGTGCTGGGCCATGACGTCCCTCGCCCAGGCGAAGCCCTTTGCCGACAGGCGCCAGTCCAGGGCCAGCACCATCCACTCGCGGCCGGCGGCCTGGAAGAGGTGGAAGGTGTTGTAGCCGTCGGGCGAGGCGCCGCCGAACGTCTTGCTGCCGTGGAACCGCTGCGGACCGAAGGCGTCCAGATAGGGCGTCGCACCGCGCTGGTCGGTCGTGGACGACTTCACGTCGTGGTTGCCCGCCAGGACGCTGTAGCCCACACCCCGCCGGTCGAGGACGCCGAACGCCTCGCTGATCGCGGTGATTTCGGCCCGGGTGCCGTTCTGCGTGAGGTCACCCAGGTGGGAGAGGAAGACGATGTTCTCCTCCTGCCCGTGCTCCAGCAGATAGCGCAGGGACGCCTCGACGGGCGCCCTGTCGATGCTCGGACCGTCGAAGAGGTACTGGGTGTCGGGCATCACGGCGAGCGTGAAGCGGCGGCTGTCCGGGTCGGGCCGCCGGCGGGTGGCGGAGCTGTCGTCCGCGGCCCGGGCGGCGGTCGCGGTGGGCAGCGCGACCGCGGCGGCCGCTCCGATCAGCGCGGTCGCCCGCAGGAAACCGCGTCTGCCGGCGCCCGCCTGGGGCGCCTCCTGGGCAGGCTCGTGCCCGGACTCGTGCGAGGTGCACACATTGACTCCGTGAGAGGGGAAGTCCCGAGGAGAAGGGAAGGGGACGGGAAGCGGGGGGTGGAGTCCTGGGAG
>NZ_VMNX01000400.1 GCF_009377235.1 Streptomyces acidicola
GTGCGCCCCCTCGACGCCCACCCCGCGTTCCTCGTACAGCTCACGGAACGCCGCCTTCAGCCCGTCGATCTCCACCGGGTCGCCGAGCTTGGTTCCCGTGCCGTGCGCCTCGATGTAGCCGACGGTCCGCGGGTCGATCCCCGTCCTGCTGTAGGCGTGCCGGATCAGGGCGGCCTGGGCCTTGGGGTTCGGGGAGGTGAGTGAGTTGGAGCGGCCGCCGTGGTTCTCAGCGGTGGAACGGATCAGGCCGTAGATGTGGTCGCCGTCGCGCTCGGCCGCCGAGAGCCGCTTCAGCACGAGCATGCCCACGCCCTCACCGCGCACATAGCCGTCGGCGCGGTCGGAGAACGTCTTGCACCGGCCGTCGGTGCTGAGCATCCCCGCCTTGCTGAAGCTGATGTGCCCGTCGGGGATGACCATGGTGTTGACGCCACCGACGACGGCCATGTCGCACTCGTCGCGTTCGAGCGACACCATGCCCCGGTGGATGGCGACCAGAGAGCTGGAACAGGCGGTCTCGACCGGCTCGCTCGGTCCGTGCACATCGAGGAAGTAGCTCATCCGGTTCGGGCCGACCGACGGAACGCTGCCAGTGGGCGACACGCTGCCGTCCCGGCCGGTGCTGCGGTCGGCCAGCAGGCTGTAGCCGGTGTCGTTCGTGCCGACGAACAGACCGAGGTTGCTGCCCGCCAGGCTGTCGGCGGCGTAACCGGCGTCCTCCAGCGCCTTCCACACGTACAGCATCAGCAGCCGCTGCTGGGGGTCCATGTGTACGGCGTCCTTCGGTGCGATGCCGAAGAACAGCGGGTCGAAGTCGGCGACGCCGTCCATGAAGCCGCCCCACTTCACGTTGGTGCGGCCCGGTTCCTTCAGGGGGTCGCCGTACTGGGCGCGCCAGTCCCACCGGTCGGCGGGGACCTCCGCCACGCAGTCGCGCCCTTCGCTCAGGTTCCGCCAGAACGCGTCGAGGTCCTCGGCCTGCGGGAACCGGCAGCTGACACCGACCACGGCGATGGGCTCGTCCCGCCGTTCCTGGCGGTCCCGCCGTTCCTGGCGGTCCTGGCGGTGTGTCGGGGTGGGAGCGGGCGCGGGCGCGGGCACGATCGGCGCGAACTCCGGCGTGGGCTCGGGCTCTTGTACGAAAGCCGGTTCGGCCGGCACGGTGCCGGACGGTCGCAGGCCCAGCCGTGGTGCCAGTAACGGACCGTACGCACTGACCAGATGCCCGCTGAAGGCCCGCAGGGTCGGATGCTCGAAGAGCACCGTGGGCACCAGTTCCAGGCCCAGGGAGTCGTTCACCATCGTCACCAGCTGGGTGATGACGATCGAGTCCAGCCCGTACTCGCTGAGCTCGACGTCCACGTCCAGGTCCGTGACGCTCACCTTGAGCAGCTCGCAGACCTTGTCGACCAGGACCTCGCGCACGCGTTCCGTCAGGGTCTCGGTGTCGAGGTCGCCGGTCTGCCGCTCGGCGCGGTCCTGTTTCCAGTCGCGGAGCAGGCGGAGCGCCTCGTCCTGCTCCACCCGTCCCTCGCGGATGAGCCGGTGCAGTTCGTCCAGGGAGTCGATTCGGGCGCTCATATCAGGCTCCTCCTGAGGTCGTCCGCGCTCAGTTCGCGTCGGCCGATGGCTTCGATCAGTTGCAGCAGAAAGGCGTCGTCGGGCTCGGACGGGGCGGCCGGTGCCGGTTCGGTGGGCGTACCGCCGCCGAGGGTGCGCGCGCTGAAGCCGCGGAAGCGTACGCAGACGTCGCCGTTGTCGTCGCAGAGGTCGAGGTCGAGGTGGCGGACGGCGCCCGGATGGTCGTCCGCGGAGAAACGGGCCACCGCCCAGCCGGAGGCCGGCGCGGCACCCACCACCTCAAGCTCGCGCAGGGCGTACGGCAACGCCGTGCGGGGGCTGCCGAGTTCGTCGGCGAAGAGCCCGGCCGTCGCTTGCAGGGCGGCGTCGAGCATGCTCGGGTGCAGCACGAAACCGCTCTCGCGGGCCGCGTCGGCGGGCAGCCTCAGCCGGGCCACCGCCTGCCGGGAGCCGGTGTGGAGCCGCTCGATCGCCCGCAGCGTCGGGCCGTAGGCCATGCCGATGTCGGAGAAGCGTGCGTAGCAGGTCTCGTGGTCCAGCACGGGCCCCTCGCACTGTGCCCTCAGGGCGGCGATGTCGAGCCGCTCGCCCGGCACGGCAGCCTGACCGCTCGTATGACGGTCCGTCCGACGCCGCAACCGGCCGCGGCCGAACACCAGGCGTTCGCCGCCGTCGTCCACGGTGTACACCTCGTAGCCGAGTTCGTCGTCGGCCCGGGAGGACAGCGCGACGTGCACATCGGTCTCCGTGCCGACCGTGAGCGGACGCAGCCAGGACGCCAGCCTCAGGGACCAGGTCCCGGCGTCGCCCCCGACGGTGCGGGCCGCCGCGGCGCGCGCCATCTCCAGGTAGGACACGGCCGGCAGGACGGGCACGGCCTGCGCGCTGTCGCCCGAGGGCCCGGTGTCGGCGCCCGGACGCCATCCGGACACCTCCCTCATCACCCGGGCCGCCACACGGTGGTCGGTGAGGAAGAACTCCCGGCCGGTGAAGCGCGAGGTGTAGCGGTGCTCGTCGAGGTCGGAGGTGTTCGCGTGCACCAGCGGGTGGTGCGGTGCCGGCGTCTGGGCCACGACCTTCTGCGCCACCGCCGTCTGTGTCATCGCGGTCTGCGCCACCGCCGTCTGTGTCATCGCGGTCTGCGCCACCGCCGTCTGTGTCATCGCCGTCTGCAGGGCGTTCGCGGGCCGGGTGGTGTCGACCCAGTGGCGTCGCAGGCGGAACGGATACGTCGGCAGCGGGACACGACGTGGGCGACGCGCGGTGTAGAGCCGGTCCCATGCCACGTCGGCGCCGCGCACCCAGGCGTCCAACAGGCGTGCCCAGTCCTGTAGTTCCACATCGGCGAGGTCCGTGAACGCCTCGAACCAGGCCGGCACGTCCGGGAGGTCCGTGCCGCGCGGGACCCGCCCGGCGACCACGGTGGCGATGGGCTCACCACGCAGCCAGGACTCCAGTCCCTCCCTCAGTTCGCCCACGCTGCGGGCCAGGCAGGCGAGGCGCTCGGTCATGGCCGTACGCCCCGTCTGGGAGGTGTACGCGATCGACACCAGGTCGGCGTCCGTACGGTCGCCGCGCCGCAGCGCGTCCACCCATCGCTGGGCGAGGTCGCGCAGTACCTCGGGGTGGCCCGCCGACAGCAGGACCGGGACCCCGGCGGCGGGTGCGCGGTCGCGGTCCGGTCCGGGGGTGTGCCGTGGCACGTACTCCTCCAGCACCACATGGGCGCCCACCCCGCCGAAGCCGAACGAGCTGACACCGGCCCGGCGCGGCAGTTCCCGGCCCTCACCGTCCCGCGGCGCGGGCCACGGCTGCCGCTCCCGCACCAGCCGGAACGGGCTGCCCTCCAGGTCGATGTACGGATTGACGTTCTCGCAGTGCAGCGACTTCACCAGCGTGCGGTGCCGCATCTGGAGCAGCACCTTGATCACCCCGGCGGCTCCGGCGGCGAGTTCCAGGTGACCGATGTTGGTCTTCACCGAGCCGATCCCGCAGTGCGTCTCCTCCACGCTCGCGCCGTGGTCCTCGTACAGCTCGCGGAAGGCCGCCTTCAGCCCGTTGATCTCGACGGGATCGCCGAGTTTGGTCCCGGTGCCGTGCGCCTCGACGTAGCCGACGGTCCGCGGGTCGATGCCCGCCTTCCGGTAGGCCTCGCGCAGCAGTGCGGCCTGGGCCTTGGAGTTGGGCGCCGTCAGGGAGTTGGAGCGGCCGCCGTGGTTCTCCGTGGTGGAACGGATCAGGCCGTGGATGTGGTCGCCGTCGCGCTCGGCCGCCGAGAGCCGCTTCAGCACGAGCATGCCCACGCCCTCGCCGCGTGCGTAGCCGTCGGCGCGGTCGGAGAAGGTCTTGCACCGGCCGTCGGGGCTCAGCATCCCCGCCTTGGAGATGCTGATGTGCCCGTCGACGCTGACGATGGTGTTGACCCCGCCCGCGATGGCCATCTCGGACTGGCCGGCGCGCATGGCCTGGATGGCCCGGTGGATGGCGACGAGGGCGCTGGAACACGCGGTGTCGACCGGCTCGCTCGGTCCGTGCAGATCGAGGAAGTAGCTCATCCGGTTCGGGCCCATGCAGGGCGCGGCTCCGGTGATGTCGTATCCCTCGATCACCGGGGAGTACCGGGTGACGAGGGTGGAGTAGCCGGTGCTCGTGGTGCCCGCGATGAGGGCCGTGTCGGTGCCCGCGACGGCGTTCGCCGAGTACCCCGCGTCCTCCAGCGCCTTCCACACGTACAGCATCAGCAGCCGCTGCTGGGGGTCCATCAGCTCGGCTTCCTTCGGGGAGATGTCGAAGAACAGCGGGTCGAAGTCCCCCACGCCGTTCATGAAGCCGCCCGAGGTCACGTTGGAGGTGTTGGGCTCCTTGACCGGGTCGCCGAAGTGGGCGCGCCAGTCCCAGCGGTCCGCGGGGACCTCCTGGGTGCAGTCGCGTCCGTCGTGCAGGTTCTGCCAGAAGGCGTCGATGTCGTCGGCCATCGGGAAGCGGCCGCTCATGCCGATCACGGCGATCGGCTCGTCGTCGGGGGCTGCGCCGGGCGCGGGAGCTGTGACGGGCGCAGGAGCTGTGCCGGTCACGGTCGCGGTGCCGGTCACGGCGGGTGCCCGGACGTCCGGTTCCTGCGTGGGCGGCTCCTCCGGGGCTTCCGGTGCCTGCGGGGCCTCCGGTGCGGCGGCGGTGATCAAGTCCGCGTGGTGGTCGAGCAGATGGTCCACGACCTCGTTCAGGGTGGGGTGTTCGAAGAACAGGGTCGGGGCGAGCGACAGTCCGAACTCCGCGTTGAGTTCGTTGGCGAAGCTGACGAACGACAGGGAGTCGAAGCCGTACTTGCTCATCTCCGCCGTGCCGCTGATCCGCTCCGCGGGCACGTCCAGCAGTTCCGACACGCGCGCGATCAGCCTCTTCAGCAGCGCCTTGTGGCGTTGGGCGCGGTCGGCGACCGGGGCGGGTGCGGGGAGGAGCTCGGGAA
>NZ_VMNX01000401.1 GCF_009377235.1 Streptomyces acidicola
GACGCCCGCAACGGCGTCGTCGAACAGACCCGCCGCCACGCCGCCATCGCCGCACTCCTGCGCGTCCCGCACGTGGTCCTGGCCGTCAACAAGATGGACCTCGTCGCGTACGAGGAGCAGGTGTTCGCGGCCATCGCCGAGGAGTTCACCGCGTACGCGACCGAGCTGGGCGTCCCCGAGGTCACCGCCATCCCGATCTCGGCGCTGGCCGGTGACAACGTGGTGGAGCCGTCGGCGAACATGGACTGGTACGGCGGCCCGACGGTCCTGGAACACCTGGAGACCGTCCCGGTCAGCCACGACCTGGCGCACTGCCACGCCCGGCTCCCCGTGCAGTACGTGATCCGCCCGCAGACCGCCGAACTCCCGGACTACCGCGGGTACGCGGGCCAGATCGCGGCCGGTACGTTCCGTGTGGGCGACCCGGTGACGGTGCTCCCCTCCGGGCGGACGACCAGACTCGCGGGCATCGACCTGCTGGGCAAGCCGGTCGACGTGGCGTGGACGCCGCAGTCGGTGACCCTCCTGCTGGAGGACGACATCGACATCTCGCGAGGCGACCTGATCGTGCCGAGCAAGGACGCGCCGGCGACCACGCAGGACATCGAGGCGACCGTCTGCCACGTCGCCGACGCCCCGCTGACCGTGGGCCACCGCGTGCTGCTCAAGCACGGCACCCGCACGGTCAAGGCCGTCGTCAAGGACATCCCGTCCCGTCTCACGCTCGACGACCTGTCCCTGCACCCGCACCCGGGACAGCTCGTCGCCAACGACATCGGCCGTGTGAAGATCCGCACCGCGGAGGCACTGCCCGTCGACTCGTACGCCGACTCGCGGCGCACCGGCTCGTTCATCCTGATCGACCCTGCCGACGGCACGACCTTGACCGCCGGCATGGTCGGCGAGTCGTTCGCCTCGCCGGAGCCGCTCAAGGACGAGGCCGAGGACGACGGGTGGGACTTCTGACATGAACCCCACCGATTTCTTCTCGACGTTCGCGAAGGAGGGCGGCCGCGTCGGCAGCGGTGACCTCGGGAGCGGGCAGGGCGGAGTGGCGCGATGTGCGCGTTGACGTACGCGCACTGCCTGCGCGCCCTCGCCCCCCACCGCCGTAGACGAAAACCTGCCGACCTCCCGGCCACGACCTGAGAGACCGTGACCGCCGGGCCAACGAGAGGAACCCCTCCCGTGCCTGCCACTCGCTCAGTACTCCTTCGCCGCGGCATCACCGCTGCCGCAGTTCTCCCCCTGCTGGCGCTGGCCGCCTGCGGTTACGGTTCCGAGTCGAAGAACAACGACACCGAGAAGGTCGCCGCCGGCGCCAAGAAGATCGACGGTCTCGACACCGTGAAGATCGGCTACTTCGGCAACCTCACCCACGGCACCGCCCTGGTCGGCCGCCATGAGGGCATCTTCCAGAAGGAGCTCGGCGCCACGAAGGCCGCGTACGCGACCTTCAACGCCGGCCCCTCCGAGATCGAGGCCCTCAACTCGGGCTCCATCGACATCGGCTGGATCGGCCCCTCCCCGGCCATCAACGGCTACACCAAGTCCGACGGCAGGAGCCTGCGCATCATCGGCGGCTCCGCGTCCGGCGGTGTGAAGCTCGTGGTCGACCCGGACAAGATCAAGTCCCTGAAGGACGTCAAGGGCAAGCGGATCGCGACCCCGCAGCTCGGCAACACCCAGGACGTGGCCTTCCTCAACTGGATCGCCGACCAGGGCTGGAAGGTCGACGCGGAGAGCGGCAAGGGCGACGTCTCGGTGGTCCGCACGGACAACAAGATCACCCCGGACGCCTACAAGTCGGGCTCCATCGACGGCGCCTGGGTGCCGGAGCCGACCGCGTCCAAGCTCGTCGCCGAGGGCGCGAAGGTACTGCTCGACGAGGCCGACCTGTGGCCCGACAAGAAGTTCGTGATCACGAACATCATCGTGTCGCAGAAGTTCCTGAAGGAGCACCCGAAGGTCGTCGAGGCGGTGCTGAGGGGCTCGGTCAGGACCAACGCGTACATCGCCTCCAACCCGGACGAGGCCAAGGCCGCGGCGAACGCCCAACTCAAGGTGGACTCCGGCAAGGAACTGCCGGCCGAGGTGCTCGACCCGGCGTGGAAGTCGATCCAGTTCACCAACGACCCGCTGGCGTCCACCCTCGACACCGAGGCGGAGCACGCGGTCAAGGCCGGTCTGCTGGAGAAGCCCGACCTGGGCGGCATCTACGACCTGACGCTGCTCAACAAGGTCCTCAAGGCCGAGAGCGAGTCCGAGGCCGACGACGCCGGTCTCGGCGTCAAGTAACCGCGTAGTCCGATCAGTTCCCAGGAGGTGACGACCATGGCCACCGCACTCGCCAAGGCCGCCGACGGCGTCCAGGCCGTCGAGCACGCCGCCCGTATCGAGCACGTCTCGAAGTCCTTCGCCGGGCCCGCCGGACAGCAACTCGTCCTCGACGACATCACGCTCGATGTCGCTCCCGGCGAGTTCGTCACCCTCCTGGGGGCCTCCGGCTGCGGCAAGTCGACGCTGCTCAACCTGGTCGCGGGGCTGGACAAGCCGACCGCGGGCAGCATCACGACCGACGGGCGCCCTGCCCTGATGTTCCAGGAACACGCCCTGTTCCCGTGGCTGACCGCGGGCAAGAACATCGAACTCGCCCTGAAGCTCAGGGGGGTTCCCAAGAACGAGCGGCGCGGCCGGGCCGAGGAACTGCTCGAACTGGTCCGTCTGAAGGGCTCGTACGGCAAGCGCGTGCACGAGCTCTCCGGTGGTATGCGCCAGCGCGTGGCGCTCGCCCGGGCGCTCGCCCAGGAGAGCAAGCTCCTGCTGATGGACGAGCCGTTCGCGGCGCTCGACGCGATCACGCGGGATGTGCTGCACGACGAACTGACCCGCATCTGGAGCGAGACCGAGGTGTCCGTCCTCTTCGTCACGCACAACGTGCGCGAGGCGGTCCGGCTGGCCGAGCGCGTCGTCCTGCTGTCCTCGCGTCCGGGCCGTGTCGCGCGGGAGTGGACGGTCGACATTCCGCAGCCGCGGCGCATCGAGGACGCCGCCGTGGCGGAGCTGTCCGTCGAGATCACCGAAGAACTGCGTGGGGAGATCCGCCGCCATGGCCAGCACTGAGACCAAGGCCGACGGGGCCGTCAAGGACGACGTCAAGGGCGCCGTCAAAGGCGGCAACGACCTGGCGGGACTCGAAGCGGGACTGGACGCCCTGGAGACGGTCCAGTCCGGGCGGACGCCGTTCCGGCAGACCTTCGTGCAGAAGATCCTGCCGCCGCTGATCGCCATCGCGCTCGTACTGGTGCTGTGGCAGGCGCTGATCTCCTTCAACGTCGTCGACGACCCGACCAAGCTGCCCTCGCCCGGCGACGTGTGGGGCGAGATCGAGGACGCCTGGCTGCAGGGCACCCTGCTCGGCTACATCTGGACGAGCGTCTCGCGCGGTCTGCTCGGCTTCCTGCTCGCTCTGGCGATCGGCACGCCGCTCGGTCTTCTGGTGGCGCGGATGAAGTTCCTCCGGGCGGCGATCCACCCGATCCTGTCCGGCCTGCAGTCGCTGCCGTCGGTGGCCTGGGTGCCGCCGGCCGTCATCTGGCTCGGCCTGAACGACCAGATGATGTACGCGGTGATCCTGCTGGGCGCCGTCCCGTCGATCGCCAACGGACTCGTCTCCGGCGTCGACCAGGTGCCCCCGCTCTTCCTCCGGGCGGGCCGCACGCTGGGCGCGACGGGGCTGAAGGGCACCTGGCACATCGTGATGCCGGCCGCTCTGCCCGGCTACGTGGCCGGCCTCAAGCAGGGCTGGGCGTTCTCGTGGCGCTCGCTGATGGCCGCCGAGATCATCGCGTCCTCGCCCGATCTCGGCGTCGGCCTGGGCCAGTTGCTGGAGAACGGCCGCAACACCAGCTCCATGTCCATGGTCTTCCTCGCGATCCTCCTCATCCTGATCGTCGGCATCGCCATCGACCTGCTGATCTTCAGCCCGCTGGAGCGGTGGGTGCTGCGCAGCCGGGGCCTCCTCGTGCGGAACTGAAAGAAGACTCGTGAGGAACTGCGAGAAGAGCTGAAAGAAGAAGCTGAGAGAAGAGCTGGGAGAACTCGAACTCCATGCGCAATCCGGTCCGCCCCGTCCTGGTGGTCATCGCTCACGGCAGTCGCGATCCGCGGCACGCCGCGACCGTGCACGGCCTCGTCCGGCGTGTGCGCGCGATGCGTCCCGGGCTGCGCGTGGAGACCGGTTTCCTGGACTTCAACGTCCCGTCCGTGCACGGGGTGCTGGAGTCACTGGCGGCGGAGGGAGTGCGGGACGTGGTGGCCCTCCCCCTGCTGCTGACGCGTGCGTTCCACGCGAAGGCGGACATCCCGACGGTGCTGCGGGACGCGCCGACGCGGCTTCGCATCCGCCAGGCGGAGGTGCTCGGCCCGTCTCCCCTGCTGCTGGCGGCACTCGAACGCCGGCTGTACGAGGCCGGGCTGACCCCCGCCGACAAGTCCTCGACCGGGGTCGTGCTGGCCTCGGCGGGGTCCACCGACCCGGAGGCGATCGCAGTGATCGCAGATATCGCGCGGGAGTGGCGGCACACCGGTTGGTGCGCCGTGCGGCCTGCGTTCGCCTCCGCTGAATCTCCCGCGGGGTTCTCCCGCACGGAGGACGCCGTGCGGGAGCTGCGCGCCGTGGGCTGTGCGCGTGTGGCGGTGGCGCCGTACGTCCTGGCCCCCGGCTTCCTGCCGGACCGCATCGCGCGGGGCGCGGCCGGGGCGGATGTCCTGTCGGACGTGCTGGGGTCCGCGCCGGAGGTGGCGCGGGTGCTGCTGGAGCGGTACGACGCGGCGAGGATGCCCACGCGGGCGGCACTCGGCGCGTAACCCACCCAACGTCGCTCGCCCCCGCCGCCCCTACCCGTCCCATCCCCAGGGGCTCCGCCCCTTCGACCCCGACC
>NZ_VMNX01000402.1 GCF_009377235.1 Streptomyces acidicola
GCCCCTGCCCCTGCCCCTGCACGGGAACTCCGAGCAGGAACGAAGTCGTGACCCGGCCTGGTTGGCCAATTGTCAGACCTGTCTGGTTCGCTTGAGGCATGGAGATTCTTTGGGTCCTGATCGCGCTGGTCATGATGGGCTTCGTCATCGGCCCGATCGCGATGCGCAGGCGTGCCGGAATCCAGCAGGTGTCGCCCGGCGACCCGGACGCCGCGGACCCGGCGAACTACGGCTTCGTCCAGCAGGAGGAGCTGGACATCCGTATGCCCGGCCCCGACCAGGACCTGCTGGACGTGCTGGACGTGGTGCAGGGCACGCAGAACTACCGTGCGGCGTCGCAGCTGCTCGCGGGCACCGAGGCGGAGGGCGAGCGGCGGTGGCAGCGGGTGCAGGCCTTCGCGGGCGCGGCCGCGCTGGAGCTGCAGCAGCGTCCGGGCGGGGTGAGTGATTCTCCGGGCGGGCAGTGGCTGCGCGTGTGGCGGGCCGAGGCGCCGAAGGACGCGGGCGGGGCGGCGGTGCACGCGGAGTTCCTGGTGCAGCAGGCCTGGCGGACGTCGACGCCGGGCACGGACGACTTCCGGATCATCATGGAGGAGGCGAAGGCGGCCTGCGGCGAGGCGGCACTGCTGGCTCCGGGTGACCCGATCCCGTACATCATCGAGCTGTCGGTGGCACGCGGACTCGCGTACGCGCAGCCGGAGTTCGAGAAGCTCTGGCTGAAGATCCTGGACCGAGCGCCGACGCACATGGGCGCGCATCTGGCGGCGTTGCACTACTGGTGCGAGAAGTGGCACGGCTCGCGGGAGCTGGCGTACACGTTCGCGGAGTCGGCCGCGGCCCGGGCGCCCCAGGGATCGCTCCTCGCGGCCATGCCCCTGTTCGCGGTCTTCGAGCACCTGCCCGAGGTGAATCTGGTCAGCGGCTTCTACCAGAGCGAGGTCGTGACGAAGGCGGTCCACGGCGCCCTGTTCGCGGTGCACGCGGCCCGCCCGGACGACCCGATGCTGGCCCATGTCCGCCACCTCCTGGTGTGGTTCCTGATCCGCAGCGAGCGCTGGGCCGAGGCGATGAGCCAACTCGTCCACGTCGACGGCCATGTGGGCGCCCTGCCGTGGACCCTCACGGCGGACCCGGCCGCGGACTACGCGATATTCCGGGCGCTGGCCGTGGCGGGCTACGAGGCGAACGGCGGCAGCCCCGCGACGCTGCTGCGCTGAGGCCGTGCCGGTGGCGAGGCGACCGCTCCTTTTTGCCACCGCGCCCTGCCATGGGTCATCGACCACTCGTTTTTTGCCACCGGGCATACCGATGGCTCATACTCCACCCTCGCAGATCTTCGTCATGAGCATGTCTCACGACTGCCTGCTTCCTTGATCGTTTCCTGTGGGGGGACCTCAGATCGATGGGCGCGACCCTGCGCGCGCTGCGCGCTTTTGTGCTGCTCGCCGGCTTCTATCTGCTCGGCGTGTTCCTACTGGCTGCCCTCGCGGGCGCCGACTACCTGCTGTACCTGTATGCCCCGGCGAGCATCGCCGCCAAGCTGTACTTCGTCTCCGCGCTGCTGGCGATTCCGCTGGTGCGTGGCTTGTTCATGCTGCGCACGCCGAAGGGCGAGGAGCTCCCGGGCCGGCCGGTCACGGAGACCGACGAGCCCGACCTCTGGCGGACCGTGAGGGAGCTGGCCGAGCAGGTCGGCACCCGCGCCCCGTCCCGGATCGTGCTCACGGCCGACGTCAACGCCGCCGTCAGTGAGGAAGCCCGTCTGCTCGGGCTGCTCCCGGGCCCGCGCCGCCTCTACCTCGGCATCCCTCTGATGCAGGGTCTGACCGAGGCCCAGCTGCGCGCGGTCATCGCCCATGAGCTGGGCCACTACTCGAACTCCGACACCCGGCTCGCCGCCATCACCGTACGCGGCCGTGCACAGGTGCTGCGCACGATCGCGCACTTCGAGGAGCGGGCCGACAGGACCGTGGCACGCGAGCGGACCCAGCAGGAGAAGCGAAACGCCAAGGCCGAGGCCAAGGGGAAGAAGACCAAGGAGGTCGACACGACGGGTGCGGGCATCACGTACCGCACGATGGCGAAGATCTACATCGGCTACGCCAAGCTGTACTTCCGCGCCACGCTGGCCACTTCCCGCCGCCAGGAGTACGCCGCCGACGCCACGGCCGCCCGGATCGCCGGACGCGACGCCTCCGCATCGGCACTGCGCGAGATCCCCGCGCTGGACGCGGCGTTCGGGTTCTACATGGGCAGCTACGCGACGCTGGGGTCCGAGGCCAGGCTGCTGCCGCCCCGCGGCGAGGTCTTCGGCGGCTTCGGCCGGATGCTGAGCGCCCGCCGGCTCGAACTGGTCGGCCTGCGCACCGAACTGCCCACCGAGCCCTCCTCGCCGTACGACTCGCACCCTCCCATCGCCGACCGGGTCCACCGCATCGAGGCCCTGCCCGCGGACGGGCGCGAGGAAGAGGCCAAGGGCGCGGCCCTCGCCCTCCTCACCGATCCGGAGCGCACTCTGGCCGACCTGGAGGACGCCGTCCTTACGGACGAGGTACGGCAGTTCCGGCGCACCGGCGACTGGCAGGAACTGCTCGACGGTGCGATGACAGAGGGACTCTCCGACCTCAGCACCCCACTGCACCGAGCGCTGGCCTTCTACACCAAGGACCGGCCGACGCTACCCGCGCTGCTCCAGGTGATCGACGACGGGCAGCTGTGGCAACTGGCCCGGCGGCTGCCGATGTCCGAGGAGGCGGCCTCGGCGAGCGGTCGTGCCTTCCGCGAGTTCGCCCGCCCCGTCATGCAGAAGTCGCTGAACAGCATGGCTCTCGCCGACCTCAGCGCCCGCTCCCGGCTGCGCTGGGAGTTCTCCTGGTCCGAGGCCGCCACAGCGCATGTACTGCCCGCGCCCGACGGCACCGAGCACGACCTCGGCTCCGCGGTCGCGACAGCGGTCGCCGACCACCCGGACACCGGTCCGCTGCGCGCTCTCCTCGCCTCCGCTCCCCGAGAAACGGACACTCCTCGATGACCGTGCTGCTGTGGATCTTCGGCATCCTGGCCCTGCCCTTCGTGCTCTTCGCCCTCTACCTGGCCGGAGTGTTCGTCAAGGAGCTCTTCTCCCCCAGCGACGACTCCGAGGCGGATTCCGAGGCAGCCGTGGAGGCCGCGAAGGCCGCCGGGAAACTCGGCCTGCTGCCTGCGGAACGGCAGAACACGGAGTACGCGGGCCCACTGCCGGCCGACTGGGAGAAAGCGCTCGGGGCCGTGCGCGGCGGCGACTGGACGGCCGCCGCCGAACTGATGCAGGCCATCGGCCGCGACTGGGAGCACCGGTCGGCGGCCGCCTACCTCCTGGCCGAGATCGCGGCCGAGGAGGACGGCTGGCTGCTCGCCTGGGAGGCCGACCGTCCCGAAGACCCGGACGCGGCCGTGGTGCGGGCTCGCAGCACGGTCATCCTCGCCTGGGAGCTGCGGGGCGCGAAGCGGGCCAACCACACCACGGACGAGCAGTTCGCCGGGTTCCACCGGACACTGCAGGGCTCCCGCGAGGAGATCGCACGGGCGGCGGAGCTGAACCCCGACGACCCCACGCCCTACATCACGGAGATCTGGGTCGCACTCGGGCTCGGCTATCCGCACTCCCAGATGGACAAGCTGTGGACGGAGATCACGGCCCGCGCTCCGCACCACTACGAGGCCCACTTCTCGGCACTGCAGTACTGGTGCAAGAAGTGGCGGGGCTCGGAACGCCTGGCCGTCGAGTTCGCCGAGCGTGCGGCGGCGGCCGCGCCCCTGGGCGGCCTGCTCACCGTTCTGCCCCTCATCGCCCACTTCGAGCACGACGAGTCGGACGACACCAGCGGCGACCGCACCCCCGAGATGGTGGCCCGGGTGGACGCCGGCCTCGCCGATGCCGCCGCGGCCGACCCGGACCACCACCGCCTGCCCGAGTTGCGGCACCTGCTGGCGTACTACCTGTCGCTCCAGGACCGGGACGAGATGGCGATCGAGCAGTTCAAGCTGGTCGACGGGTACGTGAACGCGCTGCCCTGGCGCTACCGGGGCGACGACGCCGCGAAAGCGGAGTACTACTGCCGCATCCGCAACTCGAGTGCTCAGGTGGTGGCCGCCGACGCCGACTGAGGCGCCTGTGCGGCACCCTTCGTCCACAGCGGGGCGGCCCCGGCCCCGTAGGCGCAGGCGCGGCCCGGTGGAAGGCGGAGCCTCGGCCGGGCCGCGCCTGCGCCTTCCGCCGGCCGGGCCGCCTCGCGGTCAGCCCTCCGCGCGGGCGGGCAGCCGCCATCCCGGGCGCGGGAAGTGGCAGGTGTAGCCGTCCGGGTAACGCTGCAGGTAGTCCTGGTGCTCGGGCTCGGCCTCCCAGAAGGGGCCGACCGGCTCCACCTCGGTGACGACCTTGCCGGGCCACAGTCCGGAGGCGTCCACATCCGCGATCGTGTCCTCGGCGATCCGCTTCTGCTCGTCGTCCACGTAGTAGATCGCCGAGCGGTAGCTGAGGCCGATGTCGTTGCCCTGGCGGTTCTTGGTGCTCGGGTCGTGGATCTGGAAGAAGAACTCCAGGATCGCGCGGAAGTCGGTCTTCGCGGGGTCGAAAAGGATCTCAATGGCCTCTGCGTGCGTACCGTGGTTTCGGTACGTCGCGTTCGGCACGTCACCCCCCGTGTATCCGACCCGGGTCGCCGTCACGCCCGGCAGCCGGCGGATCAGCTCCTCCATCCCCCAGAAGCATCCGCCAGCCAGCACGGCCCTCTGCGTCTGCGCAGCCATTACGGCCCCTCCAATGTGTCTCGCTCGGTCACTCGGGCGCTCGGCTCGCACACCACCGGCATCCCATGCGCACTGTTCACAACGCGCGAGGGTTCCGAGCGATTCCGTGCCCGCCCAACC
>NZ_VMNX01000403.1 GCF_009377235.1 Streptomyces acidicola
CCGCCCCCGGATGCCTCCGGAGCCACCCCTCCCACGCCGAGGAGATCATGTCCTCCACGCCGTACCGGGCCTTCCAGCCGAGCTCGTCGGCGGCGCGCTGCGCCGAGGCGACCACGCGGGCGGGGTCGCCGGGGCGGCGCGGGGTGACGGTCGGGGTCACGTCGTGGCCGGTGAGCGCGTTGATGCGTTCGATCATCTCGCGGACCGAAACGCCCTCACCGCGCCCGATGTTGAGGGTCAGGTCCGTACCGCGGGCGGCCTGCAGACGGTGGGCCGTCGCCACGTGGGCCTCGGCCAGGTCCACCACGTGGATGTAGTCCCGGACGCACGTGCCGTCGGGCGTCGGGTAGTCGTTCCCGAAGATCCGCGGCGCCTTGCCCTCGGTCAGCTTCTCGAAGACCATCGGGATGAGGTTGAAGACGCCGACGTCCGCCAGTTCGCGCGAGGCCGCTCCCGCCACGTTGAAGTAGCGGAGTGACGCCGTCGACATACCCGTCGCCTTGCCCGTGGCCCGTACCAGCCACTCGCCCGCGAGCTTGGTCTCGCCGTACGGGCTCATCGGCACGCACGGACTCTCCTCCGTCACCAGGGGCTCGTCCCGGGCGTCGGAGGGCATCCCGTACACGGCTGCCGAGGAGGAGAAGACGAAGTGCGGCACTCTCGCCTCGGTGACGGCGGAGAGCAGGACGCGCAGGCCCTCGACGTTCTCCTGGTAGTAGTGCAGCGGTTGTTCGACCGACTCGCCGACCTGTTTCTTCGCCGCCAGGTGGATCACGCCGGTGACGGTGTGCCGGGTCAGGGTGCGGTTCAGCAGCTCGCTGTCCAGCGTGGAGCCCTCGACCAGCCGTACCCCCTCGGGTACGCGCTCGGCGATCCCCGTCGACAGGTCGTCATAGACCACGGTCCGCTCGCCCGCTTCGCGCATGGCGCGGACGACATGCGCCCCGATGTAGCCGGCGCCGCCGGTGATCAGCCAGGTCATGGACAGTCGTCCCCTCTTGAATGCACCCACCTACGGGTCTACGGATGTAAGGGTCTACGGGTCTTGAATTCACCTACGGGTCGTGCACCAGTCTCGTATCCATCTACGGGTCCTGCACCAGCGAAGCAGGCGTTCACTGATGAAGCAGACGTTTGACGCGTCTGCTCATGACATCTGTCAATCCTCGCCAACCGGGCGCGAGCCGCAACGCGAGCGCCCCCGCGTGGGTCGCGTACGGCTGCACGAGGAGCAGCCCGTGGCGCGCGCTCGGTACGGCCGTCCGCCGCAGCAGCCCGGGCCCGGCGAGCGCGTGGGCGGTGGTCTCCCGGCTGGTGCCGTCCCGGAAGCGCAGCCGCAGCCGCAGGTCCCAGGTGCCCGAGCCCAGCTCGCCGAGGTCGACCGGCACGTCGGCCAGCCAGCTGTCGGAGTCCGGCTCGGCCGCGAGGGGCACTGTGCGGGCGAGCCCCACCCGGCCGCGGTCCCGGTGCGTGAACTCCACGTCCACCGCCTCGGGCCCGCCCTGCCCCATCCGCCCGTACAGCTCGTGCAGGCGCAGCCGGAGCAGGGTGTCGCGCGCACGGGGGCGCAGTTCGGCGTCGACGGCCACGGGCAGCAGGTGCAGGGGGCGTTCGAGGAGGTGGTCCAGCCGCACCTCGGGCAGGTCCGCCGACCACACCGGGGTGCCGTCGGCCGCGCGAGCGTACGGCGGTGTCAGCCGGGCCGGGCGGGCCGCGAGCTCCCTGAGGCGGGGCACGTCACGCGGCTCGGCGGAGGCCAGGATCACGCGCGCCACGACGCGCCCCGGCGCGGGCGCCAGCGCGAAGTCGGCCGTGTCGAAGGTCTTCAGGTACGCGCGCGTGAGGGCCCACCACGCGCGCCGGTACTCCGCCCCGCGCTGGTCGAGTTCGCGCGCGTACATCCGCACCGAGTGTTCGAGGAACCTCGCCCGCGCCGCCCGCGCCAGCCGCTTCTCGCCGGCGCGGAGGAGGATGTCGTACGACAGCCGGTGGGCCTCCGTCCGTGCTCGCCAGTTGTCGATGCCCGCGCGGTCGAGGGAGATGGACAGCCGGGCCGCGGAGCGCCGCACGTGCCAGACGTAGACCGTGTCCGGGACGAGCGCCATGCGCGGGGCGGCGGCCAGCACACGCGCGGTGAACACGAAGTCCTCGTACGGGAACCGCCCGTCGGGGAAGCGGATCCCGTGCCGGCGCAGGAAGTCGGTGCGGTAGAGCTTGTTGACGCACAGCGTGTCGTGGACGAGGCGGGTGCGCCGGGACGGGCGGGCGAGCACGGCCGGCTGCGCGTACAGCTCGGGCTGCCACGGGGTCTCGTGCCCGGACGGCAGCTCCCGGCGCACGCACAGGCCCGCCGCGACCTCCGCGTCCTGCTCGGCCGCCGCGCGCAGCAACGAGTCCACCGCACCGGGCGGCAGCACGTCGTCGCTGTCCAGGAACATCACGTACGGGGCTGTCGCGGCCTCGATGCCGTCGTTGCGCGGGGTGCCGCAGCCGCCGCTGTTGACCCGGCGGCGGATCACCCGCAGACGCGGTTCGGCGGCGGCCAGCCGCTGAAGCAGCTCCGCGCTGCCGTCCGCCGAGCAGTCGTCGACCGCGATCACCTCACGGACGGCGGGGCCCTGCGCGAGCGCCGAACGGACCGCGCCCGCCACGTGGGTGGCGTCGTCGTACCCGATGACGACGACGCTGACCTGCGAGTGGTGACGGTCCATGGCTCCCACGAGACGAGTCGGAATAGTCGATGTTGTTGTCAGTTTCCCGTATGAGCGGTACTCAGCCTTTGGTGTGGATGACGGAGGGAATAGGGCTCGGGTTCCGTTCCGGGCTGCTGGATTCCGAGTCGTCCGGTTCGGGGTGATCCTCCGGACTCCGGCTCCGGCTCCTCCGCGGGCCGGCGGCCGTGCCCCGCCACAGCCGTACGAAGGACAGGACCGCCGCTGCCGTCAGCAGTCCGTTGCGTACGAGCATCAGCAGGCAGCCCGTCCAGGTGCTGTTGACGACCTCCTGGTAGAGCACGGGATACGTCACCGCGCTGACGGCCGTCGCCGCCACGATCAGCAGGGCCACCGCGCGCTGCGTGGTGTGCCGGGAGGTCAGGCACACGGCGGCCAGCCCCAGCAGCCACACCATGTACTGGGGGCTGATCACCCGGCTGGTGACCGTGAAGAGCAGCACGGCGCTCAGTGCGGCGTCGTACGGGGTCGCCGGTGACCAGCGGCGGGCGCGCGTCCGCCACAGCAGCAGGGCGCCGAAGGCGGCGACGGTGAGGGCGAGTGAGAGGGCCGCGACCTCCGGCACGTACGGCCCCACGAACTCCATCGCGCCGTACCGGTACCGCACGGTCCCGTCCCAGCCCGCGCGGCGCGCGAGAGCGAGGGCCGTGCCGCCGAGCGACTCGATCTGCACGCCCCGGCGGCCCTGCTGGCGTAAGAAGTCGAACGGTGTCCTGAAGAGCGCGGCGAGCGTCCCCAGCAGCACCGCCGTGGTGACCGCGGCCGCCGCCCACGCCTCCTTCGTTGTACGGCCCCTCGGCGTGCCGATCAGGGTCAGCGCGGGCCAGACCTTCGCCAGGGCACCCATCGCGGCGAACGCCCCGCACGCGCGCGTGGAGCGCGAAAACGTCAACAGGGCGATGACGGCGAACGCCGTGACCAGCACGTCGTACCGCACGAGCGGCAGGTACAGCATGACCGGCAGTCCGGCGGTCCACAGCGCGGCCCCGCTCAGGCTGCGACCGTCGGGGCGCGTTCCCGCGCGCGTGAGGGCGACCGTGACGACGATGTCCGCGGTGAGGGTGAGGGCCACGAAGGCCTGGAAGTACGTCAGGCCCGGCAGCGCCCCGGGCGCGAGCAGGAGCAGTCCGGCACCCGGCGGGTACTGCCAGAGCGGGTCGCCCTCCGGGTACGCGCCGCCCGCGAGGACGCCGTACCAGCGGGCGTACAGCCGGTACGCCTCACCCGCGACACCGCCGTGACCGAGCAGGGGCAGGTGGTTGTGGGCGAGCAGCCACAGCATCAGGGCGCGGGTGGCCGCCCATGCTGCGGCGAGGGCGAGCAGCCGGGAGCGGACTTCGGGCCGTCCGGGCCGGCTGCGGGTTCGGGGCTGGAATCTCCGGTGCTGGATTCTCCGGGGCTGGAGGCTTCGAGGCTCGATTCGCCGTGTCATCAGACCGGATCGTAAGCCGAATAAATGCCATATCCATGGCGATACGCCGCCTGTCGCCACCAACAGGTGTGCATGCGCCGTCCATCGCCATCAACAGGTGCGCAAGGCTGTGAAGTCGGCCTCTTCGTGGCCTCGGCCGACCTCCTGCTGTGGCTCCTGACGCTGCTGGAGTGCTAAGCGCAGCCTGGCGTCTCCTCCAGCGTCGCCCCATCCAGTGCCGCCCCGTCCAGCGCGGCCGTCAGGCGGTCGAGGCGGGTGTGCAGGTCGCGCAGCTCGTCGAGGTCGAAGCTCGTCGCCGCCATGATCCGGCGCGGTACCTCCAGTGCCCGTTCGCGCAGCGCCAGGCCCTCGTCGGTCGGCCGCACCTCCACGGACCGCTCGTCGCGTGCGCTGCGCTCGCGCCGTACCAGCCCGGCCGCCTCCAGCCGCTTCAGCAGCGGCGACAGCGTGCCGGAGTCGAGGCGCAGGTGCTCGCCCAGCTTCTTCACGGGCAGCTCGCCCCGCTCCCACAGCACCAGCATCACCAGGTACTGCGGGTAGGTGAGGCCGAGGTCCTTGAGGAGCACCCGGTAGACGCCGTTGAAGGCGCGCGAGGCCGCGTGCAGC
This sequence comes from Streptomyces acidicola, assembly GCF_009377235.1. Taxonomy (GTDB): domain Bacteria; phylum Actinomycetota; class Actinomycetes; order Streptomycetales; family Streptomycetaceae; genus Streptomyces; species Streptomyces acidicola. The sequence goes on from NZ_VMNX01000403.1 coordinate 4,771, forward strand.
GAGAAGCAGATCTGCTTGTCGAGGCGCAGGAGGTCCGCGCCAGGGGCCGAGGTCAAGTCGGTGGCAGGGGTCGGGGCCGGGGC
>NZ_VMNX01000404.1 GCF_009377235.1 Streptomyces acidicola
GCCGACCGGCCCCCCGCCCCCCGGAGGGCACCCCACCACGGGCGGAACTCGCCCGCATGGCCCGTGCCGGCCTGGAAGACGCGGCCCGCGTCGCCCGCTGGACCGACGCCGCCTTCCGCCCCGGCCGTGAGGGCGCGAGCTCCGACAGCAAGGGCACCCTCTCCGCCGCGACCGCGGAGCGGGCCGCCGCCGAGCTGGGGCTGACCCCGGATCAGATCCGCCACGACTGGGACACGGCACGCCTCGCCGGGCTCGTCGAGGTGCACGGCGACACCGCCCGCCCCGGCTGGCGGCTGCGTGCCTGGAACCGGGACGACAGCGCCGTCCTGCGTGGCTGGGTCGCCCTCTTCGACGCCTGGTCGCTCGCCCACCCCGAACCCGCGGACCGCGAGCCCGCCGCCGTCGCCGAGGTCGTCTCCGCGATGCCCCAGGTCCTCTCCTTCCTCCAGCTCTCCGCCGGTCCCGTACCGGTCGAGCAGCTCCTCGACCTCCTGCAGCAGCGGGTCACCGAGCTGCGCACCGAACGCTGCGAGATCCCGTTCGGACCCCAGCCTGAGCCCGCCGCGGACACCGACGAGCCGGAGACGAGCCCCGACGACACCACCCTCGCCCCGCTCCTCGACTGGGCCCTGCACGCTCTCGCCTCCGTCGGCGCCCTCACCTACGGCGACGGTCAGGCCACGCTCACCCCGCTCGGCAGCTGGGCGGTCTGGGTGAAGCTGGAGCAGATCTGCGTCGCCGCGCAGAGCCCCGCCGGGAACATCGAGGTGTCCGCCGAGGGCATGCTCCGCGGCTGCGCCCAGCTCCGGCCGAACGCCGCCCGCGACGAGTACCGCGCCTGGCTCGCCGCCCGCCCCGTCGGCAGCGCCGTCACCGAACTCATCGACGCCGCCCGCGGCGAGGACGCCCTGCTGCGCGGCCTCGCCTTCGAGGCGCTCCGCGTCGTCGGAGCCCCCGCCGAGCCCGACGTGCACGCCGTGGTCGACGAGACCCCGCTGCGGCCCTACGCGCTGCTGTGGCTCGCCGAGCACGACGGCGCCGACCCCGAGGAGGCCCACGAGGTACTCACCCGCGACGAGGCCACCTGGCTCTGGGTGGACACGGCCGCAGCCATCGCCGACCACGGCGAAGCCCCGCTCCTCGTACGGCACTTGGAGTCCGCGGTCCAGGCCACCGTGCCCGCTCTCCTCCAGGAGATCCGGGCCGTCGGACACCCCCGCACCGTGCAGGTCCTGGTCGCCCTCGCCGCCGCACACCCCGACCCCGCCCTGGCCAAGGCCGTACGCCGCGCCGCCTTCCAGGTCCACACCGGCGGGAGCTGACCCCTCCCGGGGCGTATGTGCCGAAGCTCCACACCCTGCCCCCGGCGTCCCGGGCCATGTGGTGCCACGACCCGTGGTCCTGGCCTGCCGGGGGCATCCGCATCCACTGGCTCGCCGGCATCGGTGACCGAGACCACGCGAGCCCGTACGGGGAGGGCGGAAAACCGCTTGCCGCCCCCCGTTAGAATTGGCCGCATGGCCATTCTCCTCGCGCATTAGACGGCGTGACCGCCCTCAGCCGCCCACCCCGCCGTCAACGACCCTGCCCTGGAGTCTGTCCGTGATCTCCGCCTCTGGTATCGAGCTGCGCGCCGGTGCCCGCGTCCTCATCGAGTCCGCTTCCTTCCGTATCGCCAAGGGCGACCGCATCGGCCTGGTCGGCCGCAACGGCGCCGGCAAGACGACCCTGACCAAGGTCCTCGCGGGCGAGGGCATCCCCGCCGCGGGGTCGGTGACCCGTTCCGGCGAGGTCGGCTATCTGCCGCAGGACCCGCGCACCGGCGACCTGGACGTGCTCGCCCGTGACCGCGTCCTGTCCGCGCGCGGCCTGGACGTCCTGATCCGCAAGATGCGGGACAACGAACAGCGCATCGCCGCCGGCAAGGGCTCCACCCGCGAGAAGGCGCTCAAGCAGTACGAGCGCCAGGAGACCGAGTTCCTCACCAAGGGCGGATACGCCGCCGAGGCCGAGGCCGCCACCATCGCCGCCGCGCTGAACCTGCCCGACCGGGTGCTCGGCCAGCCGCTCCATACGCTCTCCGGCGGTCAGCGACGCCGTATCGAGCTGGCCCGCATCCTGTTCTCCGACGCGGACACCCTCCTGCTGGACGAGCCGACGAACCACCTCGACGCCGACTCGATCATCTGGCTGCGCGACTACCTGAAGACCTACCGCGGCGGCTTCATCGTCATCTCCCACGACGTGGACCTGGTCGACACGGTCGTCAACAAGGTGTTCTACCTGGACGCCAACCGCGCCGCGATCGACATCTACAACATGGGCTGGAGGCTGTACCAGCAGCAGCGCGAGGCCGACGAGAAGCGCCGCAAGCGCGAGCGGGCCAACGCCGAGAAGAAGGCCTCCGCCCTGAACGCGCAGGCCGACAAGATGCGCGCCAAGGCCACCAAGACGGTCGCCGCGCAGAACATGGCCCGCCGCGCGGACAAGCTGCTGGCCGGTCTGGAGGCGGTCCGCCAGTCCGACAAGGTCGCCAAGCTGCGCTTCCCCGAGCCCGCGCCCTGCGGCAAGACCCCGCTCACCGCCGAGGGCCTGTCCAAGTCGTACGGCTCGCTGGAGATCTTCACCGACGTCGACCTGGCCATCGACAAGGGCTCGCGCGTGGTCATCCTCGGCCTGAACGGCGCGGGCAAGACGACCCTGCTCCGCCTCCTGGGCGGCGTCGAGAAGCCCGACACCGGCCAGGTCGTCGAGGGTCACGGACTGAAGCTCGGCTACTACGCGCAGGAGCACGAAACCCTCGACCCGGACCGCACGGTGCTGGAGAACATGCGCTCGGCCGCACCCGACATGGACCTCGTCGAGGTCCGCAAGGTGCTCGGCTCGTTCCTGTTCTCCGGCGACGACGTCGACAAGCCCGCCGGTGTGCTCTCCGGCGGTGAGAAGACCCGCCTCGCGCTCGCGACACTGGTCGTCTCCTCCGCGAACGTCCTTCTCCTCGACGAACCGACCAACAACCTCGACCCGGCCAGCCGCGAGGAGATCCTCGGCGCCCTGCGCACGTACAAGGGCGCGGTCGTCCTGGTCACCCACGACGAGGGCGCGGTCGAGGCGCTGCAGCCGGAGCGGATCATCCTGCTGCCGGACGGCATCGAGGACCTCTGGGGCGCCGACTACGCCGATCTCGTCGCCCTCGCCTGACCCCGGCCGGCCACCCTCCGGCCACTCGTCGGTCAGTCGTCGGTCAGTCCCGCGGTCATTCGCGTGGCCATTCGCGCGGTCATTTCCGCGTGATCGAATGACTGATCCACTGCGTATGGATCATTCGGCCGATGCGTGATCCATCATCTGTGTGAGATCTCCTCGTACCGAGGTGTGTACTCCAACCGTTTCACGGCCGAGCCCTCCCGAGCCGGGGGCTCGGCCGTCGCGCGTCGCTGACCTGCCGCTTCACGGAACAACCCGTTCGGGTGTACGGACGCGCTTGTGCGGAATTCCGTATTCCACTCGTGGGGATGTGCTCCCGTCGTCACAACCTTGTCTCACGGACCTTGCCGAATGGGTGGCCATCACGCCCCGGAGGGGTGATCATGAGGAGACCAGAGCGCACTTCCCATGAGGAGGCACGGGTGGCCGAGACTCTGAAGAAGGGCAGCCGGGTGACCGGCGCCGCGCGCGACAAGCTCGCGGCAGACCTGAAGAAGAAGTACGACTCCGGTGCGAGCATCCGAGCGCTGGCCGAGGAAACCGGCCGCTCGTATGGCTTCGTCCACCGGATGCTCAGCGAGTCGGGCGTCACGCTGCGAGGACGCGGCGGGGCGACGCGGGGCAAGAAGTCCACGTCGGTCTGACGCCGGGCGGCCCATCGGCTTCGATGGTGGCCACCCGGTCGGCCGACCGACCGGCCGGGTGGTTACTGTGCAGTCACTTGGGGACGCCGTCGTGCGACCACGTACGGCGTCCCGACCGACCGCACGCACCGGAGGCGCCCATGGCTTCGCTCGACAAGGACCTCGCTCCCGTACTCGACAAGAACGGCGTGCGTCTCACTGTCGATGAGGCGCTCGCCACGGTGACACTGACCAACCCGGCCAAGCGCAACGCCCAGAGTCCCGCTCTGTGGCGGGCGTTGGCCGAGGTTGGGCGAACGCTGCCGGGCTCCGCCCGGGTGGTCGTGCTGCGCGCCGAGGGCAAGTCGTTCTCGGCGGGGCTCGACCGGCAGATGTTCACGCCCGAGGGAATCGAGGGCGAGGCGTCGTTCGTCGATCTCGCGCGCCGTGACGACGCCGATCTCGACGCGACCATCGCCGCGTACCAGGAAGCGTTCACCTGGTGGCGCCGCAGCGACATCGTGTCCATCGCCGCCGTGCAGGGACACGCCATCGGTGCGGGCTTCCAGCTCGCGCTCGCCTGTGATGTGCGCGTCGTCGCGGACGACGTGCAGTTCGCCATGCGCGAGACCAGCCTCGGACTCGTCCCCGACCTGACCGGCACACATCCCCTGGTGAGCCTCGTCGGGTACGGTCGCGCGCTCGAAATCTGCCTGACCGGGCGCTTCGTGCAGGCGGAGGAAGCGGTGCAGACCGGCCTCGCCAACCTCGCCGTGCCCGTCGGCCAGCTCGACGACGCCGTCAGCGATCTGGCGTCGGCGGTGCTCGCCGCGCCACGCGACGCCGTGATCGAGACCAAGGCGCTGCTGCGGGGGGCGCAGGAGCGGACGTACGACGACCAGCGCGCCGCCGAACGCGCCGCGCAAACGAGGCGGCTGCGGGACCTGGCGGGCATCGGGGAGTAGACCGGGAGGCAGGGGCAGGGGCAGGGG
>NZ_VMNX01000405.1 GCF_009377235.1 Streptomyces acidicola
CCCCCCATCCCGCTCCACCCCTCAGGGCTGTACAGCCGCTACGCGCGTAGATATGCTCACCTGGTGACCATGCCCATCCATGCACCTGCCTCGCACGCACTCACCGATGTGACCGCGTCCGACAGCACGCTGCGCCGCTTCCTCCACGGACTGCCCGGCGTCGACGCGGTCGGCCTGGAGGCGCGCGCCGCCTCGCTCGGTACCCGCTCCATCAAGACGACCGCGAAGGCGTACGCGATCGACCTCGCCATCTCGATGGTCGACCTGACGACGCTGGAAGGCGCGGACACCCCGGGCAAGGTCCGGGCGCTCGGCGCCAAGGCGGTCCGCCCCGACCCGACCGACCGTACGGCGCCGTCGACGGCCGCGGTCTGCGTCTACCCCGACATGGTGACCGTCGCCAAGGAGGCCGTCGCGGGTTCGGACGTGAAGGTCGCCTCGGTGGCCACGGCGTTCCCGGCGGGGCGCGCCGCGCTGGGGGTGAAGCTGGCCGACGTGCGCGACGCCGTGGCCGCGGGCGCGGACGAGGTCGACATGGTGATCGACCGCGGGGCGTTCCTCGCGGGCGACTACATGAAGGTGTACGACGAGATCGTCGCCGTGAAGGAGGCCTGCGGGACGAGCTCCCGCCTGAAGGTCATCTTCGAGACCGGCGAGCTCTCCACCTACGACAACATCCGCCGCGCCTCCTGGCTCGGCATGCTGGCCGGTGCCGACTTCATCAAGACCTCGACGGGCAAGGTGGCGGTGAACGCGACCCCGGCGAACACCCTCCTCATGCTGGAGGCGGTGCGCGACTTCCGGGCGCAGACCGGGGTACAGGTCGGGGTGAAACCGGCCGGCGGCATCCGCACCTCCAAGGACGCCGTCAAGTTCCTGGTCCTGGTCAACGAGACGGCCGGCGAGGACTGGCTGGACAACCACTGGTTCCGCTTCGGCGCCTCCTCGCTCCTGAACGACCTGCTCATGCAGCGTCAGAAGCTGGCCACCGGCCGCTACTCCGGCCCCGACTACGTGACGGTGGACTGATCACCATGAGCACGGACAACGCGAACAACATGGACAAGCGGTCATCAAGCGCAGACAAGCAGTCATCAAGCATGGACAAGCGGCCATCCGCGTTCGAGTACGCACCGGCACCCGAGTCCCGCGCGATCGTCGACATAGCGCCCTCGTACGGCCTGTTCATCGACGGCGAGTTCACGGAGGCGGCTGACGGCAAGGTCTTCAAGACCGTCTCGCCGTCGACCGAGGAGGTCCTCTCCGAGGTCGCCCAGGCCGGTTCCGAGGACGTGGACCGTGCCGTCGGGGCCGCCCGCAAGGCGTTCGAGAAATGGTCGGCGCTGCCCGGCTCCGAGCGCGCCAAGTACCTGTTCCGTATCGCCCGCATCATCCAGGAGCGCAGCCGCGAGTTGGCGGTCCTGGAGACGCTGGACAACGGCAAGCCCATCAAGGAGACGAGGGACGCCGACCTCCCCCTGGTCGCGGCCCACTTCTTCTACTACGCGGGCTGGGCCGACAAGCTCGGCCACGCCGGCTTCGGCGCGAACCCGAGGCCGCTGGGCGTGGCCGGCCAGGTCATCCCGTGGAACTTCCCGCTGCTGATGCTGGCGTGGAAGATCGCCCCGGCCCTGGCGGCGGGGAACACGGTGGTCCTCAAGCCCGCGGAGACGACCCCTCTCTCCGCGCTGTTCTTCGCGGACATCTGCCGTCAGGCGGGCCTGCCCAGGGGCGTCGTCAACATCCTTCCGGGATACGGCGACGCGGGCGCATCGATCGTCGCGCACCCGGACGTCGACAAGGTCGCCTTCACCGGTTCCACGGCGGTCGGCAAGGAGATCGCGCGGACCGTCGCCGGCACCCGTAAGAAGCTCACCCTGGAACTCGGCGGCAAGGGCGCCAACATCGTCTTCGACGACGCCCCGATCGACCAGGCCGTCGAGGGCATCGTGACGGGCATCTTCTTCAACCAGGGCCAGGTCTGCTGCGCGGGCAGCCGCCTGCTGGTCCAGGAGTCGGTCCAGGACGAGCTGCTCCACTCCCTGAAGCGCAGGCTCTCCACGCTCCGCCTCGGCGACCCGCTCGACAAGAACACGGACATCGGCGCGATCAACTCGGCGGAGCAGCTGGCCCGGATCACCGCACTCGCCGAGCAGGGCGAGGCGGAGGGCGCCGAGCGCTGGTCCCCGGCCTGCGAACTGCCGTCCGCCGGCTACTGGTTCGCCCCGACGCTCTTCACGAACGTCACCCAGGCGCACACCATCGCCCGCGACGAGATCTTCGGCCCGGTGCTGTCGGTCCTGACCTTCCGCACTCCGGAGGAGGCGGTCGCCAAGGCCAACAACACCCCGTACGGCCTCTCCGCCGGCATCTGGACGGAGAAGGGCTCCCGCATCCTCGCGGTCGCGAACAAGCTCCGCGCGGGTGTCGTCTGGTCCAACACGTTCAACAAGTTCGACCCGACCTCGCCGTTCGGCGGCTACAAGGAGTCGGGCTTCGGCCGCGAGGGCGGCCGCCACGGCCTGGAGGCGTACCTCGATGTCTGAGAAGCCCAAGAACCCCAAGAACACCGAGAAGGCGGAGCCGCAGCGCCTGAGCGTCTTCAAGACCTACAAGCTGTACGTCGGCGGGAAGTTCCCGCGTTCCGAGAGCGGCCGGGTGTACGAGGTGACAGATCCGAGCGGCAAGTGGCTGGCGAACGCGCCCCTCTCCTCCCGCAAGGACGCCCGTGACGCGGTCGTGGCCGCCCGCAAGGCGTTCGGCGCCTGGTCCGGCGCGACGGCGTACAACCGCGGCCAGGTCCTCTACCGCGTGGCGGAGATGCTGGAGGGCCGCAAGGCGCAGTTCGTCCAGGAGGTCGCCGACGCCGAGGGCCTGTCGAAGCCGAAGGCGACGGTACAGGTGGACGCGGCGATCGACCGCTGGGTCTGGTACGCGGGCTGGACGGACAAGATCGCCCAGGTGGTGGGCGGTGGCAACCCTGTCGCGGGTCCGTTCTTCAACCTCTCCTCCCCGGAGCCGACCGGTGTGGTCGCGGTCCTCGCCCCGCAGGAGTCGTCGTTCCTGGGCCTGGTGTCCGTCATCGCCCCCGTGATCGCGACCGGCAACACGGCGGTCGTGATCGCGAGCGAGAGGTCCCCGCTGCCGGCCCTGTCGCTGGGCGAGGTGCTGGCCACCTCCGACGTGCCCGGCGGTGTCGTCAACGTGTTGTCGGGCCGTACGGCGGAGATCGCGGCACCCCTCGCGGCACACCAGGACGTCAACGCGATCGATCTCGCGGGCGCCGATGACGTACTCGCGAAGGAACTGGAGATCGCGGCGGCGGACAACCTGAAGCGAGTTCTCCGTCCACAGCCTGTGGACAACGCCGACGGAATCGACTGGTTCGCGACCCCGGGCATCGAGCGCATGACCGCGTTCCTGGAGACGAAGACGGTCTGGCACCCGACGGGGTCACTGGGCGCGTCCGGCTCGTCGTACTGACGCGGAGCGCCCCTGAACGGGGCTCGGGGCGGGGACGGGCTCCCCGCCCCGGTCGGCCGTCAACCGTGGAGCAGCCCCGGAATCTGCCCCAGCAGCGGAATGCCGCTCACCGACGGCGCCTGGGCCACGGGACGCGTCACGGCCCGGGACGTCACCGGCTTGAAGTCGGCGACCTGCGTGCCGACGCCGTTGTCGAGCGGGTCGACGCCCGTACCCGCCAGCGGGTTGGGCTTGAGGCGCCCGACCGGGCTGGTGACGTGCCGCACGGACTTCGTCACGGCCTCGGCCCCGGCCGCGGGCTCGATCCTGCCGAGGGCCACGGGCCGGGTGAACACCGGGTCCTGGCCGGGTCCCGCGTCGGCGGCGGTCGCCGTGGCGCCCGCACCGAGGCCGAGTCCCGCAGTCGTGAGGGCCAGCACCGCGCGCCGGACGGTCGAGGGGCGGGGAGCCGAGTGTCGTGCCATCGCTTGTGCCACCTTCTGCTGCTGAAAGTAAACAGATGAACACGTAGGGTAGTTGAGATGTGATGTCCGCTCCAACGGCGACCCGCCCTCTCGGCGGGAGCCGCGCGATGCCTCACACTGGACTCTCGTGAGTTCGCATCCTCCGACACCGACCCGAGTCGTCCTGCTGTCCGGCCCGTCCGGGTCCGGCAAGTCCCTTCTCGCCGCCCGTTCCGGCCTGCCCGTGCTCCGGCTGGACGACTTCTACAAGGAGGGCGACGACCCGACACTGCCGCAGGTGGCGGGGAGTTCGGACATCGACTGGGACCATCCTCTGTCCTGGAGCGCGGACGACGCGGTCGCGGCCATCGAGGAGCTGTGCCGCACGGGTTCGACGACCGTCCCGGCGTACGACATCTCCCTGAGCGCCCGCACCGGCACGGAGACCCTCGCCATAGGGCGGACTCCGGTGTTCATCGCGGAGGGCATCTTCGCCGCGGAGATCGTCCTGCGCTGCCGCGAGGCGGGCGTCCTGGCCGACGCCATCTGCCTCAGCCGAGGCCCGCTCACCACCTTCCGCCGCCGCTTTCTGCGCGATCTGAGGGAGGGCCGCAAGTCCGTCGCCTTCCTGCTGCGCCGCGGCTGGCGCCTGATGCGCCTGGAGCGCTCGATCGTGGCCCAGCAGACGGCACTGGGCGCGTATCCCTGCGACCGGGACGAGGCCCTCGGGCGGCTGGCCGCGGCGGCCGCGGGGCGGGTCGCACAGACGCGGACGGCCGCGTAGGACCCCGCTCTCCCTACACGAAAAGCGGGACTGGACGGACCCCCCGGCCCTCCAGTCCCGCTCTTCTCCTGCTCCCCCCTTTTCCCCTTTGTTCCCC
>NZ_VMNX01000406.1 GCF_009377235.1 Streptomyces acidicola
GTACGGGCCCGCGGACGAGCCCGCCGACGACCCTCCGTACGACCGCTCCCCCTCCCCCGGCGCCGCCCCCCGGGACGGAGTCGAGGGCGGGACCGTGGGCGCCACGCCCGCCGGGCCCGCCACACCCGGCGTCGCGGTCGCGCCGCGGCCCGCCCTGCCGCTCTTGCCCTTGGCGGGCGGCGGATTCGTCCCGAGCGCCCCGAGCGCCCCGAACTCCCCGAGCTCTCCGGTTTCCCCGAGCGCGGCGCGCGCCTGGGAGATGCGGATGGCCTCCATGGTCATGTCGTGGCGCATCTCCGAGCGGCTCCAGGCCCGCTCGGCCAGTTCCCACATGGTGGTCAGGTGCACGGGATTGGTCCCGGTCACCTCGGCCAGCGCGACGATCGCACCCTTGGGCGCGAGGAGCCGGCCGTTCAGATAGCGCTCCCAGGACGTCTTGCTGTAACCCGTGCGGTCGGCCACCGCGGCAATACTCAGCCCGCTGCGGTCGACGAGCCGACGCAACTGGCCGGCGAACTCCTTGACCTGCGGATCGAGTTCATCGGGCAGATCCCTCCAACGAGGCATTGCTCCCCCCTCTTTCCCCCCGAACGTGCCTGATCTTTCCCCCCGTACTGCTTCTCCCGCGCATGGTGCCCTCGCCTAGTTCGAGCGTCCGAGCGTCCGAGTCCGCGTTCGTCATTCTCGACCGTCCCGAGAGCGCCCCGAAGCGTTCCGGACATCTCGTTACGTCTCGTTACGTTCCTGCGTCTCGTTACGTTCTTACGTCTCGTCACGTTCGTTGCGCCCGCTCCGGACCACCCTGTGGGATGCGCCTGGCCAGGATGCCAGTTCCCGAAGTGGGGGCGCGCACGGAAGCATTCGGGCCAAGGCATGCGCCGTCGCACACCCCTGGCCTGCGGTCCAGTGTCCCATCGTCACCCTGTACCCCCGGACGGAGCCCTGACGGGCCCGCGGGAGTCACCGGACCGCCCCAACTGACCACGTTATCCCTGCCGTTGAGCGCTCTCGCCGCAGTTCCCGAACTTGTCAACACATCGACACAATGGGGACACATACACAGAAACAGGGGGATCAGGGGGGATCACCTGCCTCACAGGTGTGCCCGGCGGGGCGAAGCAGGGCGACGACCGCCCACCCGGACGGAGAAACCGTGCCGGAATGGTCACCTCCGTGCCACAGCGAGCAGACAGCTGTTGAACGCCGTGTTCGCCGTACCCGAGTGTTGTCCCCGACGGCGGTCCGTCCTGACTCGGGGGAGGGGACGGGCCGCCGTCCTGGGTTCCAGCCTCTGTGGGCCTCTGTGGATGAGAACGGCAGGGACTCGTCCTGCCACGACGGCCTGCCCACGCACAACTGACGGGCCCGCCGGCCCCTGAGAACAGCGGTGGCCCGTCCTCACCCGGAGGTGTGGACGGGCCACCGCGGTGCGCGCTGCCGCGTCACCTGATCGTGAAGTGGAGCGTGTCGTCGAGGAACGGTATCTCCAGCCACGGGTCCGGCTGGGCCATCATCGCGAGCAGGACGATCCCGGCGCCGAGGATTCCGTACGTGACCATGTCGGTGAACCGGGAGCGCACGGCGAGCATGCCGACGTCGGGCAGGGCCCAGCGCAGCACGGCGCCGGCGATCAGAGCGGCGCCGACCAGGATCGTGCCGAACCGGAACACATCCAGCGCGGTCAGCAGCAGTCCGAGCCCGACGCCGGAGAGCACGGCGAGGATCGGCCACTGACGGGCCGGTGCCGGGGCGTCCCGGGGCGCCGCGCGGCCGCCGCCCTCGGGGCGCGCGGTGTCACGGGTGAACCGGGGGAAGCGCCGAGTGATCCGTTTCGGCTCCCCGGTGGCGTCCGGTGCGCTGATCGCGTCACGTACGGTCTGCTCCGCGTTCTTCTCCGGGGTCTTCTCCGCGTTCTTCTCCGCGTTCTTCTCCGGGGAGCCGGCGCCGTTCTCCGTCCCGGCTCCGGAGGTCTCGTCCTCGCGGGTTCTGTCCTTCACCGTGCCCTCCGGCTTGCTCGTCGCCTCAGCCGACACCGCGCTCCGCCGCCTCGACGACGTTCACCAGCAGCTGCGCACGGGTCATCGGGCCGACACCGCCCGGGTTCGGCGAGATCCACCCGGCGACCTCGGCGACGCCCGGGTGGACATCGCCCACGATCTTGCCCTCGGCGGACCGCGAGACGCCGACGTCCAGGACGGCGGCGCCCGGCTTCACGTCCTCGGGCCGGATCAGGTGCGCGGAACCGGCGGCCGCGACGATGATGTCGGCCCGCTTCAGGTGCGCCGACAGGTCGCGCGTGCCGGTGTGACACTGCGTCACGGTCGCGTTCTCGCTGCGCCGCGTCAGCAGCAGCGGCATCGGGCGCCCGATGGTGACGCCGCGGCCGACGACCACGACCTCGGCGCCCTTGATCTCGACGCCGTACCGGCGGAGCAGGGTGAGGACGCCGTTCGGGGTGCAGGGCAGCGGCGCGGGCTCGTTCAGTACCAGCCGGCCCAGGTTCATCGGGTGCAGGCCGTCCGCGTCCTTGTCCGGGTCCATCAGCTCCAGGATGCGGTTCTCGTCGATGCCTCTGGGCAGCGGCAGCTGGACGATGTAACCGGTGCACGCGGGGTCCTCGTTCAGCTCCCGCACGACCGCCTCGATCTCCTCCTGCGTGGCGGTCGCGGGCAGTTCGCGCTGGATGGAGGCGATCCCCACCTGCGCGCAGTCGCGGTGCTTGCCGGCGACGTACTTCTGGCTGCCGGGGTCGTCACCGACCAGGACCGTGCCGAGCCCGGGCGTGACCCCCTTCTCCTTCAGGGCCGCCACGCGGGCGGCCAGGTCGGACTTGATCGCGGCTGCGGTGGCCTTGCCATCGAGAATCTGGGCGGTCATGGGCCCCATCCTCGCCGATGACCTGCCCCCGGTACCAATCCGGGCACCCGCCGACGCCACCGGGGTACCGGTCACCTCGTATCCGCCCATGATCAGTGATGTTGCACTTGCACAACACATAGCGAATGCCGCTGGACAAATAAGCCGAGCCTAAAGAACGATGAACGGCGCAGTGCCGCGGGCAGTGCCGGGGGGACGAACCGCATCACATGAACCTTCCTCCGAACGTGCCGCGCGTCGTCCCCATCAACGGAGGAAACACCGCCATGAGTTTCGGCGACCCGAACAACCCGTACGGGCCCCCGCAGGGCCAGCAGCCCGGCTATCCCCAGGCCCCGCAGCCGCAGCCCGGTTACGGCTACCCCCAGGGCGCCCCGCAGGGCGTGCCGCCGCAGCAGCCCGGTTACGGCTACCCGCAGGCCCCGCAGGGTGTGCCGCCGCAGCAGGGCTACGGCTACCCCCAGCAGCCGGGCTACCCGGGCGGGCCCGCCGCTCCCCGGCCGGCCTCGATGGGCCGCCGCTTCGGTGCCCGTCTGATCGACGGTGTGGCCTTCGGCATCATCTACTTCATCCTCGGCGCCATCGGCGTCGCCGGTACCGTCGGTGCGGCCCAGGACTGCGACCCGGCTGCCGCCGACTACAACACCTGCATCAACGACGCCAGTTCGAGCATCGCGGCCTCGTTCGGCGCCGTGATCGGCATGCTCGCGATCGTCGGCCTGCTCTACGAGTGGCTGATGACCGGCCTGGTGGGCGCGACCCTGGGCAAGCTCGCCGTCGGCATCCGCGTCGTGAAGGTGGACACCGGTCAGAAGCCCGGCCTGGGCTCCTCGTTCATCCGCTGGATCATCCCGCTGGTCGGCAGCTTCGCCTGCGGTATCGGCCAGCTCCTGGTCTACCTGTCCCCGTTCTGGGACAAGTCGGGCCGCCAGCAGGGCTGGCACGACAAGGCCGCGAGCACGATGGTCGTACAGAACTGACGCTCGACGCCTGACCTCGACGCCTGACGACGTCGCGTTCGTGCCATTCACCCCTGGGGCCGTGTCTCTCCCCCTTCGAGGAGGGACACGGCCCCGGCGCGTCCCCCTAGGCTGTGACAGGTGGCCCGCGAGGCACGGATTCAGCCGCGAGGCACGGGGAGACACACCTTGTACAGCATCATCGTGGTACCTCCGCCGACCACGGAGGACGAGCGAACCAGCCGCCGCACCGACCTGCCCGACAGCCCTGGGAGCAGCCCCCAGTTCCGGCTCGCCCCGGGCGAGCGGCTCTCGTTCGGGCGGTCCACGGCCGACAACGACCTGACGATCCCGCACGAGGGCGTCTCCCGCGCGGCCGGTGAGATCACCGCGCACAGCGCGTTCTGGATACTGCGACGTACGGCCGGCCGGAACTCCTCACCGACAAGGGCGTTCCTGGCGCGTACCGCCCGCTCATCGCCGCGATGCTGAAGGCGGAGAGCGACTTCGACCCGAACCTCTCCGATCCGGACAAGGACGAGTTCGGGATCGCCCGTTGGACCCCACGGGTGCTGCGCTGGTGGATCCGGGACGGCGGCATGCCCGCGAAGACCCTCCCCGACCCTCCTTTCCCGCCCGCCCAGTCCGTCCCCGCCAGAGCCGCTACCTGTGCTTCGTCGAGCCGTGCCTGAGGTCTGTGGTCTCCCCGGCGACCGGCGCGTCCTCGTTGCCGCCTACCGGACGTCGTACAACGTGGTGAACAACACGGGCGGAGTTCCGAACTGCCGGCACGAGCGCGCTTTGTTGAGTGTGAGTGAGTACCTGTGCTTTCGGCCGAGCTGTGGGGACGGGCATCCCGCGGAAGCGAACGGCAGTTTGTGTGCCGAATGCGTGACCTTGACGGTCGAGGCTCGTTGGGCGGGATGACGGCTTCGTCGCTGGGGG
>NZ_VMNX01000407.1 GCF_009377235.1 Streptomyces acidicola
GGCGGGCGGCGGGGCGGGTGCCCTGCCCCAGGGAGGGAGCCGAGGCCTCGGGGGCTATCGCCTCACGCTGCGCGGCCCGGGCTGCCTTGCGCTCCTTGCGGGTCCCTCCGCCACGCCGCTCCACGGCACGGGTGGTCACGAAGAGCAGCCAGGCGGCGCCCAGCACGCCGAAGCCGGCCCAGGCGGTCGGGCTGAAGGCCGTGTCGGCCGCCCACTCGACGACCCCGGTCATCACCAGGCCGATGGGCACGAGTGAGTACGCGGCGATACGGGCCGCCCTGAGGAAGCGCTTGCGGTAGGCCGTGATCGCGGCGACGCCCAGGCCGGCCGCGGACACTGCGGCACAAACGGTCTCGGCAATCATCCGGTCCTCCAGGCGGTGCTCGGTCGGGCAGGGTCGGTTCGTTCCTTCCATCCTGCACCGCCCCGCACCCGGCATGCCATGGCCGGACCGGACCTCAGGGAGATCTCCGGGTCGTCTCGGGGTCGGCTCCACCCCTGGTACCAGACATCTACGGCCCTCCGAACTGTGCGTCCCGAATTGGGTCGGCGGCGGCCGTGCTGGGAGACTGGGACCCATGAGCGACTCCTCCCCCGCACGTCCCGCCTCCGTGGTCCTGGACGTATGGTGCGAACTCCAGTGCCCGGACTGCCACAGCGCCCTCGATGACCTCCGCGCCCTGCGCGCCCGCTACGGCGACCGGCTCGAACTGCGGCTGCGTCACTTCCCGCTGGAGAAGCACAAGCACTCCTTCGCCGCCGCCCAGGCCGCCGAGGAGGCCGCGGAGCAGGGCAAGGCGTGGCCGTACGTGGAAGCAGTACTGGGACGGGTCGAGCAACTGGGCCGCGAAGGCCAGCCCTTCCTGATCGACGTGGCCCGCGAACTCGGCCTCGACGCCGAGGAGTTCGACACCGCGCTGATCGACGGCCGGCACATCCTGATCGTCGACGCCGACCAGGCCGAGGGCAAGGCGATCGGCGTGACCGGCACCCCTACGTACGTCATCGGCGGCGAACGTCTCGACGGCGGCAAGAGCCAGGAGGGGCTGCGCGGGCGCATAGAGGAGATCGCCGACCGACTGCTTGCCGAGGGGATGCCGGCCTCGTAGCGGTCACGGCTCGCGGTACCCCGAGGCTCGCACAGCACCCCCCCCACCACGCAGGCGCGCGTGCGCCTCAGAGCAGTTCCTTGTACAGGTGGTGTGCCGTCGTCCGGTAACCGAGCGACTCGTAGAGCCGCTCGGCCGGGGTGTTGCCCGCGAAGACGTTGAGCGTCATGCGGTCCTTCCCGCCCGACACGGCCTGCTGCTCGGCCAGAAGCATCAGGGCACGGCCGTGACCGTGGCCCCGGTGCTCCGCGTCGACCTCGACCTCCAGCACGAACCCCGTCTCGGGCCACAGCCCCAGCCACAGGACACCGACCCGCGCCCCCTCGTGCTCCAGGACGCTGATCAGGGTGTTCTCGGTGGCCAGCCCGTCGGCGAGGTACTTCGCGTGCCCCTCGTCCGTCCTGGCGTAGGCCTCGGGGGCCGACATGCCCTGCTTGATCAGGCTGCGCGCGAACGCCTCGCGCTCGTGCGCGAGCCAGGGACCGTACTCTCCCTCGGTCATGGGACGGGCGGAGCTGCCCGCGGGCAGCTCGGGCCGGGTGCCGTTGAGGGGTTTCGCCAAGTGGCGGCTGCCGGGCAGGTACCCGAGCGCCGTGGCGAGCCGGAGGGAGGCGTCCGCGTCGCCGGGCACGGACACCTCGATGCGCCGGCACCCCCAGCCCCGTACCACTTCCTCGGCGGCGAGCGCGGCCACCGTGCCCCGGCCGCGCCTGCGGTCCGGCTCGTCGATGTGCAGGTCCTCGATACGGGCCACGTCAGGGCCGTACTCCGGGCGCATGACGAGGTGTATGCCGCCCACGGGACGGCTGTTCACGCACACCTGGTAGTTCCGCGAACGCGTTCCGTCCGCAGCGTGCTGAAGCGGCTCGGTCGGCCGCAGAGTGGTGGTCATCAGGGGTGTTCTACCCGTATCGCCGCCCGTCGTCATCCGGGATTCGTGCGCCGCCTCCCGACCCCGGCCACCACGTTCCCCGCCACCGCGATCCCCGCCGCTACGGATCGAGGTCGTTTCCGGCCCGCTCCTGGAAGATCCGCATCGCCTTGGCCGTCACCGGGCCCGGGGCACCAGGGAGTTCGCGTGAGTCGACCCGGTGCACCGCCTGCACGTCACGCAGGGTCGAGGTCAGGAAGACCTCGTCGGCGCGTTCCAGGACGTCCAGCGGCAGATCGGTCTCGCGGGCGCCCGTCCACTCTGCGGCGAGCGCGCGTGTGATGCCCGCGAGGCAACCGGAGGGGACCGGCGGGGTGTGGATCTCCCCGTCCAGGACCACGAAGACGTTCGAGCCCGTGCCCTCGCACAGTTGCCCGACCGTGTTGGCGAACAGGGCCTCGGACGCGCCCTGTTCGTGCGCACGGGCGAGGGCGACGACGTTCTCGGCGTACGAGGTGGCCTTGAGGCCGGCGAGGGCGCCGCGCTCGTTGCGGGTCCAGGGGACCGTGATCACGGCCGTCGAGTCGGGGCGCCGACTCGTCTCGCCGAGGGCGACGACGAGGGTGGCGCCGTGGTCGCCCCGGTCCGAACCGAGCGGGGAGACGCCTCCGGTGTACGTGATGCGGAGGCGGCCGAGCGGCATCGGGTTGGCGTCGACCACGGCGGCACAGGCGCGTCGCACCTCGTCGAGGTCGGGCTCGGGCAGCCCGAGGCCGCGCGCCGAGCGGGCCAGCCGGTCGAGGTGACGGGTCAGCGCGAACGGCCGCCCGTCGGCCGCCTTCACCGTCTCGAAGACGCCGTCGCCCACGGTCAGTCCATGGTCGAAGACGGAGACGCGGGCGCCCTCGATGTCCTGCAGACCACCATCGAGCCAGATCTTCACGTAACGGTCCTCCCACTCACCTCGTACTCCCCCGACGCTACCGCGAGCAGCCTGGCCGCCTTCAGCTCGGTCTCCCGCCACTCCCCCTCGGGGTCCGACCCCCAGGTGATGCCCGCACCAGTGCCGAAGCGCAGCAGGCCTTCCGCACGGTCGATCCAGAAGGTGCGGATGCCCACGGCCAGCTCGCCGGAGCCCCGGTCGGCGTCCACCCAGCCGATGCCGCCGCAGTAGGGGCCGCGAGGTGCCGTCTCCAGGTCGGCGAGGATCCGCAGAGCGCTGGACTTGGGGGCCCCGGTGACGGAGCCGGGCGGGAAGGCGGCGGTCAGCAGCTCGGGCCAGCCGGCGTCGTCGCGCAGTTCGCCGCGCACAGTGGAGACGAGATGGACCAGGCCCGGATGCTTCTCGACGACGCACAGGTCGGGGACCGTCACCGAGCCCGTGGTGCAGACGCGGCCGATGTCATTGCGGACCAGGTCCACGATCATCACGTTCTCGGCGTAGTCCTTCTCCAGCAGGTCCGCCTCCGTGCGCCCGGTGCCCTTGATCGGGCCGGACTCGACGACGCGGCCCCCGCGACGCAGGAACAGCTCGGGGGACGCGGTGGCGATCTCCACGCCGTGACCGGGCAGGAGAATCGTTCCTGCATAGGGCGCCGGGTTGCCGCGCGCCAGCAGCGCGGTCAGCGCGTCCACGTCGGCGCCGGGCGCGACGGGCGCGGACAGGACCCGGCAGAGGTTCGCCTGGTACACCTCGCCGGCCGCGATGTGCTCGCGTATGCGCCGTACACCCTCCGTGTACGCGCCGCGGTCCAGGGACGACGTCCAGTCACCGGTGCCGGGACCGCGCCATGCCCCCGGCACCACGGCGGGCACCGGCTCGCGTCGTACGTCACGGAAGCGCGCGCACACCAGACGTCCCTCGTAGTCGGCCGAGACGGCCCAGAATCCGGATGAGTCCAGGGCCGCGGGATCGCTGGTCACGTCGGTGAGGCCGGTCGCGACGATGCCGCCGAAGCGGGCAAGAGGAGGCAGGTCGGGCACGCGGTCGAGTCTAGGACGGGCGCCCCGCGGGCCGCCCTGACCGGGTCCTGGACCGGACGCACCGCAGCACGCTGCACAAACGCGTTTTTGTACTGGCCCCGGAATCCGCTAGAGTTCAACTCGTCGCCGCGACGCGCAAGCGAAACGGAAACGACAAGCGGACGTAGCTCAGTTGGTAGAGCGCAACCTTGCCAAGGTTGAGGTCGCGAGTTCGAGCCTCGTCGTCCGCTCGAAGGAACCCAGGGGATCATCCCGAACTCCTGCACTCCTGGTGGAGTGGCCGAGAGGCGAGGCAACGGCCTGCAAAGCCGTCTACACGGGTTCAAATCCCGTCTCCACCTCCGAGGACGATTAGCTCAGCGGGAGAGCGCTTCCCTGACACGGAAGAGGTCACTGGTTCAATCCCAGTATCGTCCACTGGATCTTGTCGCACGTTCGACAAGATCTCGTCCCGCGCGATTAGCTCAGCGGGAGAGCGCTTCCCTGACACGGAAGAGGTCACTGGTTCAATCCCAGTATCGCGCACGCACTATCCAGGGCCCTCCGGCCGTGGTCCCGAGGACGATTAGCTCAGCGGGAGAGCGCTTCCCTGACACGGAAGAGGTCACTGGTTCAATCCCAGTATCGTCCACACACCGAAGCCCCCAGCCGTCTCATACGGCCGGGGGCTTCCTCGTGTGCGGCTCAGCCGCGGAGCTCAGCTGGAGAACAGCATGTGGCCGAAGCTCTTGTGGCGCTTGTGGCCGTAGTGACCGTGGTGACCGCCATGGCCTCCCTGCGGGGCACCCCAGGCGGGGGC
>NZ_VMNX01000408.1 GCF_009377235.1 Streptomyces acidicola
CCCCCACCCCCAGGACGCCCCCTGGCACCAGGTCCGTCTGCTGCTGCGCCTGCACCGCTACGCCCGCGAGGTGCTGCGGGGGAAGGACGCCCCCGTCGACGTACGCCTCCTCACGGCCGGGCAGGCCCTCAACCGGCACCGCGACGCGTCCGAGGCGGCGGCCGCCGCGGCGGCCGCGGCCCGCACCCCGCGCATCGCCCCGGCGACCGCGTACGCTCTCGGGGTCCTGCACGCCGACCAGCGGCACGAGGTGGAGGCGGCCCGGTTCGGGTTCCAGCAGGCCTGGCAGAAGGAAGCGGTGAGCACCCGTTGACGGACACCGACAGCACGGGCCGAGGCGACACGATCCTCGCGGCGGGCTGCGTACTGTGGCGCCGCTCCCCGGTCGACGGGAACCTGGAGCTCTGCCTGGTCCATCGGCCGAAGTACGACGACTGGTCCTTCCCCAAGGGCAAGTTGAAGCAGGGCGAGGATCCGCTGGCCGGGGCCCTGCGCGAGGTCGAGGAGGAGACCGGGTTCCGCTGCGAGCCCGGTCCGCGGCTGCCGACGGCCCACTACCAGGTGAACGGGCGGCCCAAGCAGGTGAGTTACTGGGCGGCCGAGGCGGGCGAGGGGCACTTCGTTCCCAACCGCGAGGTGGACCGGGTGCGTTGGCTGTCGCCGGACGCCGCGCGTGACCGACTGACCATGGTGCGGGACCGGGAGCTGGTCGACGAACTGCTGGCGGCCTTGCGGCACGCGTAGGGGAACGCCGGTCACCCCGAAGGGAGTTGGGCCCTAAAGGGGCACAGCCCCCACATGTTGCTCCGCGTCCGACCTCGCCAGGCTCCGCGCCCTGCGTGCCGGCCCTCTCCACCCGCATGTGCACCTGGCCACACAGAAGCGGCCCTGGTCGACGGTCGTCGTGCGGTGTTCCTGGGGTGGGGCGATCTCGTCCTGCTCGGCCACGCCGACAACGTTACCCAAGGCAAGTGCTGTGCCCACCAGCTACCCCCACAGCGGGGGGGTAAGGCGCGTGACGGCAGCCGCTACTGGTCGTTAAC
This sequence comes from Streptomyces acidicola, assembly GCF_009377235.1. Taxonomy (GTDB): domain Bacteria; phylum Actinomycetota; class Actinomycetes; order Streptomycetales; family Streptomycetaceae; genus Streptomyces; species Streptomyces acidicola. The sequence continues at coordinate 1,044 of NZ_VMNX01000408.1, forward strand.
CGGACAACAGAAAGGGACCGGGACGGACCGGCGGCTGGGGGTTGGCAGACGATGGTGGTGTGGCAGCAGGGACGGCGGTTCGCGGCGGTCGCCACGGCGGGGCTCATGGTCTGCGGCACCGGCTGCGCGAACGGCGGTCACTCCGGGGACGCGGGCGCCGCCGACCCCGTCGACGTACTGCACCGGGCTGCGGGCGCCCTGGTGCGCGCGGGCTCCTCCAAGGCGCTGACCTCGATGGAGATGGCGACGGGCGGCACCCGCGTCACGATCCGCGGTGAGGGGGTCTACGACTACGCCGAGCGGCTCGGCCGGCTTCAGGTGCAGCTCCCACCGGACCCGGCCGGGGCCAGCGAGCACCGCCCGATCACCGAACTCCTCGCTCCGGGCGCCCTGTTCATGAAGAACCGGGGCGCGGGGGTGCCGGCCGACAAATGGGTCCGCGTCGACACGGGCACGCTCTCCGACGGGAACCTGGTGACCGGCGGCGCCACCGACCCCTTCGCCGCGGCGGAGGTGCTGCGCGGGACGCGAAGCGCGACCTACGTCGGCGAGGCGAAGGTGGCGGGCATCCCGGTGCGGCACTACCGGGGCACCGCCGACCTGGCGGCGGCCGCGCGGTTGGCCTCCGAGGCCAACCGGGCTCCGTTGCGTGCGGCGGCGAGAGGGTTCGCCACCGCCGAGGTCCCGTTCGAGGCGTATCTCGACGCCCAGGGCCGCATCCGGAAGATCCGCCACCGCTTCAGCTTCGTCAACGGCCGGCAGCAGGACACGGTCGCGGTCGCGTCGACGACCCTGCTGTACGGCTTCGGGGTCCCCGTCACCGTACGCCTGCCGGACTCGGAGGACATCTACGCGGGGAAGCTCGCCGAGAACTGAGCCCGAAGAACTGAGCCCGAAGAACTGGGACCGAGAGCTGTGCCCGGGATCTGTGCCCGGGATCTGTGCCTGCGATCTGTACCCGGGATCTGTACCTGGTGGGAGCTGTGCCCGAGAACTGATCCTGAAAACTGAGCCGAAAACCTACTGGCGCGACGACGGGTCGGTACCCTCGTCGACGGGAGCCCGCGTCACTCGGGCCGTGCCGGGTGGCGGCCAGGAATAGCCCGTTGGTGCCATGCGCAGGGTGTACGGCGCTCCCTACTCTAGGAAGTCGGTGACGGCAGAGAAGAGGTGATGCACGTGGCTCCGGCAGGCGGTACGACGGTTCAGGACCACGTGGCCCTCGCTGAGATCGAGCTGTGCGGCGAACTGATCATCGCGGCCTCGGCCGCCCACGAGGAACGCCTCAGCCTGGTCCGCATCGACGAGGTACTGAAAGTGGCCGAAGAACGCGAGGAGGCGGCGGGCCGCTGAGCGGCTCCCCTCGACCACCTGTGCGTATCGTCACGTCCGCAGCATCCGCCCGATGGCCTTCGTGGCCTCCTCGACCTTCGCGTCGATCTCGCCCCCGCCCTTGAGCGCGGCGTCCGCGACACAGTGGCGCAGGTGCTCCTCCAGGAGCTGGAGGGCGAAGGACTGCAGGGCCTTGGTGGAGGCGGAGACCTGAGTGAGGATGTCGATGCAGTAGACGTCCTCGTCGACCATGCGCTGCAGACCCCTGATCTGGCCCTCGATGCGGCGCAGACGCTTGAGGTGCTCGTCCTTCTGCTTGTGGTACCCGTGCACACCGCGGTCGTGATCCGTAACGACGGCGGCCACGCTGTTCTCGGCGCTCCCGGCGTTGCCGGTGTTGCCGGAGGGCGCAGTCGCGCCGGCCTCGGTGGTCGTCATCGCGTCCTCCCACAGTCGTGTGCGGCATATACCCCTGGTAGGTATATGGTAACGAACTTTGCTGGGTAAGGGTCCTTTGGCCGCCGCGCTTGCGGCAGTCCTGACCTCCCCGTACCGCCCCCGTGCCGAGCATTCTGACCGATGGGCGAGACTGGGGGACGGCGCGATAGCCGTGGCCGAATGTTGCACCTAGCATCACCCTGACCGAAACCGAAGCACCCCGAGGACCCCACGTGCGTTTTCGTCTGACCCCCAGGGAGACGAGCTTCTACGACATGTTCGCCGCATCCGCGGACAACATCGTCACGGGCTCGAAGCTCCTCATGGAATTGCTCGGGGCGGACACCGCCGGCCGGGCCGAGATCGCCGAGCGTATGCGGGCCGCGGAACACGCAGGTGACGACGCCACGCACGCGATCTTCCACCAGTTGAACTCCTCGTTCATCACGCCGTTCGACCGCGAGGACATCTACTCCCTCGCATCGTCCCTCGACGACATCATGGACTTCATGGAGGAGGCCGTCGACCTGGTCGTCCTCTACAACGTCGACGAACTGCCCAGAGGCGTCGAGCAGCAGATCGAGGTCCTGGCACGCGCTGCCGAGCTGACGGCCGAGGCCATGCCGAACCTGCGCACCATGGAGAACCTCACCGAGTACTGGATCGAGGTGAACCGTCTGGAGAACCAGGCGGACCAGATCCACCGGAAGCTTCTCGCGCACCTCTTCAACGGCAAGTACGACGCCATCGAGGTCCTCAAGCTCAAGCAGATCGTGGATGTGCTGGAGGAGGCGGCGGACGCGTTCGAGCACGTGGCGAACACGGTCGAGACCATCGCCGTCAAGGAGTCCTGAGCCCTTCATGGACACCTTCGCTCTGGTCGTGACCATCGGGGTCGCGCTCTTCTTCACGTACACCAACGGTTTCCACGACTCGGCGAACGCGATCGCGACGTCCGTGTCGACGCGCGCGCTGACGCCGAAGGCTGCGCTCGCGATGGCTGCGGTCATGAACCTGGCAGGCGCCTTTCTCGGCAGCGGGGTCGCGAAAACGGTCAGTGAGGGTCTGATCCAGACCCCCCACGGCGCCAAGGGGATGGCCATCCTCTTCGCGGCCCTGGTCGGCGCGATCACCTGGAACCTGATCACGTGGTACTACGGCCTGCCCTCCTCCTCGTCGCACGCTCTCTTCGGCGGCCTGGTGGGCGCGGCGCTGGCCGGCGGTTCGACGGTGTACTGGGACGGCGTCCTGGACAAGATCGTCATCCCGATGTTCGTGTCGCCGCTGGTGGGCCTGCTGGTGGGCTATCTGGTCATGTGCCTGATCATGTGGATATTCCGCCGGGCGAACCCCCACAAGGCGAAGAGGGGCTTCCGCATAGCCCAGACCGTCTCGGCGGCGGGCATGGCTCTGGGGCACGGCCTCCAGGACGCCCAGAAGACGATGGGCATCGTGGTCATGGCCCTGGTCATCGCGGATGTCGAGGACTACGGCGATCCGATCCCGGTCTGGGTGAAGGTCATATGCGCCGTGATGCTGTCACTCGGTACGTACGCGGGGGGCTGGCGCATCATGCGCACACTGGGCCGGAAGATCATCGAGCTCGACCCGCCGCAGGGGTTCGCGGCGGAGACGACCGGCGCGTCGATCATGTTCACCACTGCATTCATCTTCAGGGCGCCCATCTCGACGACGCATGTCATCACGTCGGCCATCATGGGCGTCGGTGCCACGAAGCGGGTCAACGCCGTCCGCTGGGGGGTGGCCAAGAACATCATCCTCGGCTGGTTCATCACGATGCCGGCCGCCGCGCTGGTAGCCGCGGCGAGCTTCTGGATCGTGCACCTGGCGTTCTTGTAACCGCGGGCCCGCGCTCCGCCCCGGGTTTTTGCTCGCCCCCGCCGCCCCTACCCGTCCCATCCCTTCCCTGGGG
>NZ_VMNX01000409.1 GCF_009377235.1 Streptomyces acidicola
GCCCCGACGGCCTGCCGGCCCCGGAAGCGCTGCCCCCCGCCGGACAGTTGCCGGCCCCGGACTACGGCACCGAGCCCTGGCCCCCGTACGCCGACCTCTCGCTCGGCGACCATCTGCTGCGGCTCATGCCGCCGTTCGAGCCGGACGCGGCCGTCAACCCGTCGGCCGACGGGCTCGGTATCGAGTACAACCGGCCGCCGCGTATCGCCCCGCACCTGGACACCGAGTCGATCCGGATGCAGGGTCCGCCCGGCGAGCGCAGGAACCGGCCCTTCCCGTTCATGATGATGATGGCCCCGCTGGTCATGGGCCTGGTCATGATGAGCCTGTTCCGCTCCTTCTACTTCGTCATCTTCATCTTCTTCACGCCGATGATGGCGGTCAGCAACTGGATCATCGGCCGCCGCTCCGGCCGCAGGGCGCATGAGGAGGCGCTGCGCGTCTACCGGCTGCGCCGGGCGGCCCTGGAGCTGGAGATGCGGGACGCGACCGTCGAGGAACGCGACCTGCGCAACACGACGTTCCCCGACCCGGCCACCGTGCTGCTCACCGCCACCGGCCCCGGCAGCCTGCTCTGGCAGCGCCGCCGCCGCGACCCCGACCACCTCACCCTGCGGGTCGGGACGGTCACCCGCCCCTCCCTCAAGCGCATCGACGACCACGCCCGCGAGACCAACCACCGCCATGTCCACTGGCGCCTCGCCGACGCGCCGTTCGGCGTCGAACTCGCCGACCTCGGCGTCGTCGGCCTCGCCGGACAGGGCGACACCCCGCGCACGGTGGCCTGCTGGGCCGTCGCCCAGGCCGCCGTCCTGCACAGCCCGCGCGACCTGCGGATCGTCGTCCTGACCAGCGACGAGCACGCCGACGCCTGGAGCTGGGTGCGCTGGCTGCCGCACCTCAGGCCCGGCCGCCCGGGCAGCGTCATCGCGCTCGGCAACGACCCGGAGAGCACCGCCCACCGCGTCAACGAACTCATCGCCGACATCCAGGCCCGGTTCACCGCCCAGGCGTCCTCCGCCCTCGGCCACACCCTGCTGAGCGAGCCCGACGTGCTCGTCGTCCTCGACGGCGCCCGCCGACTGCGGGACGTGCCGGGCGTGGTGCAGGTGCTCACCCAGGGACCCGCGGTGCGGATCTTCAGCCTGTGCGTGGACGAGCGGGAGCGGCTGCTGCCGGAGGAGTGCACCGCGGTCGTCACCACCGAGGGCAACCGGCTGACCGTACGGACCTCCGGCGCCCCCGCCGTCGAGGGCATCCGGGCCGACCTCGTCACCCCCGACTGGTGCGAGGAGGTCGCGCGGGCGCTGGCCCCGGTGCGGGACGTCACGGTCGACAGCGACTCCGGTCTGCCCACCGAGGTACGGCTGCTCCCGCTGCTCGGCCAGGAGCCGCCCGACCCGGCCGCGCTGGTCACCGAGTGGGCCCGCCGCCCGGCGTCCACCGCGTTCGTGCTCGGTTCCGGGTACGAGGGGACGCTCCGCCTCGACCTGGTCAGGGACGGGCCGCACGGGCTGATCGGCGGTACCACCGGCTCCGGCAAGTCCGAGCTGCTGCAGACCATGATCGCCTCGCTGGCCGCCGCCAACCGGCCCGACGAACTGGCCTTCGTCCTCGTCGATTACAAGGGCGGCAGCGCGTTCCGTGAGTGTGCCGAACTCCCGCACACCCTCGGCATGATCACCGACCTCGACGGGCACCTCGTCCAGCGGGCCCTGGCCTCCCTCGACGCCGAACTGCGTCGTCGCGAGCAGGTGCTGGCCGACGTCGAGGCCAAGGACCACTCCGAGTACCGGGCCAAGCGGGCCCGCGACCCGCAGCTGCCGCCGCTGCCGCGACTGCTGCTCGTCATCGACGAGTTCGCCACGCTCGTACGGGAACTGCCCGAGTTCGTACCGGGCCTGATCAGCCTCGCCCAGCGCGGGCGCTCCCTCGGCCTGCACCTCGTGCTGGCCACCCAGCGGCCCGGCGGCTCGGTCAGCAACGAGATCCGCGCCAACACCAACCTGCGGATCGCGCTGCGCGTGACGGACCGGTCCGAGAGCCAGGACATCATCAACGCCCCCGACGCGGTCAGCATCTCGCCCAGCAACCCCGGACGGGCCCTGATCCGGCGCGGCTCCGGGGCACCCACGCCGTTCCAGAGCGCCTGGGTCGGCGCGGAACGCGGCGGTGCGGCGCCCGCCGAGAAGTCGGCGGCCGCCCGGCCCGTACGCGGCGTCGAACTGACCTGGGCCCGGCTCGGCCGCCCCACCGACGTCAGCGCCCATGAGGACGAAGACCTGGCCGTGGCCGTGGTCCCCGGGGAGGAGCCGCTCACCGACCTGCGCGCCCTCGTCGAGGCCATCGGCCGTGCCGCGGAGATGCTGGACGACTACCAGCCGCAGGCCAGCCCGTGGCTGCCGCCGATGGCCGACAGCGTCGGCATCGAGGACCTGCCGCCGGTGCCGAAGACCCCGCCGGGCGCCCTGCCGCTCGTCCCGTACGCGCTGCTGGACATCCCGCAGCGCCAGGAACAGCGGCTCGGCGTCATCGACTTCTCCAGCTTCGGCCACCTCTACGTCATCGGTTCGCCCCGCTCCGGCCGCACCCAGGTCCTGCGGACGATCGCGGGTGCGGCAGCCCTCGCCATCCCCAGCTCCGATCTCCACATCTACGGCATCGACGCGTCCGGCGGCGGCCTCGCCGCCCTCGAATCGCTGCCGCACTGCGGGGCCGTCGTCTCCCGGCACGACACCGAGCGGCTGGAACGGATCATCGCCCGCCTGAGCAGCGAACTGACGGTACGTCAGCGGCTGATCTCGCAGCACGACTGCGCCGGACTCGGCGAACTGCGGGCCAAGCTCCCCAAGGACCGCCGCCCGGCCCGGCTCCTGCTCCTCATCGACGGCTGGGACGCGCTCAGCGCCATGCTCGACGACTACGACGGGGGCCGTGTCTACACCGAGGTCGTCCGGCTGCTCCGCGAGGGCACGGCGGCCGGCATCCACGTCATCGCCACCTCCGAACGCGTCCTGCTCGGCGGTCGCCTGGCGGCCCACAACGACAACCGGCTGCTGCTGAAGCAGGCCGACCCCAGCGACTACAACCTCGCCGGGATGACCCGCAACAAGGTTCCCGCGCACATTCCCCCCGGCCGCGGCTGGCTCGCCCCCAGCGGCATCGAGGCCCAGATCGCGCTCCTGCCGGCCGAGGACGGCGCCGACCAGGGCGACGCACTGCGCGAGATCGGCCGCCGCACGACGGCCCGGGACGCGTCCGTCGCCGCGACCCGGCGGCCGTTCCGCATCGCGGAACTGCCGACCTTGATCGGCTTCCAGGACGCCGTCGACCAGATCCCGGAGGCGAACCGCCGCCCGCTGTGGGCGCTCCTCGGCGTCGGCGGCGACACCGGCGAGCCCCTCGGCTTCGACTTCGCCGCCAGCGGCGGGTCGTTCATGGTCGCGGGCCCGCCGCGTACGGGGCGTAGCACCACCCTCGCCTCCATGTGCGTGTCGCTGCTCCTGGGCGGTACCTCGCTCGTCGTGATCACGCCCCGCGAGTCCCAGCTCAGGCAGCTCGCGGCGCACGACCTCGCCCAGGTCCTCACCGACCCCGACCCCTCCGCGGACGCGGTCACCGAGGCCCTCAAGGCGGTCGCGGGCCGCCCCACGGTCGTCGTCGTGGACGACGCGGACCTGCTGCTCAGCGGCCGGGCCGACAAGGTCCTCAGGCAGGTCGCCGCCGCCGGGCGCGACCGCCAACAGGGCCTGCTGCTGGCCGGGTTGCCCGAGTCGATGAGCTCCCTCGGCTGGGTCGGCATGGCCCGCCGCTCCCGACGCGGCATCCTCCTGGGCCCCAAGAGCATCGCCGAGGGCGACCTCATCGGTGTCCGCATCTCCACGGAACAGGCCCGCACCCCGCTCCCCGCGGGCCGCGGCTGGACGGCGAGCGAGTCGGGGACGGCCATCATGGTGCAGGTGCCGTTGACGGTGCTGGGCGGCTAGTTTCCTCGGCCGCGCAGGGCGCCCCTCGCAACGCAAGGTTGCGGGGGGCGCCCTCTGTCTTTGTCGGGGCTTACGGCCCGAACGCCATGTAGATGACGCCTACGGCGCCGGATTCGCTGCTCGTGAGGGGCGTGATCCGATACGGGAGGGTGGTCCGGTCGCCGGGGTGCCTTCTCGCTCTCCGGGACTGGCCGTGTCCTCAGGCTCCTCGTCCTCCGGTGCGGGCAGGCGCATGCCCCGGGACTCGGCGACGCGCAGGGCGTCGGTGAGGCACTCGGCGAGGCGGAGGCCTGCGTACCGCACCTCGGTGTACGGCGATACGGGGTCGTCCAGCACCTTGCGGGCGAGGCCGAGGACGTCGGTGCCGGTGGCGAGTTGGACGGCCTCCAAGTCGTCGGCGAGGCGGGAGAGGTAGCTGCCGCCGTTGTCGGTCACCAGGTAGCAGGGTTTGCCATCCGGGGAAGGCCAGGGCAGGAGCCGCGGGGAGGTTGTGCCGTTTGCACGTGCCATCAGGCGGCCACCTTCTCCGCGCCGATCAGGTGTCGGTCGAGGTCGATTCGGAAGTCCGCCGCGAGGACGAGGGTGAGGCGGCGGCGCTGCCGGAGTACGGCTTCCTCTTTCTCTTCGTGGGCGGTGAGGTAGGGGCGTACGAGGGCGGAGGCGGTGCCGTCGAGGGGGGTGGGGAGGCCGTACGGG
>NZ_VMNX01000040.1 GCF_009377235.1 Streptomyces acidicola
CCCGAACTCCAGGCCCCCGCCCGCCTCGCCGCGAGCCTGTGCCCCAACTCGGTCATCCGGATCGTCGACGACCCTGACTCATGACCACCGCGCGGACACACCGCGCAGTTCTCCGCTTTCCGCTCCCCGTTGTTTTCCGCGTCCGGCGTCCGGGAGTGTGTCCGGCGCCCGTGGCGCGTGCTCATGGGCGTGCTGCGTTCCGCTGTGCCGTCGCGGATGGCCGGGCAGCATGCACAGCCGGGCGGACCCGCTTGTGCGTGGCGCACACAGCGGCCGGGTCGATGCTGACCATGGTGCCGCCACCCTCGATGAGGAGGGACATGTACCGGTGGTGAGGCGCAGGAGGACAGCAGATGAGTGCCGTGGGAAGATCTGGGCCGGCAGCGGAGGGCCCAGCGCTGGGCAAGACATCGCCACAGCCGGTTGGGGCATGGTTCGACGACATGCCGTTCGGGAGGGCGCACCTGCTGGCCGCGGCGGCGCTCTTCGTCGCGTTCGTCATCGAGTCCTGGGAGCAGCTGGCACTGATCTACGTCTCCGGTGACCTCGGCACCGCGTTCGGCATCGACACAGGCCGCATCGGCTGGGCCCTGTCGGCGGTGGCGCTGGGCATGATTCCCGGCAGTCTGGTGTGGGGGCCGCTCTCCGACCGCATCGGACGTCGCGGTGTGTGCGTGTGGTCACTGACCGCGTACGGTGTCCTCGCTCTGGCGAGCGCGGCCTCGCCGACCTTCAGCATGCTGATGATGACCCGGTTCCTTTCGGGCATGGCCCTCGCGGGCATCTACACGGTGACGTTTCCGTACTTCCTGGAACTGCTGCCCTCCCGGACACGGGGGCGGGCGCGGTCTACCTCTCCATCGGCTGGCCGATCGGCGTCCTGCTGGCCGTCGGCGTCACCCGGCTGGTCGGAGGGCTCGGCTGGCACGTGGTCGCGATCGTGAGCGGCCTCGCCGGCGTCTGGGTGCTCGCCATCCGCGCCTGGGTGCCCGATTCCCCCTACTGGCTGGCGGAACGCGGCCGGCACTCCGAAGCCGCCGCGGTTCTCCGCCGGCTCGGTGCGGATGTGCCCGAGGGAACCGTGTTCACCAGCGGCGACCGGACGGAACGGGCGGGCCGCACCGGCGACCTCTTCCGCGGGCGGCTGCTGCGGCTGACGCTGCAGATGCTGGTCGTGAACTTCACCTTCAACTGGGGCTACTGGGGCCTGCAGACCTGGCTGCCCACGCTGCTGCAGGACAAGGGCCTGAGCATGTCCGCCAGCCTCGGCTTCGTGGCCCTGAGCGCCGTGTTCATGATCCGCGGCTACGTGTCCGCGTCGTTGCTGACCAGCCGCTACGGGCGAAAGAAGGTCTTCCTGCCGTATGCCGGCCTGGCCGCCGTGTCAGGGGTGGCCTTCGCCTATGCGGGCAGCCCGGCCGAGATGTACATCGCCAACTTCGCCCTGTCCTTCTTCTGTCTCGGTGCCTGGGGCGTGTGGAACACATGGAACGGCGAGTTCTATCCGACGCCGCTGCGGGCGACCGGCTATGCCTGGGCCACGGCCGCCCAGCTGGGTGCCACGGCGCTGGCTCCGTCCACTGTCGGCTTCCTCCTTGCGCGGGGATCGCCGAGGCCGTCCAGTACCTGGGCTCCGACAAGGCGAGCTACGTCACCGGCCGTGTCCTGACTGTTGATGGTGGCCTCATGGTGGGCGGGCCTCCGTTCCCGAGCTCGTGAACCGCAAGGCCGGCACCGGCTGTCGGCCTTGACGGAGCACGGGCCATCGGCGGCGCGGTGGCGGCGCCGAGGAGTCCCGCCCGGCCGGGGAACGGCTCGGCATCTCCCGCCCCGTCCCCCTCGACGGCGAGTTCGAGACCTGGGCTTCTCCGTGTCCGCCGATAGCCGGCCGGCCAGATGGCCGCGCGCTCGCGGAGCAGCGGTTCTACCGCCGCGCGTCACCGGCGTCGACCCAGCCCCGCCACCGCCCCCAAGGCGATGGGGGCGAATGCCGCCCGCCGCCCGCCGCGGGCCTCGCGCCTCGGGCGGACGGCACTCCTTTCGTCGTGCGTCCTCAGCCGGACCACGGCGTCGTCACTCGTGCCGTGATCGTCTTCGGGCGCTGATACTCGTGCAGGGCGAGCGTGCTGAGGTCCGTACCGTGGCCCGAGGCGCCACGGCCTCCGTGCGGCAGCTCCGCCGTCTGGACCAGGTGGCAGTTGAGCCAGGCTTCCCCCGCGTTCAGGCGACCGGCCAGATCCAGACCCGCCTCCAGATCGCGGGTCCAGACGCTGGCGGCGAGAGCCTGGGGGACGCCGTTGGCGAGGGCGATGGCATCCTCGACGCTCGGTGCGGACTGAACGGTCAGCAGCGGGCCGAAGACCTCCTCCACCACCGCCGGATCGTCGTCAGGGAGATCCGCGAGGATCCGTGCCGGACGCCAGTGGCCGCCCGACTCTCCATCCTCCAGGGCGAGTTCACCCGTCACCGTCACCTTCGCCGAGGACGCGGCCACGATCCGGTCGTAACGCGCCGCCTGGTCCGGGTTGTTGAGCGGCCCGAAGTCTCGCCCCGCCGCGCGCCGGCGCATCGCTTCGCCGAGTCGGTCAACCACGGTCTCGTAGTTCACACCGAGGGTGATCACCCGTGCGGGTACGGCACAGCTCTGGCCCGCGTTGTATGTGGTGGCCCTCGCCAGTTGCTCCCAGGTGTCGTCGGGCGCGTCCGGCAGGATGACGACCGGGCTGTTGCCGCCCAGTTCCAGGCTGACCCGCTTCGTCCCGGCGCGTGCCGCCACATCGGCTCCGGCCCTCGCGCTGCCGGTGAACGCCACCATGTCCACATCGCCCGCTACCAGCAGCCGCCCGCTCTCGCGGTCGCCGGGCAGCGTCTGCGCCACGGCCTCGCCCAGCGCCTCACCGGCGTGCGCGGCGAACAGAAGCAGCGAGTCGGGGGTGGTCTCCGCGGGTTTGGCGACGACCGTGTTCCCCGCGGCGAGGGCGGGCGCGCATCGCCAGGCGGCCATCAGCAGCGGGTAGTTCCAGGGGACGACGACCCCGACGACGCCGAGCGGTTCCCAGCGGACCCAGCTCTCATGGCCCGCGACAAGCCCTCCCGCCGCCGGGGCGGACCGGGTGCGCGCCGCCCACGCGTAGAAGCGGAAAAGGTCCGCCGTCTGCTCCACCTCACCGGCCGCCTCGTGCTCCGGCTTGCCCGTACCGGCGCACTCCAGGGCCACGTACTCGGCGGCGTGCTCCTCGATCAGCCCCGCGAGCCGGTCGAGCCGCCGGGACCGCTCCCGCGGGGTCAGCGCGCGCCACCCCGTGAGGGCCCGGCGGCCCGCGCGGGTCGCTGCGGCGACCTGCGCGTCACGGGCAACTGCCGAGCTGCCTCGTACCCTGCCGGTACGGGGGTCGATGAGCTGGACGGTTTCCAACAGGGTCTCCTTCGGCGGACGACAGCGGATGAACGGCACAACAGCGGATGACGACAACAGCAGCGGATGAGGGCCGACACTGACGGATCGCGGCGGACGACAGGCGGACGTCAGGCGGACGACGGCGGGTCCGCCAGGGGGCCGCGGGTGTCAGCGGATGTCGTACGCACGCAGCCACAGCTCCAGGGTGAGCACGAGCCACAGTTTGCCGCCCTGTCTCGGCAGCAGCGCACCCTCACCGCGCAGCCAGCCGCGCACCGTGTCCTGTCTGAACAGGCCACGGGCGCGGGCCTCCCGGCCCAGCAGCAGATCCCCCGCCAGCTCCTTCAGCGGACCGCCGAGCCACTGCTGCACCGGTACCCGCATACCGCTCTTCGGCCGGTCCACGACCGTGCCGGGCAGCAGATCGCGTACGGCCTCCTTCAGCACCCACTTCTCGACGGCGCCGTTCAGTTTCCACCGCGGTGGGGTGGCGAAGGCGTGGTCCACCACACGGCGGTCGAAGAGCGGGGCCCGGCCTTCGATGCCCTGGGAGGCGGTGAGACGTTCGACCTTGGTGAGGATGTGATGGGCGCCCTTGGTGCGCAGATTGCAGTGCAGCAGCTTGTTGAGCAGATGGTCCATCCGCCCGTCCCCGGCTCCCGGCCGCAGATACGGGGCGACGAAACGCTGAGGTGCGGGCGCCTCGGCGAGGGCGTCCAGCACCTCGGCGGTCAGGAGGTCGGGCAGATCCGTGTAGCACTTGCGGTACGAGCGCAGATAGGCGAGTTCGCGCGCGTCCTGCGCATCTCCACCGGCCACATCGCCGCGGTGCATCTCGTACACCAGCATCGGCAGGTTCTTCGGTCCGCCGAAGACCGGGTCGCCGCCCTCCCCGTTCAGGACGACCCGTGGCCCGTCACCCGCCACGGCCTCGGCGAGCATCAGATTCGGTACGGTCAGCGGATCACCCACGGGGCTGTCGAGCAGCGCCGCCGCCTCCGCGAGGCGCGCGGCCACGGCGGCACCGGAGACGGTGAGAATACGGTGCCGGGTGTGGCAGTGGGCCGCGACCAGGCCCGAGTAGCCCAGCTCATTGGGGAGTTCGTCACCGAAACTGATGGAGTACGTGTGCACGGGGTGGGAGTGCAACTTGGCTGCGAGGGCGGTCACCAGCGAGCTGTCGACGCCGCCGGAGAGGAGAACACCCACGGCCTCGGCCTCCGGCAGCCGCTGCTCGGTCGCCTCCTCCAGCAGTTCGCGCAGCCTCAGCGCATAGGTTTCGGGTGGTGCGCCGTCGTCCTCGATCAGCTCCCGCGGCTCCCAGTAGTGCTCCTCCGTCACCGTGCCGTCCGCCGAGAGCCGCAGACAGCGGCCGGGCAGCAGTTCGCGTACTCCGCGCAGCAGGGTCTCCTCGCCAGGGAGATAGGCGAAGGTCAGGAAGGAGCGTACGGCGGAGAGTTCGAGGCCCGTTCCGAGCGCGGGCCAGCGGCGCAGGGCCCGCAGCGAGGTGGACGCGGCCCAGCAGCCGCCGGCACGGGCGTAGAAGAGGGTGCGGGCGCCGACATGGTCGCGGATCAGTACGAGCTCGCCGTCACTGTCGTGCACGGCGAGCGCGAACATGCCCTCGGCGTCACGGATTCCGGCCGTGCCGAGCCGTACCCAGCAGCGCAGCAGCAGCTCGCCGTCCGGGCAGTCGGGCGGTACGGGGGCGCCGGACGCGGCCAGCGCGGCGAGGAGTACGGGCCGGTTGTGGAGGGTGACCTCGCCCAACGCGGTGTGCCCGTACGCGTGGAACGGCCCGGTGGCATGGCCGGGCTCGTCCTCGATCAGCCCGACGGCCGGGCCGTCGGGCCGTACGGTGGCACCCATCGCGGCCAGTTGCTCCCTGGCCCTCTCGGGCTCCGCCGCCAGGCAGGCGCAGAACCGCGCCATGGTCACCCACCCTTTCTCTCACCGAACCGGTGCGTCCAGCCGGCCCGCCATACCGTATGACGTAGGCCGTACGGCTCACCCGAAGTCGTCGTCGCTCCAGCCGCCGTCATCGCCGGAGCCCCACGCGTCATCCACGTCCGAGGAGCCGCCGCCGTCCCCGCCGCCCCCGTCACCGCCGGAGGAGTTCTGTGCGGCCTGCTGTTGCCGCAGTTCCTCCTCCTCTTCCGGGCTCAGGGCCTCCGGCGGCAGCTGGGCGGCGGTGACGGTCAGGGCGACCAGGCCCAGTCCGCCGAGCACCGTGCCCATGCGTCCGCCGAACGAGGTCCGGTTGACCATCACGCTCTCGCCCCGGCCCCAGACCGTGCGGCCGTAACCGAGGTCCCGTCCGTAGACCACCCGGCCGTCCGCGTACTGCCGCTTGATGATCCGCTGCCCGAGCAGTTCATCGGTGCCGGAGCCGTCCTGGTTGTCATGCCAGCGCACCGTGTGGGCGCCCTCGCGCCGCCGCCACTCCTCGCGCCCGTCCTCGTATCTGCGGTGGACGCTGCCATCGGCGAGCAGTTCATCTCTGTACGGGATTTCGCGTGGCCGGATCATCGCCTCAAGTCCTCGTGTCCCTCGTCAGTCCGACGGCCATGTCATGAACCCCGCCATGCGCAGCTCACGCAGCCCGGTCCATACGGAATAGCCGCTCGCCCTCGGTCCGCGCACCATGCGCAGCACCGTACGGAGCAGCCGTGCCGGGGGTACCGATTCCACCTCGGCCGTCCGCCCGTCCGCCAGCCACTCCAGCTCGCGCGGTTCCAGGCCGGACGCCGCACCGGCCGGGCCGGGTGCGGTCGCGGGCGTGGGCGCGGGGCCACGCTGGGAGATCAGATGCAGCGCCGTCGCATGGCGAGGTACGAGCCCCATCGAGGCGACCCGTATCCCGGGAACCTCCGCGCGCACCCGGGCGGTGAGGGCGATGCCGGCCGTGCTCGCGTCGTGCAGCACATGGACGGTGGCGCCCTCCACCCGGCCGAGCCCTGCCACCAGCCGGGGGTCGAGCGGAGCATCATCGGCGGCGAACACCGGGCAGGCGGCCTCCAGATGCAGATCGTTCGCGAGGAGCATCCGGGCCACGGACCGGCTCTGGCAGACCAGCAGCCTTGGCAGCCCGTAGTCGTAGAGATCGGGCTCCACGGGCTGGTGCGGCATGGACGGGGCGGCCGGGAGCGGAGCCAGCAGCCCGGGTGTCCCCCCGTCGCGCCGGCGCAGGGTCTCCTCGAACCGCTCGTACCGTAGGGGCGGCGCCGGTGTCAGCGGAACCCTGCGCGGGACGGTGTGCACCGGGCGCAGGACACGGCACATCTCGTAGTAGAGCTGGCGCTCGGTGAACCGGATCCTGCCGGGAGCCGCGGCGCGGGCGATCGCGGTGGTCAGCGCCCGGTCGAGCAGGCGGGCCCGGATGGAGTCGCCGGAGAGGCCCGGCCGCGGCGTGCGGTCCGCGGTCATGGGGCGGCGCCGTTCGTCTCGGGCCAGGTGAGGAATCCGACGGCCTCGTCCCTGCGTTTCCGCTCCCGCTCGACCTCCGTCGTGATGCGCTCGATGACCCGGGTGACGGCGGCGGGGAGTTTGGCGGGCGGCATGGCGGCGAGGGGGAAGCGACCGCCCCGGGCCGGCCAGTCCAGCTCGGGCTCGGCCAGCGTGCCGCCGTCACGCAGCAGACGCAGGACGTCCGCCGACAGGGGCTCGGCGCGCGGCACCGCCTTCACGCCCTTCAGGCCCGCCGCCTTCATGACGGTGCGCGGCGACAGGCCAAGGAGACCGGCGGTGTAGCGGTGCGGACAGAGCAGTGCATACTCCGGCCGCTGCTGTGCGGGGGCGCCGCGCGGTGCGGGCTGGACCGTGCCCGGAGCCGACGGGAGGACCCTGGGCCCCCTTCTCCTCCTCACCATGTGGCGCACCGGCTCCACCAAGGCCGAGATCGGCACGACAACCAGGAAGACAACCAAGAAGAAAAGGCCCAGGCCGCTGAGGACGACGGCCGTCCACTGCCATGGGTTCATCAGGGGCGCTCCAGCGCGGACGCGGCGCGGCGCAGGCCGGCGGCGAAGCGTTCCCGAACGGTGGTGGAGCCGATACCCCGCACCTGCTGAACGCGTTCGATGTCGCGCAGCGCGGCGGCGAGCAGTCCGAAGTCGGTGCCGACGCTGCGACTGCTGAGACCGTGGCGGCCGACCGGTACGGCTTCTTCCGCGCCGCGGCGCTCGGCTTCCTTGGCGGTGATGGCGTAGTCCTCGTGGTCGACACCGAAACCGGTGTTGGCGGCGAGGATGTGCAGGGGCTTGCGACCTCGGTTGGCGAAGGAGTGCGGCATCATCTCGGGGATACGGATCAACGCCCCTGGGAAGAGACGGATTTCGGTGACTCTGCCGCGCGGGGCGTCGTACACACCGCAGGAGGCGTGACCGAGGCTGAGGACGAAGTGCTCGCCGCCATGTGCATGCGGGGTGAACGCGCTCCGAGGGCCGACGACTCCCAGTTTGACGGTGGCGTTGGAGGGGCGGTCGGGCGACGTCTGAGCGTCTCCGATGAAGTAGTGCGCGAACTTCCCGTCGTCGATGAAGCGGAGGAACTCCTCGCGCGGGCCGAGTACGCGCGCGCCCTCGCGGTCCGCGAACAGCACACCGCCGTCGGGGCGCAGGTGGAACAGCTCCACTCCGTACGGCAGTTCACGCGACAGGCGCTCCATACCCCGCAGTCCGGGTCTGCCGGAACCGCCGTCCACGTCGGACATCAACGCCCCCCATCGCGCTGTCGACCACCATCAGATCGTAGATCGTATAGCCGTGACGGGAAATCGCAGAGCGGAAGGTTCAACCGGCGCCCGACGCCACGGTGAACGGTGGGTGTCCCTCGCCGGCGTGGCTCAGCCGGACCCGCTCTCGCCGGGCCAGGTGAGGAAGCCGACGGCCTCTGCCTCACGTCGGTCGGGATCGGTGACGAGCACCCGCTCCAGTACACCGCCGACGGTGGCGAGCAGCTTGGCGGGCGGCACCGCCACGAGCGGGCTGATCCCGCCCTTGGCCAGCCACTCCAGTTCGGGGCCGGTCAGAGTGGACTCCGCGCGCAGCCGCCCCATCTGGTCCTTGGACGGCCGCACGCCGTGCAGTGACAGCGCACCCGGCGCATTCATCACGGCACTCGGTGGCAGTCCGGCGTCGAGGACTCTCCGGCCGGGCAGCGCCTCACGGGTGCGCCGGGCGAGCAGACAGCCCTCGGGGCTCGCGTCGTGGAGAACGACGACAGGCACCCTGTCCGGCACCCCGTACGGCCTGGCGACGAGGCTGACGCTGAACCGCTCCGGAATTCCGTTCAGGGCCAGGAAGGCGATGACGGACGGGTCCGGGCAGAGCAGGACGGCGTTCGGATGCTCCGGCCGGTGGATGTCGCGGACACGTTTCTCGTCGACGACGCCTGCCGGGAGCGAACCGTACACGGCCATCCACTCGCGCAGCAGGTAGCCACGGGAGGCCCCGACCCCGATTCCGTGCTTGCGGTGACGGCTGCGTCTGACGGCCGAGACCACCGTCACGACAACGCCGAAGAGAAGAAACGCACCGAAGAAGGAGAGGACTGTTCCCGCGCCTCCCGCGTACACCCCGCCGATGAGCAGGCCGATACCGACAGGCCCGCCGACCACGGCACAGCCGATCGCCTCCGCCAGGCCGCTGCCGGAACGTGCTTTCCTGCGCGAGGCGGCGACCTCCAACTGGCCGACGGTGACGGTCAGTCGCCCGCTGTCGGTGAGCTTCCCGGCCAGCTTGCGGATCCGCAGATCATGCAGTTCCAGCTCATTGGTCCTGGGGTCGAAAGCGAACTTCTTTGTGCACTTGGAGCAGGTACGGCCTGACCGCTCCTTGTACAGCAGATTCGCGTTGCAGTGCGGGCAGATCATCAACGCTCCCCATCGCGCTGTCGGCCGCGGCCGCATCGAACCGCCACGACGGGGAACCTCCCCGCTGGACGATACCGCCTGTGCCCGACATCACGGTGAACGGCGGGTGTCAGTGCAGCCCCGGTACCGGCAGCCGTCGACACCCGTCACCGCGGGAAGGTACCCCGATCAGCGCCCCGCCCCTCTTTCGGATTTCAGTTGACGTCCTCCCCCTCGTAAACGAGGGGGATTCCTACAGCTCGCGCTGTAGGGTTTCCTGTTTCATCGCCGACTGCCCGCCCGGAGAACTCCGTTGAGGTCTTACACCAGCTCCGCAGGCTGTCACCGCCCGTCCGGCGGCCAGCAGGTTCTTGGCTGCGTTCACGTCCCGGTCGTGGGTCGTGCCGCAGCTGCCGCACGTCCAAGTGCGGATGTTGAGCGGCATCTTGTGTTGCAGGGTGCCGCAGGTGGAGCACAGCTTCGAGGAGGGGAACCAGCGGTCGACCGCGACCACTTCGCGGTCGTACCAGTCCGCTTTGTACTCCAGGAGGCTGCGGAACTCACTCCAGGCGGCATCGGAGATGGCGCGGGCGAGTCTGCCGTTCTTCAGCATGTTCCGAACGGTCAGGTCCTCGATCACGATCGTTTGGTTTTCACGAACGAGTCTCGTGGTGATCTTGTGCAAGGCGTCGCGTCGCCGGTCGGCGATGCGGGCGTGGATGCGGGCGACCTTGCGGCGGGCCTTGGCCCGGTTCGCCCCGTCGCCCTTGGCTTTCTTCGCCAGACGCCGCTGAGCCAGGGCGAGGCGGGCACGGTCCTTGCGCTCGTGCCTGGGGTTGGTGACCTTTTCGCCCGTCGAGAGCGTCAGCAGGTGGTCAAGACCCGCGTCCACGCCGACCGCCGCGTCAGTGGCCGGGAGCGCCCCCACGGACGGGTCCTCGCACAGCAGGGACACGAACCAGCGCCCCGCGGCATCCTGGGAGACGGTCACCGTCGAGGGCCCCGCCCCCTCGGGCAGCGGCCGGGACCAGACGATGTCCAGCGGTTCCGCCATCTTGGCGAGGGTCAGAGCGCCGTCACGGAAACGGAAACCGCTGGTGGTGTACTCGGCGGACTTCCGCGACTTCTTCTTCGACTTGAAGCGCGGGTACTGGGCCCGCTTGGCGAAGAAGTGCGTGAACGCCGACTGCAAGTGCCGCAGGCACTGCTGGAGCGGGACGGAGGAGACATCGCACAGGAACGCCAGATCCCCGGTCTTCTTCCACGCCGTCAGCATCGCCGAGGTGGCGTTGTAGTTCACCCGCTCCTGCCGCAGCGTCCACGCCTCGGTCCGGGCCGCCAGCGCCATGTTGTAGACCTTGCGCACGCACCCGAACGTGCGCGACAGCTCGGCCGCCTGCGCATCGGTCGGATAGAAGCGGTACTTGAACGCCCGCTTCACATGCTTCGTGGACACGCTCACAAACTAGCGAGATCACAGGTGAAGATCAAAGCCGCGGGTCAGAGCACGGTCTTTCGCCTTGACGGCGAAACCCCGCCCCCTGCCCTGCTCCGCAGGAATCCGTTTCCTCCCCCGCCTGAACGCGGGGGTATCCACGGAGGAACCCGATGAAAGCTGCGGTTCGGGCCGAATCAGCGGTGAGGGGAGGAAGGGCTGCGCTGCCAGTGAGGGCTACTCCGGCGGTTTCTCCAGCCGGTAGCCATGGCCGCGCAGGGTGGTGATCTGCGGCATGTGCGCGGGGCGGGGTGATGCCTGTGCCGCGGCGGTGAGGCGGCGGCGCAGGCCTGCCATGGTGACGTCGAGGGTCTTGGTGGAGCCGAACCAGTTCTCGTCCCAGACCTGCGCCATGAGTGTCTCGCGGGAGACGGCCTCGCCGGCGTGTCGGCCGAGCAGTGCAAGAAGCTCGAACTCCTTGGGGCGCAGGGGGATGTCGACGCCGTGGAGGGTGCACCGGCGGGCCGTCTCGTCGAGTACGAGGTCACCGAGGGTGACGGGTTCCGGTGGCGGGGAGGCGGTGGTCCGGCGGCGCAGGTGGGCGCGGAGCCGGGCGAGGAGGACGGTCAGGCTGAAGGGTTTGACGAGGTAGTCGTCGGCTCCGGCGTCCAGGCCGGCGATGACGTCGATGTCGTCGGTGCGGGCGGTGAGGATGATGATCAGCAGGTCGGGGAACCGGGCGCGCAGGGCGCGGGCGACGTCGAGGCCGTCCATGTCGGGCAGACCGAGGTCCAGGAGCAGCGCGTCGTAAGACCCCTGGGATGCCTCGACGAGTGCTCCCGTGCCGGCGCGGCTCCAGGTGGGCGCGTAGCCGTTGCTGCGCAGCCCGGTTTCGAGGTGGTGGCCGATGGTGTTGTCGTCCTCCACGATGAGGACGCCGAAGCGGCCCCGGTCCGGTGCTGCGGGTGTGCGCATGCTGGGCAGCGTACGGGCTGCGGGGCTGTTCGGTGTGCTCACAGATCGCGGAGTTCCTCGACGGCGGGGCGCCTGGCCCGGCGTACGCCAGTGAGGGCGGCGGCCAGTACGGCGGCCACGGCTGCGGCAGTGGTGAGCATCAGGTAGCCGCCGGGTACGGCGAGTGCGGCCGGTGGCGGGTCGAAGACGCCGGTGAGGACCTTGACCAGCATCTCGGACAGTGCCCAGCCGATGAGTGCGCCGCCTGCCAGGCCGCCGGCCGCGAGCACGATCGCTTCGGTGAGGACCATGCCGCGCAGATGGTGGCGGGTGGCACCCAGCACGCTCGTGATGGCGAAGGTGCGACGGCGCTCGGCGAGTCCGAGGGCGAGGACCAGGCCGCCGGCCCCGGCGGCGAGCAGGACCGCGAAGGCCAGCTCGATCCGGGTCAGGCCGGTCAGGTCGACCGAGGTCAGACTGGTTCCGACGGTGCCCCGTGTCTGGGTGAGGTCGGTGACGGTGGCGCTCGTACCCAGCCGCCCGCGCAGCTGCGCGGCCACGGCCTTCTGGTTGGTGCCGCCGGTGTCGACCAGGAACGCGCCCACCGCGTTGCTGCCGGTTGCCTTCGCCACGTAGGAGGCGTTGGCGACGAAGAAGCTGTCCTTGGGCGCGGTCGGGAACTCCTTGACGATTCCGGCGTAGTGGAAGGGCACCGTGCGCAGGATCTTGGTCTTGGCGTCCTGGATGCGGAGGTTGACGGTGTCGCCGGGGGAGAGCTGGAAGTCGTTGACGGTTTCGGCGCTGACCAGGAGGTTGTCGGGGCGGTGGGCAAGCCGCCGCATGAGCTGCTGCGCGCTGCCGCCGGAGAAGTACGCGTCCTGCAGGGAGGTCGCTGAGGCGATCGTGTGCGGGCGTACGCCGTAGAGGTCCTGGAGGTCGGAGCCGACGTAGGCGAACCGGTGCTGGAGCGGCTCGACGCGGCGGACGCCGGAGACCTTCAGCGCGGCTGCCGCACCCGGCGCGGTCTGCGCGCCGGGCGGCTCGGTGACCGTGACGTCGGCGCCGTTGGTGAGGCGTGCGTCCACCTCGGCCTGCTGCTTGTACGTGGAGTTGAAGACGGACGTGGACACGGCGAACGACACCGCGAGAGCCAGCAGGACCATGGAGCGGGCCAGGGTGCGGCGGCGCCGGGCGAGGACGGCCGCCGTCGTCCCGGCCAGCGTAGACGTCAGCGGACGTGCGAGCCGGGCCAGGAGGGGGCGTCCGCGGGTGAGCGCCAGGAGGGCGAGGCGCCACAGCAGCAGGGCGGCGCCGATCCACAGCAGTGCGGGTCCCAGGAAGGCCCAGTACGACACGGAGATGCTGGGTACCCCCTCGGGGGCGAGGACGAGCGCGTACTGGTTGCCGGACGAGGCGCGGAAGACGAGCCAGGAGCCGATCAACAGCATGAAGTCCAGGCCAACGCGCATCCACCAGGGAGATCTGGTGCGGCGCGCGGTCCTGCGGCTGTCGGCGACCGTCACCATCCGTAGATCGCGCAGGGCGGGTACGAGCACGGCGCCCGCGGCGACCGCCGCGCCGAGGACGAACGCGACGGCGTACCAGACGGTCCAGGTGGCGGCGCCGGCACCGAAGGATGCCGTTCCGAAGGCGAGTCGGCCGGTCAGCGCCGCGATGCCGAGACCGGCGAGCCCGCCGCCGACGCCGACGAGTGCCGCCTCCAGGCCCGCCAGGGACATGATCCGGCGGGGCGCGAGGCCGCGCAGCCGCAGCAGCGCCTGTTCCTGGCGGCGCCGTTCAC
Source organism: Streptomyces acidicola (assembly GCF_009377235.1). Lineage (GTDB taxonomy): Bacteria > Actinomycetota > Actinomycetes > Streptomycetales > Streptomycetaceae > Streptomyces > Streptomyces acidicola. The sequence goes on from NZ_VMNX01000040.1 coordinate 13,439, forward strand.
CGCCGGCGCCCGCGACCGCGGCGGTCAGCGAGGCGGCGAGGACCGCGCCGGGCACGCCGAGGAAGAGGAAGAGGATCTGCGCGTACAGGGCGTCCTGGCGGGCCGAGTCGAGCGCGGAGCCCAGGTTGTCGCCGACGAGCACCGAACCGGTGCCCTTGGCCTCCAGGTTGTGGGCGGCGCGGGTCACCGAGGTGAACGCGGCGGCCGGGTCATGGGGCAGTGCCGCGTCGCGGGCGACGTGGATCTGCGTGGTGACGCCCGTGGCGCGGTGGGTCAGGGAGGCGAACTGTGCGGCGGGCACCAGGATCACGTTGTCGGGCGGGGCGGTGGGCTGGGACTGGGTGGGCGCGCCGACCTTCTGGAACAGTGAGTCGGCCTGAGGGAGGTCGACGACCCCGTCCACGCGGACCTGGCGCACGCCTGCCCCGGGCAGCCGGATGCCGACCGTGGAGCCGGGCGCCGCGTGCAGGTTCGAGGCCGTCTGCTGGGCCAGGAGCACGCCGGTGGGGCGGCCGGTCAGCGAGCGGATCTCGCCGGGGAAGAGGGCCCGGTATCCGTCGGGGAGGCCGAGGAGCATGCCGGGGCCAGTGGTCTGGGTGCTGCCCTGGACGGTGGCGGTGAAGGCGCTGGTGTGCGCGAAGCCGACCGGGACGGCGGACCGTACGCCGGGCGCCGTGCGCACCAGTGACAGTGCCGCGTTCGGGTCGGCGCCGGGCTGCACCTCGGCCTGCCAGTCCACGGCGACCGAGCGCACCGCCCGCTGTGTCATGGTCGCCTTGGACGCGGTCAGGAACGAGCCGAGCGCGGCGACGAGGGCGACGGCGAGCGCGACCCCGGCCATGGCTGCGAGGAGCCGGCCGGTGCGGTGGCGGGCGAGTCCGCTCGCCCATGAGCTGATCATGACGGCTCTCCAAGGCTGTGGGCGGCGTCCGCCTCCGTGCTGTCGGCGGACGTCAGCCGCCCGTCGTGCATGGTGCACCGCGCGGTGAGGCGGGCGGCGACCGCCGGGTCGTGGGTGGTGACGACGAGAGCTGCGCCCGTCTCGTCGGCCGCGGTCAGCAGCGCATCCAGGACCCGGCCACCGGTGGCGTGGTCGAGGCGGCCCGTGGGCTCGTCGGCGAGGATGACCCGCGGTGCCTGCGCCAGCACCCGGGCCGCGGCGACGCGCTGGGCCTGGCCGCCGGAGATCTCCTCCGGCAGCCGGTCGGCCAGGTCGGCGGTGCCGACCAGGGCGAGCGCGCTCAGGGCGGCCTCGCGTGCCCGGTCGTCCGACATCCCGTTGAGCACCAGCGGCAGTGCGGTGTTCTCGACGATGTCGAGCGCCGGGATGAGGCTGTCGCCCTGGAAGACCAGCCCGATGTCCCGCAGCCCGGACAGGCCGGGCCAGGTCACACTGCCGCTGGTCGGCTGTTCGAGGCCGGCCAGCAGATGCAACAGCGACGACTTGCCCGACCCCGAGGGCCCGACGATCGCGAGCCGGTCCCCGGCGTGGACGCGCAGCGCGGCCCCGTGCACGGCCACCACCGCGTTCGGGCCGCGGCCGAAAGTGAGGGCGGCGTCCCGACAGTCGATCAACACATCAGCCGGAGACATGGCGCACCTCCCGAACCTCCGGGCCGGCGATCCGGGCACCCGTCCCGGCGGGCTCCGTGGCCCGGCCGTCGTCGAGCCGGATCACGCGGTCGGCGATCCGCACCGCTTCCGGACTGTGCGTGACGACCAGGACCGCGCAACCGTCCTCCGCGCGGTCCCGCAGCAACCGCAGGACCAGCTGCTCGGTGCCGCCGTCGAGTTCACCGGTCGGCTCGTCCGCGAGCAGCACGGCGGGCGAGTTGGCCAGCGCGACGGCCAGCCCGGCGCGGGCCGTCTCCCCGCCGGACAGTTGCCGGGGCAGCGCGTGCCGGCGTTCCCCCAGCCCCACCTGGTCCAGCAGTGCCTCCGCGGCTGCGACGGGCCGGCCGCGTACCGCCCCCTGCGCGAGCCGCACGTTGTCCCGCACGCTCAGATGCGGCAGCAGGTTGCGGGTCTGCAGCAGGACGCCGATGTGCCGGGCCCGCAGCCGGGCGCGCTCGGTCTCGGGCCGGTGGCTGATGCGGACTCCGTCCACGTGCACCTCACCGCCCGACGGTTCGTCGAGCCCGGCCAGACAGGACAGCAGCGTGGACTTGCCGGCCCCGGACGGGCCGACCACAGCGACCGTCTCCCCACGCGCCACCCGCAGCGACACCCCGCGCAGTGCGAGCGTCTCCTCCTCGCCGGCCCGGAAGAAGCGGTACAGCTCCCGGGCAGTCAGGGCATTCTCGTACGGCCGTGCAGGCATGCCGCTCACCGCCAGCCGAAGGAGTCGCTGACGATGCGCCACGGGTCCACGTTGTCGGCGTTCACCGGACCGGACAGGGTGAGGTGCACCTCGTGGCCCTGGCGGTAGAAGGCATACCGCTCGAACGAGTCCCGCACGACCTTGCCGGTGACCGGGTCCGGGGCGGAGTCGCCCCGGTAGGTCAGCAGCACGGCAGTACCCGCCTTCCGCTTGACGACGGTCACCTGGGGGTTCGCGAACTTCGGTACCTGGGTGCGCAGTTGAGGCACGACCGTGTTGGTCACCGAACCGACGGTGGGCGCTGCCGGGGCGGCGACGGCGGAGATCTGGACGCGGTTGAGCTTGTCCGTGAAGACCGTCGTGGAACCCTTCGTCGTACGGGCCCAGCCCTCGGGCACCTTCACCGTGAAGCCGGCGAAGCCACTGGAGGGCTGGAAGGCGACGTACGCCTGGTTGTCGGGAATGTCGCCGGGCGGATTGGTCTCCGTAGACGCCGTGTTCGGCGTGGACCCGGTCGACGACGTCTTCGGCGTGGAGGACGCCGCGCTCGATCCGGATCCCGAGCCGGACCCCGAGCCGGAACCCGATGCGGCGCCGGAGCACCCGGTGGTCACCGCCGAGGCGAGCACCAGCCCGGCCACGACGGCGGCGGACTTCCGTAGATATGTCATGGCCATTGCCTCCAGTGAGTGCCCAGGACCGGACGGTCACGTTGCAGACGCTAGGAGGGAGCCGATTAACGGCCCGCGTGCCGATGGTTAGACGACGGCAAAAGTCGGAGCCGAGGGCCGTACGGCCTGGTGGGCGGCCCGCATGATGAGGTCATGAGACAGCGTGTGGTGCGGGTGGCCCTGACCGCCGTCCTGGTCGCCCTGGTCCTCCTGGCCGTGCCCCTGGCCCTCGCCATCAGGTACTCCCTGTACGCCGGCCAGCGGGACTCGCTGGAGCGGGCGGCCCTGGCCGCCGCCGTCCGGGTGAACCCGGACTATACGACCGGCGACCCGGCGGAACTGCCCGCGGCCGCGTCCGGGCAGCACCTGGGCCTGTACGACCCGCGGCTGCGGCTGCGCGTGGGAAACGGGCCCCGGAACGGCGACGACGCCGTCCGCCGTGCCCTGGCCGGCCGGGTGACCCGGTCCTCGTCGGGCGGTGACCTGGTCGCCGCCGTGCCCGTCCCGCACGCCGAGCGAGTGATCGGCGTGGTGCGCGCCTCTTCCCCCGTCGCGGACGTGCAAGGCCGTGTGTTCGCCGGCTGGGCGGCCCTGGCGGGCACGGCCGTGGTCGCGCTCACCGTCGCCGTCCTCGTCGCCCGGCGGCAGGCTCGGGCGCTCGCCGCACCGCTGGAGGATCTCTCGCGCCACTGCCGGGCGGTGACCGAGGGCGATCTGACCGCGCGGGCCGCACCCAGCGCCGTCGCCGAGATCGACCAGGTCGCACGCACCCACAACGACATGCTGCACAGCCTGTCCGAACTCCTGCGTCATGAGCGGGACTTCACAGCCAACGCATCCCACCAGCTGCGCACCCCGCTGACCGGCCTACAGCTCACCCTGGAGACCGGACTCGCCCAGGACGACGCCCGGCCGGCGCTTCAGGAGGCCCTGGCCGACACCCGCCGACTGCACGAGACCGTGGAGGAGGTGCTGCGGCTGTCGCGCTCCGCCGGGCAACCCGGGCCCACGGCGCCGGACCGGCCGGTGGGGGAGCTGCTGGCACGGACCGAGGAACGGTGGCACGGACTCCTCGCCCGCGACGGCAGACGTCTGGAGCTCGCCGTCCAGGACGCACCGGACGACGTACGCGTCCCGGGCGGGCCCATCGCCGAGATCCTGGGTGTGCTCCTGGACAACGCGCGCGTCCACGGACGCGGCACCGTGCGCGTCACCGTCCGGGACCTGGATGACGCCCTCGCCTTCGACATCGCCGACGAGGGCACCGTGGAAGGCGACGGCGTGCGGCTGTTCGAGCGGGGCCACTCCGGTGGCGGACCCGGCACGGGCATCGGCCTCGCCCTCGCCCGCGACCTCGCCGTCACCCTCGGCGGGCGCCTGTCGCTGGCGCGTGCCGCGCCCACCACGTTCACGCTGCTGCTGCCCGTGCGCCGGGAGAGGAGTACCGCTCGGGACGACATCGGGCAGGGTGGACACTGAGGGCGCGCCCGGGCCTTTCACTCGCGGTCGAGATGATTCGCGTTGAAGGTGTCCCAGGTCAGCGGGCCGCCGGAGCATCGTGCATGGCCTCGCCCGGCTACCACCAGGCGCTCGCCGCGCATCAGGCAGCCTGGGCCGACCGGCACGTCGATCCGTCCATCGCTGCCGCGATCGAGTCGCATACCCGCGCCCTGCGCGAGGCCAGCCGGCATGCCTTCCCCGAACCGGACCCCAGCGACCAGCCCAGCCGGATCGAGACCGCCCGCGCCCAGCGCCGCCGTGCATCCAACGCCACCCACGCCCTCGCCCAGCGCGGCGCCCGGGCCGAGCGCGCACAACGGGACAACACGACGGCCGATGCTCCGCAGTCCCCGGCGTGCGGCGAACGGCGTGAACCCGCAGAGACCATCCCCGCAGGTGTGGGGAGCACTCCTCGCATTCGGCCTGGTCCACGGCCTCGTTAGGGAGGAGCCCCGCAAGCGCGGGGATGGTCCCGAGTAGTCGTCGCGACAGTCCGGCCCAGCCGGCTGCTCCCGCACCCGCGGCGATGGTCCCGCAGCGTGCACAAGCGTCGCACCAAGATCGCCGCAATCCATATCGAGAACCTGGCCTCCGACACGTGTGCCATGTCGACGAAGCGGGAGTAGTGGCCCTGGAGGATGGCGCTGGGCAGGTTGTGTTTGATGCTGGCTGAGATCTCGGCTTGCGCTTGGTCGGCGATGCGGTCGGCGGCGTCGCCCTGACCACACGGCGCCCTCTGCTGCCGCCCGACAGTCCGCTCAATGCCGGGCTTCGCGGCCGCCGGTGGCCTCGATCCAGTCGAGGGTGTCCTCCATGATCGTCATCGCCTCACGCCCCGCCATGGGAAACGACTTCATGCGCCGGCGGTTCCGTCGCAATCTCAACTGGACGGCGTGACTGGGGACCACATTCCGAGCCACTGCTCGGCGCCCCATGCCTCGAACCGCTCTACCTCAGTGAACCCCAACTTCGCCGCGAGACGCATCGAGCCGACGTTGGCGGTCTGGGTGGTGAGCACCACCGGCTCGCCGGGAAGCGCGCCGGCGAGCCAGCCGAGTGCCGCCGCGCACGCCTCGGCGGCGTACCCGAATCCCCACGCCCGCGGCAGGAACAGGTAGCCGAGATCGGCCTTCCCCGCGGCAGCCGGGCGACGGTGCCCCGTTGCTCTCCTGAGCAGGATCTGGCCGATCATCGATCCGTCGAGATCAACGACGAAGCTCCCGGGCCACCGCTCGGGCGCCCCGGACATCTCGCGCTCAAGCTCGTCACGCGGTCGGGGGCCGCCGAGGTAGGTGTGCACCTCCGGCGAGGCGTGCAGCTCGATGAACGCCGCACGGTCCCGGGTCTCGGGCTCACGGAGCACGAGCCTCTCGGTCCTGATCGGCTCAGGCGGCCAAGTCACGGGGCCCAGATCTTCCATCCGCGCACGCTAACAGGTGGTCAAACCAACCGAACGGGAAACTCCTCCTGGATCCGAACCCTGCTGGTCCGCAGTTCGCCGGAAGCCCGCCCACCACCAAAGCGATCGCGTGCTCAGCGGTGTCTGCCTCACCGATCACTGTTCTCCGTGAGGGGCCGCAGACCCGGTATCGTCCGTCGCTCAGCGGATCGATGAACGGCACGTCCCATGAGTACGGGAACCCAGTGCAGCTTGTGAAATGAAGCGACCAGTGGCTGGTGAACGGAAGCAGCTGGCGCAGCTGTGGTCTGGCATGCGCAAGCTCGGCAACCTTCAGCGTGCGATGGGCGAGCTCCAGGCGGTCCGACTCTTGGCGGAGGTCTTCAAGGAGCAAGCGCCACTTCACTGCGACTGCCTCGGCCGGACCTTTCTTCATGGGCTTCGGCCAGCTCGGTGACCTCGACGAATGGGCTCACCTCGCGGATCTCTTTGAGCCTCAGGCCATTCCGTCATGCGTCCAGAGCCCGTGCCATCTCGCCCAAGTCCTGAGTCGCGCCCGAGACCAACTGCACCCCCATGGACCAGCCGCTGAAGATGAACCACCGCTCCACAGTCCCCAGGCTGATCCAGCACACCTCACGGTCAGCCACCGTGCTCTCGACGCCTGCCAACCGGAGCGGGTCCGAACCATCCACGAGAACCCTGCCCAGGGAGAGACCGAGCTCAGCAGCCACGGCCTCCAGCGCTCCGGCGAAGCTGCTGGCGGACGCCAGGTCTTGATACAAGGAAGCGTCGGCCTCCCGGCCGAGGTGGCGCGGGCGGTGAGGAAGGCGCCGATCGCCCGGTCCAGTGCGTCGCCGTCGAGCTGGACGAGCAGAGGGCGCAGGGTGTGGGGGTGCGGGACGGGCACGGTGCCGGAGAGCGGGTCGGCGGGGAAGCCGAGGACCCGGCAGGCCCACGCAGGGACGTCGCCGATCCATTCCGTGATCGCGGTGAGCGAGCGGGCACCGGCCAGGACACTGGCCGCGGCCGCGGCGACCAGGGCGGACAGCCGGTAGCGGCGGCCACGGATGCCTCGCGGGTCGGGCACCAGGTCCAGGAAGCCGGACAGTGCGACCGCGTCCGCCAGCGGGACCGGCGCGGCAGTCCGGCCCAGTTGGGCCAGCACGGTGGGCATGGGAGAAGACGCAGGAGCGGACACGGACTCGCCAGGTGTTCATGGGACTTCGACACTCACATGATCACTGAGACCGTGCCTGCACAGCGTCCGCCCCCTGCCCGAGCCGGAATGTCCCTTCCAAGAACGAGCCAGCACGACACTCCGGACGACACGTGACCATGCAACGGCCCCTTAGGGCTGGCCGGAGACGGAACGTCAAGAAACCGTGCACTCCGCGTCAAGGACAGCGGTGCGGCCGCTATGGCAAATTCTCTTCAGCAAAGTTGGCTCAACTTGCCCTCGGCCTCGTCACGAGGAATCACCGAGAAGACCGCTGAGAACCTGCTCTCTCTGAGAAAAGGGGTACCCCGTGAGGAAACCACTCGCTGTCCTGGCCGCGCTCGGGCTCACCATAGGTGCCGCGCTGACCATGGCGGGTCCGGCCATGGCTGCTCCGGCAGCCTGGGACTGCCCTGGCGGATACATATGCGCCTACACGGGCACCAACGGGACGGGCTCCCGATGCGCGTGGGACACTTCCGACCCTGACTGGACGAGTGGCAGCATCCGCTGCTCCTGGGCCAAGCCCTCACGCACCGTCGGATCCGTCTACGCCACCACAGGCTCGGGTGGTGCCAGGCTTTACCAGAACGCAAACTATTCCATGGAAGTGGACTGCGTCGGCAACGGGAAGAAGGCTTCGTATCTCAAGAATCTGCAGGTGCTTTCGCACAAGCGCATCCCCGCGAGTTGTGAAATCTGACGATCGGGAGTCCCCAATGCAGTCCCCGTCGGAGGACGAATCCGGGTGGACGGCCCAGCGCGCCGATCGTCGTCACCTACCTATGGCTGCCGAGCGACCGGTGATGATCAACGGCCGCGAAGCGGCACGGTTTCGGGTCCCGGACGAAGGGGATGTGATCGCGGGCGGCACCATTCGGCGCGGCGACCCCGTCACGCTCGCGTGATGATCGCCGCGCCAACGGTAGTGGGTGCTCTGGTTGCTGATCCTGATGCCGAAGCCGGCAGTGAACAGGCCCTGCTCCCTGAGGCCTTGCTGATAAGCCATGGGGAAGGCTTCCTTGCGGGCCCCGGCGGGCCGCTCAGGTACCGCCGCCTGCCAGTGGTCTGCGCCGAAGTAGGGGGTCATGGTCTTGTCGAAGTTCTCACGCCGGCAGAAGCGGTGCAGCTCATTCGCGAAGAGGGTGACCAGCACTTCGTCACGCGGCCCGGCGAGACACTGCCTGATCAGCGCGTACGGCGCGCTCTTCAGATCGAACGGATCGAACAGCCGGAGCACGGGCGATCCGGCGCGGCCGCGGTGGGCGAGCGCGGACAGCCGGGGCTGCTGTTCGGCGAAGGTGCCCGGTGGTTGGATGCTGATGCGCAGCTGCGGCGAGGGGGAGTTTGGCGAACTGCCGCTGCAGCTCCTCCACTCGGTCGGGACGCTCTTCGAGACTGATCAGGTTGAGCTGGCCGAAGCGCGGGCACGCGGTGTGCTCGAGGAAGGGGTCTTGGCGACCACGATGGGGGAGCCGGTCGGGCCGTCGGTGTAAACGCCGGGCCCTGCGAAGGCGTCCACGATGGTGGCCTCGGGAAACTTCTGAAGGATCTTCCCCATCCAGCATTGCAGATAGTGCCGGTACACGAGGTGCTTGACCTGGGTGTGCGGGTCGCTCTTCCAGATGGTGCGCTCCCGTAGTTCCTCTCCTCGCCGCATGGTCCCTCCCCTGTCTTACATCGGTTGGATACCCACCGTCACCGCTGTGGGACTCGTTGTCTATAACGCCGAGTCAGCCATCTCCAGCAACCAGCCGACTCGCCTGGCACACGGCTTTCGGCTGCGCGGGAGGAGAGAGGCAGAAGGAGGCCTCGGTTCCGGGTCTACTCCGGGAAATCCCCGCAAACGCGGGGAGCGCCGGTGCAGCAGGATCCGGTCGGTGACCTGGTTGGGCCGGACCACGCTGAAGGTCCCTCAGGTGGGTTCGGCGTTGAGGACGCGCCCGGCGGGGCTGCGGGTGTGGAGCCAGGCGGGCAGGGCGGTCAGTGCCGCTACGGCAAGGAGTACGGCCGGGGCTGCGGCCGCGAGCCAGCTGCCCGGCGGTGTCACCACGACCGTGCTGAACAGCGCGAACAGGCCGATCCCGATCGGGATCCCCACCGCGATCGCGCCCACGGCGGGCAGCAGTTGCGCGGTGCAGAGCGCCGCGATGACCTGGCCGGGGGTGGCGCCGAGGGTGCGGGTGACGGCCAGGGCGCGCCGGGCCTGCACCGCGGTGCTCCAGCTGACGAAGACGGTGTTGAGCAAGGACAGCGCCAAGAGGGCGACCGTGACACCCAGCAACACCTGGCCTGTCACGGCGTTGCGGATCTCCTGAACGGTGGATGTTCCCTGGGCGGTGTCCGCTTCGAGGGACACCTGGAAGGTGAGGACCGCGGTCACCATGACGGTAGTGGCGGCCGTGCCGACGGCGCTCAGGGCCGCGCGGCCGGGACGACGGGCGATCAGCCGGACGCCGATCAGGAGCGGCGTGGGCAGATAGGCCGTCATGGCCATTAGCCGAGGACGGTACGCGATCAGGTGTGCCGGATCGGCCAGGGTGTCGACTGTGCTGGAGCGCACGGTGCGCAGGACGGGGCCGAGTGTGCCGATCAGGGCAACCAGTACGGCGAGCGCGGTCGCGGCCACGACGATGCCGGTGGTCGGCGGGCCGGCCGTGTTGAGTAGCCCGGCACTGGGGTCGGCCAGCGCGGGCGCCGTCAGACATCCCACGGTGACCCCGACAACGGCGGCCACCACAGTGAGGAGCAGATATTGCGCGAGCAGCATCGCGGCCACGGTACGGGGCGTGGCACCGACCGCCTTGAAAAGACCCGCGCGCCGGTGGTCCCGCGGGGCGCGCACGGCCGCGAGCGACGCGAGGGTGACGAGCGCGGCCGCGGCGAGCAGACCCCCGCCGATGACCAGGGCGGGCCGGGCGAAACTCAGCAGTCGTGTGTCCCCTTCGACGAAGGTCTGCCAGGGATGGGTGTTGACCCAGTCCTGGCCCCTGGGGTCGTCGGTGAAGACGGTGTCCGCCCAACTCTGTGCCGCGTCGGGGTCGGACAGCTTGATGTTGAGCAGGTACAGGAGGGACTCGTCGCCGGCTGCCGCGCGGGCGTCGTCGGTGGTGAGCCAGATTCGGCCGCCACCGTCGGAAGGCCCCGGGCCCTCGGCCCAATTACCCCACGGATACACCGCGGTGGCCGCGCTGATGGCCGTACCGAGGACCTGGTAGTCGCGCCCACCGATGGTGACACGGTCACCGACACGTACACCGAGTGCTTGGGCGAAGCCGCGTTCGACCACCGCGCCGCCACTGCGCACCCACGTGCCGGAGGTCACGAGCGGCCGGTCCACGGCAGACGCGGTGCGCTCGCGCCCCTCGACCGCGGTGTTCTCTGTCCGCCCGTTGGCGCGGACCGTGGTGGAGAACCCGGGGACCGGGGCGGCGAGCGTGTCCACACCGGGGGCGTCCGCGATGCGCCCGGCCAGGTCGGAGGGGTCCGTGGCGGTGGTGATGGCCGTGATGTCGGGTCCTGCGGTGGCCTCGCGGGTCTTCATGTACCCGCTGGCCACGGCGTTGTCAGTAGCCATTCCCAGGGTCAGCGACGCGGTGGCGGCGGTGACGGCGACCAGGAACATGACGGCCTCGCCGGGGCGGTGCCGCATGTCCCGTGCGATGAGCCGCCAGATCAGCAGCAGACGGCCCATGGTCACCCCTCCCACCCGAGGAGCGCGCCGAGCTGCGAGCCACCCGCAGCCAGGGGTGTGTCCTCGGTCGGCGCCCCGTCGCGGAGGGAGACGACCCGGTCCGCGGTGGCGGCGACGCGTTCGTCATGGGTGACGAGTACGAGGGTCTGTCCGGTGGCCCGCAGGTCGGCGAAGAGGCGGAGGACGTCGTGGGTCGCGGCGGTGTCGAGGTTCCCGGTGGGCTCGTCGGCGAGGACTACGAGCGGCTCGTTGACCAGGGCGCGGGCGATGGCGACCCGCTGCCGCTGCCCGCCGGACAGCTCGGACGGCAGGTGCCGGTCCCGGTCCGCGAGCCCGACACGATCGAGAAGGGCGGCGGCGTGATGCCGGGCGGTGCGCGGCGAGTCACCGGCGAGCAGCGCGGGCAGCTCGACGTTCTCGGCCGCGGTCAGCTCGTCCATCAGGTGGAAGTCCTGGTGCACGAAGCCGACGGCGCGGCGCCGCAGCCGGGCGAGCGCGCGTTCGCCGAGCAGGTCGATGCGCTGCCCGCCGAGCCACACCTCACCCTCGTCGGGCCGGTCGAGGCCGCCCAGAAGATGCAACAGCGTCGACTTGCCGCAGCCGCTGGGGCCGGTCACGGCCAGCGTCTGCCCGGAGGGTATGTCGAGGTCGACCCCGTCGACGGCCAGAACCGTGCTCTCGCCCTCCCCGTAGACCCGCGACAGGCCCACGGCGCGCAGCACCGGACCTGCGGCGGTTTGGTCCCTGGTGTCTCCGCGCCGGGACAGCCCTCTGCCCCACCGGCTGCCTCGTGTCGTCATCCGTTTTCTCCGCCTTCCCCGTACGGGGCGCGGGCGGACCAGGTCCGCTCGCACGCCTCCAACCAGCGCAGGTCGGCCTGCAATCGGAGCGCTACGCCCTCCAGGAGCAGTCCGGCCTCCGAGTCCGTGTCGTGAATGAGGACGGCGTGCTGAGCCTCGGCGAGGCTGCGCCTCAGCTCGCGGCGCCGGGCCTCGACGAGCGCGAGCGGCTCTGCCATGCCCGACTCGGCGGCGGCCACCAGCTTCAGATGGAACTCCGCCACCTCCGCCAGAGGCCCGGCGGGCTCGGCCAGCCACCCGGCTACCCGCTCCCGTCCGGCCTCCGTCAGCGCATACACCTTGCGCCGCGGACCGCGCGCCGACGCGTCCTCGCGTTCCCGCACGACCAGACCCGTCTTCTCGAGCCGGGTGAGCGCTACGTACACCTGCCCGGCGTTGAGCGTCTCGCCGAGTGGCCCGAGCGCGGCAAGCAGCCGCCCGCGCAAGTCGTACCCGTGCGAGGGCCTCTTGACCAGCAGCGCCAGCACCACGTCCTGCACGGACCACCCTCCTCTGCAATACCTCAATGGATAGCGGTTAACTAAAAGTGGAGTCAAACTGCCCCCATGGGCCGCACTCACGCCTTCAGGGCCCCTTCGCTTTCTGAAGATCCCTCCCGAAGCGTCGCCCGCCCTCTCGGAGCCTTCAAAGAACCCTTCAAAAACCTGGGTCGTTCAAGAACCCCGGATCGTCGTTTCGGGCTGGAGAGCCAGCGCTCCTTGGAGGTTGTTTCCCAGCAGTTACGCCGGTCACCGGGGCGTGGCAGAGCGTCGGCCCCGGCATGGGGATCGCTGCACGAGTCCGGGCGGAGACGCCACGGACCTGCCGGACCGGGCACTTCGGACGATCGAAGACGGCTTCTTCAAGAGGAGGCAAGCGTCCCGCCGCCGGCGCCACGTTGCGGGGGTGGTGGGCGGCCATCGCCCCCGAGCTTGCCGGGCACGTTACGGCGGTCGGCTACGACGCCGACTCCGGCCGGCTCGCCGTGTGCCCGGAGCCGTCGGCCGAGGCGGCGAAGACCCGGCTGGAGCAGGCCGGCGTCATCGAGGCCGCCAACCGGTCGGTGGGCTGTACGGCCGTGCGCGCCCCGGGTTCCGGCCTGGGCTATAGTGGATCTTGAGCTGGTTGCCGCAACTCCGGTTGGCTGGCGCTGCGTTGGTGGTCCAAGGAAAGACGTCCCGCTTCCTGCGGGGAAATGCAGGTGCAAGGCCTGCCCGGCGCTCGGTCACGGGGCCCGTCCACGCTCTTTGTGGACGGGCCTCAAGCCTGCCCGGGGACCGCACGCACCACCTGGTCCAAGACGCCGTCGACCTCCCTGCGGTGCTCACGGGCGTCGACACCCTGGGCGGTAGACGCACGATAGCGTCCCCCCGCGCTAAACGCAGAGGTCACGTAGTCTGCTCCCCGCACCCGCGGGATGGTCCCAACGACTTCGTCGTCCGGCAAATCGTTCGTGAGGTGGGCCGCCAGTTGCGCGAGGGCACCGACGCCGAACGCCTTCACCACCGGCTCACCGCCCGGTTCGCCAAGGTGATGATCTCGGAGATCCGCGATCCGGGCCGGTGGCTGCTGGGTGTGGCTTTGCCTCGCTGGGGCTGCGGCTTCCACGACTGCGAGGCCGGTGTTCTGTGGTCGACCGACCGGGACTGCGAGGTCTGTGCCGAGGTTGTCCAGGACAAGGCCCGCCGCCCGACAGCGTGCCCGGCGTATCGAGCAGGGCCTGTGCCCCCAGCACGGCACCCGCCCCGGCCCGGCCGGGCGCTGCGCCGACTGCGATCTCGATGACGCAATCCGCACCCCCACCCCGGTCCCGGCGCAGCGCCGGCCGGAAGGCCCGCCGCGCAGTTCCTGCGGCGACTGCGGCGCACGGATCGTCCTGAACGGCCGCGCCATCGAGGACGGCCTGTGCAAGCTCTGCCGCGAGGAAGCCGTCGCGCTGACCGCCCCGTTCGCACCCGCGGCCGCGCCCCACAACGCAGGCCCCGTTACGGCTGAGCAGCAGACGTGCTCCGGCCGGGACGGAGCCGTGCCGTGCGGCCGTAAGCCCCTGCCGACCCGCAGTGTCTGCGGCATCCACCGCGTCCAGGAGCTGGCCGGGGAGGTGGCCTAATGGATGGCACAGACACCCCAGCCCAGCGGCGTTGACCTGGCCCGCGTCGCACTCCGGGCCGCCAAGGAAGCGGCACGGAAGAACGGCGACGGTGGAGTACGACGACAAAGGCGAAGCCCAGCACGACCCGGGTGGTCCAACGCGAAGGACGCGAGCCGATGGGGCTTGTGCCGCGATCGGCGCGCTGGTCACAGAGCGGGCCTGGGAGGCCCCGACCGCGGCGGGCGGCATCATCGACCAGTGGGCCGACATCGCCCCCGAGTTGGTCGGCAAAGTACGGCCGGTGCACTACGAGTCGGCCCCGGAGTCCTAGGCCCTGTCGTCAAACTCCCTCCCCCACTGCCTTAAAGGCGTGGGAGGCGCCCCCAGCCTCGCGGCGCCATGCACGCTCCCCCACTGCCTCAAGGGCGTGGGAGGTACCCCTACTCGCCGCACCGGGCGAAAGCCCAAGTACATCCAGTGCGAGGGCTTCCGCCCGGCACGCCGAGAGCATGCACCTGACGCCGAGAGACCCGCCCTTCGGGCGGACGACGGGAGTTTGACGACAGGGCCTGGCTCAGACACCAGCCGCAAAGTAGCGAGGTAGTCACGCACTCACCGCCATGGCGGTCTGCTCGTCGTGTTCGCGCAGCATTCGCATGACGGTGGCGGGCGAGGGGTGCTGGCCCCTTTTCGCGCCGGAGGCGGTGAGGAGTCGTTTGGCGATTCCACCGCCGGATCACCCAATTCCGGTGGAGGGACCACTACCGGGCTCCGTCATCGCCTGGGTGCCGACAACCGCGAGCAGGCTCAGCTTGTCCGCGGCGTCGGTGCCCGGGGCGGCGGTGTGGATGACTACGTGGAGGTCGCTGCCGGGCGCGTTGAGGACGTCGCAGTCGAGGACGAGCGGGCCGACGTCGGGGTGGTGGACGGTCTTGGTGTCCATGGTGTGGGTGCCCACCGCTTGGGAGTCCCAGAGCCGGGCAAAGTGGTCGCTGGCGCGGCGGAGGTCGGCGATGAGGGTGCGCAGGGGCCGGTCGGCGGGGTAATGGGCGGTCGAGGAGCGTAGGTCGGCGACGGTGGCGGTTTCGAAGCGGGCTTGTTGTTCGCGGGTGTGGGTCACGCGGTCGCGGCGTCCGGTGAAGTGGCGCCACGGGACGTTGCGCTCGCGCTCCGTGTGCCGTGTGCCCGGAAGGGTCGCCGTGCAGCGCGACGTGCATCTGGTTCCAGGCGGTCAGGGTCCACGCCGCGTCGTACACCCCGACCGGGGTGGCCCGCATCTGGTCGAGCATGCGCTGGACGCCGGGGGTGAGGTGGGACGAGATGCGGTCGGTGGTGGACGCGGGTCGGCCTGCGAGAAGGAACAGGTGGCGGCGTTCCGGTTCCGACAGCCGCAGGGCCCGGGCGAGGGCGGTGAGGATCTGGGGGGACGGGGAGCTCGCGCGGCCTTGCTCGAGACGAATGACGTAGTCGATGGACATCCCGGCGAGCTGGGCCAGTTCCTGGCGCCGCAGCCCCGGCGCGCGGCGCACGCGTCCGGCCGGCAGGCCGACCGTCGCCGGGTCCAGCCGGTCGCGCCAGCGGCGCAGCGCGCCGGCGAGGTCGACGGCCGCGTCGTCGCCGCCGGGGCGTCCGTTGTTCCCGTCTTCGTTCCCCGTATCACGCATGGGTTCAGTATCCGGCCAGGGCGGCGGGCATCACGCGCCCAGCCTGGTACCGCTTTTACCAGGAAGAGCTTTGCACTCCCTGTGCCTGCGCGCGGCTCCGACACTGACGGCATGCGAACCACACTCATCACCGGTGCCACCAGAGGGCTCGGCCTGGAGACCGCCCGGCGGCTGGCCGAGGCTGGGCACACCGTCTATCTCGGGGCGCGGGACGCCCGGCGTGGCGAGGAGGCCGCGCGGCGGATCGGGGCCCGCCCGCTGCGGCTTGACGTGACCAGTGAGGATTCAGTACGGGCCGCCGCGAAGCTCGTCCAGGAGGAGGCGGGCCGCCTCGACGTGCTGGTCAACAACGCCGGAATCAGCGGCCCCGCCACCTCCGCCGCGGAGGCCACCGCCGATGGCCTGCTGACGGTCTACGACACCAATGTCTTCGGCGCCGTACGGGTCACCCACGCCTTCTTGCCGCTGCTCGAGGCGGGCGAGGCGCCCGTCGTCGTGAACGTCAGCAGCGGGCTGGGGTCACTGGCCGTCGCGGCCGACCCGCCCGCCCACGCCTCGTCCGTACCCGTGTGGCTCCCGGCGCTGTCGTACGGCTCCTCCAAGGCCGCGCTGAACATGGTCACCGTGCAGTACGCCTACGCCCTCCCGCACATCAGGATCAACGCCGTCGACCCCGGCCTGACCGCGACCGACTTCAACGGCCACGCCGGAAACCGGACGGTCGCCGAGGGCGCCGAAATCATCGTGTTCATGGCCACCGCCGGACCCGACGGCCCCACCGGCGGCTACTTCTCGGCCGCCGGCCCGCTCCCCTGGTGACCACCCCGAAAGGACCACCAATGCCCAGCCAAGTACGCCGTGCTGAGATCGCCCTGGACCTTGCGTGCGTCCGTTGCTACCTCGGCTTCACCCGCCTCACCCGGGCCGCCCGCCACCACCGCGCCGACGGCGGCGGCGAGGTCGACATAGTCATTCGTCCCTTCCAGGCCGAGCCCGAGGCGCCGTCCGCCGGTGAGCCGCTGTTCGAGGTGTGGAGGCGGACCCGGGGCGAGGCGTTCGTGCGGCAGGTCGCGTCGGACACCTCGTTCGGGGTGGCGGACGGCCTGGAGTTCCGCTTCCAACTTGCCTTGTTCACCAACACCTTCGAGGCTCACCGGCTGGTCGCCCGCGCGGCTCGGCAGGGGCTCGGCGAGCGGATGGCGGAGCGGCTGTTCCGGGCGTACTTCACCGACGGGCTGCTGATCTCCGACCGCACCACCTTGGCCCGGCTGTCCGCCGAGGCCGGTGTGGTGGAAGCCGCCGACACCTACGGCACCGCCGACGCAGCCGAGTTGCGCGCAGAACTCGGCCGTGTCCGCGCGGTTGGCGTCCATGTCGACTCTGTGCCGGATGTCCGCTTCGATGACGGGACGGTCCTCAAAGGCGCGCAGCCGGAGGATGCCTACCGCGCAGCGCTGACCGCGCTCACGCCAGCCGGATGAGCTGGGCTATATGGAGCTGGACCGCAGGGGCGCTGAGCTGCTGTTTCCAGGTTCTGACCGAGCGCGAGGAGAAGAACAGCGTCGCCATCGCCTCGAACGAGAGTTTCAGCGGCTGGACCAAGACCTTCACCGACCCCCGGCTCTGCGCGGCCATCGTCGACCGGCTCACCTTCGGCGGCAACCTCATCCAGACCGGCACTGAATCCTGCCGCCTGGCCCTTACCCAGGCCCGGGCCGCCGCACACGACGCATCCGGCTGACATCGCACCACCAAGCCCTTCCTCGGCGGGAGTCGCATTTGTCTGCTCAGGAGGCTGTCAAGGTGAGGGCGCCTGTTCTTGCCCGTCGTGACCAGTGCGGCGAATGTGCACCGTGCGGGCGTCCAGGTCCACCCGGAAAGGCGGATCTTCTTCGGGCCTGACGTTCTTGCGCACGCGTTCTTGTTCCATGGCGCGCTTGACGGCCTGGGCCCCAGGGTCACACTCCTGGATCAGGTCGACACCGATGGACGACAGACCCTTGGTCTTGCGCCAGAAGATCCAGCCCCCTCCTCGGGGCCGCATTCGCCGCAGCCGACGAACAGGACTCCCAGGACGAGGCCCAGGTCATCGCGCCGCGGCGGTCGGCCCCCGCCCGGATCACCGGACCCGGCAGCGGCACCGCCCCCGAACTGATGGCACGCCTCACTGGGCTGGCACGCAACGGGAGGACGGACACGTGAGCCACATGGCCCCTTGTGGGCTTATCCCGGCGATTCCTCAGGCTGGTTAACGGCCGGGGGCGTACGTGCCGAAGGTCCACACATTGCCCTCGGCGTCACGGGCCATGTAGTCCCGCGAGCCGTAGTCCTGGTCGGTCGGCTCCCGGAGGATTTCCACCCCGGCCTGTCGGGCCCGCTCGACATGCGCGTCGGGGTCTTCAACGGTCACGTACACGCCGGCCGGTCCGTCCCCCATCGCTGCATCGAAGACGCCGCCACGGCCCTTCGAGCCGAGCATCACCACACCGTCCCCGTAGGTGAGTTCGGCGTGCAGCACCATTCCGTCCTCACCCTCGTACACCGCACCTTTGGCGAAGCCGAAGGCTTCTGTGAGCTGCGTGATGGCCGTTTGCGCGTCCCGGTACAGCAGCGTCGGGCAGACCCGTGCCATGACGATCACCATTCCTCTCCGTAGAGGCTGTGGAGGCTCCGTTCCAAGCTCCATGCCCGGAGAACGCCGACCGGGGCAGCAATGACGCGGTGCTGGCCAACGGTTCCCGCGTTCAGCCTATCCAGCCAAGCCGGTTCTCGGCCCGACGAACACACACCCACGGACTGCCTGCTTGGGCTTCAGCCACAGTGCGCTGTGCATCGAAGTGCACACATGCCTGGCATGCTTCTTCCCGCATCAAGTTTCCTCGGGTCTCACCTGCACCGACGCCCGGTCGGCACGGGACCAAGATCATCGCTTAGCGCTAATGGCTGTTCCGTTGTTCCCCGAGGCCGTTGTTCGCCACCAGGTCCCAGTTGCCGTCCACCAGCGTCCAGTTCGCCAACAGCCCCTCTGGCGACCACTTTTGCCGCATGCCCGCCCCTTTGGCCTCGATCACTGGCCAACTACGGCGCCACGGGGAGGGAAACGGGGATCGTCTGGCTACCCGCGACCTACATTGCGGCTGGTGTCTGGGCTAGGACTCCGGGGCCTACACGGGCCGATCGGCGAGCAGGGCGTCGTGCACCTGGCGGGAGGTGCCTGTCTTGCGTCACGGCACGCGCACCATCAGCTCGGACAGGGCGTAGGCGCGGCTGCCGGTCTCGCGGATCAGGTCCCCGTCGACCAGGGGCAGTCGACGGGGCACTCGCACGGCCTGAAACCGCGAACCCACGCGCGTCAGTTTGCGGTGAAGGTGAATACCTGGTCGGAGGTGCCGGTGCAGGCGGTCTGCGCGGCCTCGGCGCCGTCTTCAACCGGGGGGAGGAGGAATCCGATGCACAGGCCGCTGTGGAGCGGCCGGAGCCGGAAGCCGCCGCCGGAGGCCTCCAGTCGGAGTTTCTGGCTGTTGCTGTCCGCGCAGTCCCGCGGGGCGAGCAGGGCGCCGGAGGAGGTGGAGGCGTCGCCGACGGCGAGGCACCCGGTGCCCGGCTCACCGTGTGCCCGGTGTCGGCGGCCTGGGCGACGAAGCTGCGCCTGGAGCAGGCCTACGTCATCAAGGCCGCGAACGCCTCGGCAGGCCGGACGGTCGTGCTGCGGACTTCGTATCCTCGCGCCCAGGTCGGTGTCCGTGCCTGGTCTTGACGCCGTCGCCGTCCCCGCGGCCGCGCCCAAGGGACCAGTGAAGACGCGAGAGACGGCCTCGCCGGGCGACAAGAAGGCGCTCGCCGCGCACCCGGCCGGTCGCACCCGCGCGGCACGTCGACCCGACCATCACACAGGCAGTCAAGCGGCAGACACGCGCCCGGCGTGAGCTCAGCCGGTGCGCCTTCACGCACTCATGCCATAGCCCATTTCCTCAGCTCCGATGTGCCAGAAGGAGTTCTCGTCGGCAACGGCCTCGGCATCAAGCGCCCCAAATCTTTCCAGCAACGCTTCAGTGAGCGCGTCGGCGGCCTGCTCGGCCAGGTCCACGGCCTCGGCGCCGCCCAGACCGTCGCCGGGCCCCTCGTAAGCAGCGGCCTCAGCAGCGGCCTCCTCATAAGCGCGGTTGAAGGCAACGAACGCCTCAACGCTGGAGTTCACCAGGTGGGGAACGCCGTCCTCCGGCAGGCACCACAGCGAGCCGTCCTCACGCCGTACGCCGAGTGCGCTCAGCCCGGGGTCGTCCGCGACCAAGGCATACCGAGCACCATCGACCGTGCGTTCCGTAGAAGGTGAGTCCTGCCATACCCCGGGATATGGGCAGCGAGCACATCCGGCCAAGAGTGAGGCGAGTTCAGCGTCGTTCATGCCGAGAATCCAGCCCGCGCCGCCGGCGCTTCACCAAGCCGGTGAACCCAAGCGGTCACAGCCGTCCTCGCGTACCTTCCGGCGTGAGCGGCCGCGCTGAGGACGACGGTCCATGCGCGCGGATTCAGTGGCTTGAACCAGCCATAGGGCTCCGGCGCGAAGGGCGAGTTCGGGTAGCAGAGCATCAACAGTGGCTGGACCTGGCTGATGCGGTCACGCTGCTGTGCGACCAGATGGGCGAGGCGCGAGCCCGGATCTCCGGCCCGAGGTGCTGCTTTGCCGGCCGTCTTCGGTGAGATCCCTGGTGGGGCGTCATCCTGAGGCGTTGAGCTGGTCGTGAATCTGCTCGTGTAGGGAGCGTCCCGGTGTGGTCTCGGCGAACGGCCGTGCCTCTTCGTAGAGTTCGCCGAGCAGGTCGGCGACGCGCCGGGACCGGGCGGTGCCAGCATCTGCAGTCAGTGAGTGGTTTCCTCGGCCGCGCCGTCGACTTCGCCTGCGGCCAGGTGGGCGCGGGCCGACCCGAGATGGTCGAAGGCGCGGCTGCACTGGCGATGCTCGGGGCGGTCGTTAAGGGCCGCTACTACGAGGTCGGTCGAGCGTCGTACGTGCCGGGTGCGGGCGGCGACCTCGAGGTGTTTGGCGGCGATCTGGTGTGCCATGCCGAGGGTGGCGTGAAGCTCGGGAAGGTCGAAGAAGGCCGTGTGTGGCTCTTCGTTGGGCCCGCCGACGCGCTCGAAGGCGTCGAGGGCTCGTCCGGCGGCGGCTTCGCTGTCGGCGACGTGCCCGAGGATCGCCTGGAAGCGGGCATCGAGGGCGCAGAGCATGGAAGTGGCTGTGGGGGACAGTTGGCGGCGTGCTCCGTACTGGGCGAGCGCCAGCAGGTCGAGGGCGTCTTCGACGTGGTCGAGGTGGGACATCTGGCGGGCCATGCACTGCAGGATGTGGGCGCCGATCCGTTTGTCGCCGCCTTCGGCGGCCGCGTGGAGGGCGGCCACGAAGGTCTGCTGTGCTGCAGCGTGACGGCCTGCGTCGAAGCACATCCAGCCTCGAGGCTTGAGGGGATGGCGAGCAGGCGGTTGGAACCCGGGCCATGACCGCACCGCCAGGTGTGGCGGGGACTCCGCAGGGCATCGGTCATGACCGATTCTTCGGGCAGGCGACTCGTGACCGATCCGGCTGTCTTCGGGACCGCCTTCCTCCCACCTCCTGCGGCTTGCTCGCCCCGGATCGGTCACGGCTGCCTGCCCGCCCGTTGGCCACCGCCACCGCGCCAAGGACGCTGTCGGCGTACGGCTTCCGACGACGTGCGCTCGGGCGGCTCGCCCAGGGTGGGGAAGAGGCTTGCCCGGAGTCACTCGGCCCGGTCATGAGGCTTGAGCTTGATCCGCTTTGGCGGACATCCGAGATCAGGGGTTCAGCCCCGGGAGGATGTCCATCATGGAGAGCATGGGGAAGAAGAAGACTCGTCCTCGCCGCTCGTTCACGCCCGGGTTCAAGGCCGAGATCGTCGAGCTGTGCCGACGCGGTGACCGCTCGGTCGGTCAGATCGCCAAGGACTCCCCCCATGAAGGTAGGACACGCCTCTACCTCGTTCGCGTTGAACGCCGACGCCTGGACCGCCAAGTGGCCGCGCCGGGAACAGCCGGTCCGGCCGGCACGGTTGCATCGACCGAGGGACCGGCGCCGCACGGGCGGGGAACACGGAGACCACAAGGTCGTCCGCCCCACCAGGATCCGGGCCCCAAGATCGCGGTATGCCCGCCGCGCGCTCGGACCAAAATGTATTTCTGCAGGAGGACTGTTTCATGACTGGTCGGCCCTTGACGCTGATGGCAGTGCACGCTCACCCCGACGACGAGGCCACCGGAACCGGAGGGGTCCTCGCGCGGTACGCGGCGGAAGGCATCCGGACGGTTCTCGTGACGTGTACCGACGGCGGTTGCGGTGACGGACCGGGGGGTGTAAAGCCGGGCGATCCCGGGCACGATCCGGCGGCGGTCGCCTTGATGCGCCGTCAAGAACTTGAGGCGAGCTGTCACGTCCTGAAGGTCAGCGATCTGGAGATGCTGGACTATGCCGACTCCGGGATGGCGGGCTGGCCGGGCAACGACGCCCCCGGATCCTTCTGGCAGACCCCCGTGCACGAAGGCGCGGCCCGACTTGCGGAAATCATGCGGCACTACCGACCTGATGTGGTCGTCACCTACGACGAGAACGGCTTCTACGGTCACCCCGACCACATCCAGGCCCATCGCATCACGATGGCGGCGCTGGAGATGACCGCGCTGGCACCGAAGGTGTACTGGACCACGATGCCCCGCTCGATGATGCAGCGGTTCGGCGAGGTCATGCGCGAGTTTCATGAGGACATGCCGGAGCCGGATTCTGCTGAGGCGGCCGCGATGGCCGAGATCGGCCTGCCCGACGATGAGATCACGACGTGGGTGGACACCACCGCGTTCAGCGGTCAGAAGTTCGACGCGTTGGCCGCGCACGCCAGTCAGGGGGAGAACATCTTCTTCCTCAAGATGGGCAAGGAGAGGTTCGGCGAGTTGATGGGCATGGAGACCTTCGTACGTGTCCAGGACGCCACCGGCGCGGCCATACCCGAGAACGATCTCTTCGCCGGACTGCGCTGATCCGCCAGTCCGACCGGCCGGGAAAGCACATCGATGCCGGAGCGGAACTCGCGTGGACAAGCCTCCGGGTCGCGGATGGTCCGCAATGCGGTGGAATCACCTACGTGCCGGTGTGCGCCATGAGTAGCGGCTGGAAGAAGCCGGTCTTCTGCGGCACCGCCATTCGGGGTCCACAAACCTGGCGTTGGCCACGAGTCCGGCCAGCCGGTCTTGGCCGAGCGCCCAGTAGGCGGTCCGGCGGACCTTGACGCGCCATTCTCCGTCTGTCGGCAGGAGTTGGCAGTGCTCCAAGTCGTAGTGCTCGCCATCCTCGTGCCAGTGCCAGTGCCAGTGCCAGTGCCAGTGCCAGTGCCAGTGCCAGTGCCAGTGCCAGAGCTGGAAGGTGACGGTCCGTTCTCCTCCGTCCGTGGGCCGGTGGACCTGCGGAGGCGTCGACGCGGGGCGGTTGCGCAGCAGGTCGTCGTAGGGGCGCGAGCTGACCAGTAGTTGGCCGCCGGGACGCAGTACGCGGCGCATCTCCGTCAGGGCGACGTGGACATCCTGCTCCGTCAGAAGATGGGGCAGGGAGTTGTCGGCGCAGACGACGGCGTCGAACCGGGCGTCGGGAAACGGGAGGCGTCGCATATCGGCGGCGGCGGTCCGCAAGGTCACCTTCCGGCGGGCGGCCTCACGGGCGGCAGGGGAGGCGGCGCGGCTCCTCCACCACCGCATCCTCCTCCAATGATCATCACGCAGTGCAACCACCGTTTACGCGACAGAGCCAATTACGTGAGAGAGTTAATCGCTTGACAGACTCGGTTGCGGAGGTCAGCTGGCACGGCCCGTGGCTGAGACGGATGAGCATCGGGCTGGCAAACGGGGATGCGATGCTATTCGGCTGTGGTTCCGGCGCCGGGCTGTGTAGAGGGAATCAGCCGAACCGCCCGTCCGTGTACGTCGAGGATCCGGCCCATGTGCTTTGCCGTGTGCAGCACCACGCTGCGATCGCGGACTTCCAAGGGCAGCGATTGGGTGTCCAGAAGAGATTCGAACGCGTGGACGTCGGTGACCGCTCGCAGCCATACGTCGATGATGAGGTTGCAGGGCCCGGCTACCACGAGGCACGACCGGGCACCCGGCAGCTTCGCGATCTTGGTAGCCGTTTTCCTGGAGGCTCCCGGCGGGGACCCGGACGAAGAACGTAGCCGAAACGGGCCGATCGGACAGCGGCTCCCCCGGCGGCAGACCCCTGGGCCCGCCTGGCCACCTGCTGGATCCTGGCCGCCCTGATGCTCCGCTGGACGGTGGGACGGGCACGGAAGCGGGTGCGCCCGTAACCCGGACAGGCGCACCCCCGATCCGCTACAGAGAGCTACTTGTCGGGTAGCGGCAGCTATACGAGAACAGGGCCTACTGAGACCAGGCCGAAATTATTCGTACCAGGGTCTGGCGGTGCTGATCACAGTGCCAAGGCGGGCGAGCCTCTGACGGTGTCGTCGAAACTTCCCCGCCCAAGCGTTCGAGCCCGCGCCACCCGTCAGCGGCAGTGTCACACCGCACTGACAGCATGCTGCTATGACAACTGCATCGCCCGATCACCGGCCTGACGAGGCCACCCTGGAGCTCCTGCGTTCGGCGTTCGAGCCTGAGTGGCGCGAGCCGCCACTGGGATACGAAGCAGTCGAGGCATGGGAAGCCGAGCACGGGGTCGCTCTCCCAGAGCCGTACCGCACTGTGGTCGCTGAGATCTGCAGCGGATACGGCCTCGGCCCTCCGGAAGATGGCGGTCTGCAGCGACTCGGCTGCCTCCCTGAGGGCTGGCCGGATCTCGGACCTCGCCAGCCGGGTGCCCTGTTTCCGCTGGTTGAGGGTTGGCCGTGGGAAGACGACGACAGCGTCGATCCCGATGAAGATGAGCGCATCGACGCCGTCCACACCCAGGGGTCGATCGTGCTCGGCTCCGAGGACGGCCAGTCCTTCTGGCTGCTGGTGACAACCGGCCCCAGGCGCGGTGAGGTCTGGATGGTCGCTGACGTGGGCGCCGGCCCAGTCCCGGGAGACGAAGCGTGGGGATTCCTGGAATGGGTGCAGCGCTGGCACGTCGGCAACGGTTGGTGGGACTGACGGCACCCGCAGGTCGCCGCTGGCGGATGGCGCGGGCGCGAACGCGTGGGCGGGGAAGTTGATGCTGCTGCTGGGGAATTACGTGACCGTCGACACACTTTGAACCCGACCTGAGAGGATCCGCCTCACCCTCGGAGGCACTATGCCGTCAGGGTGTGCTGTTCAGCTAGATCCAGCGAGTCAGCGGCTGCTGGTAAACCAGTAGCGTCTTTGTGGACGAGCCTCATAGCTTCTGCGCTCGTGACCGATGATCCGAAGGTGCCCCCGAATCGACACGACCTCGGCCGAGTGTTCAACGAGGTCCCGGAGCTCTACGACCGGGTCCGGCCGGGATACCCCGACGAACTGTTCGCGGACCTCGGCGCGATCACCGGCATGGACGAAAGGTCGTCGGTGCTGGAGGTGGGCTGCGGTACCGGACAGGCGACGCGCTCGCTGGCAGCGCTCGGATGCTCAGTGACCGCCGTCGAGCCGGGCGCAGACATGGCTGCGCTCGCTCGCCAGCGGATCGCCTCCTTCGGCAATTTCGAAGTTGAGACGTCGACGTTTGAGGAGTGGGACGACCGCGGTCGACGCTTCGATGTTCTTGTGGCCGCTTCTTCGTGGCACTGGGTCGACCCGTCGATCGGCTGGAGGCGAGCGCACGACGTGCTCCGTCCCGGAGGGTGGGCGGCGTTGCTCGGCAACGTCGTTGTCCGCCGGCCGGGAGAGCCGGAGGTGTATGCCGAGACTGCCGATCTCCACGAGCAGTTCTGTCCCGGGAACCCCGACTGGGGCCACCCGCCGCTGGAGGACGACGTGCGCACCACCGACGAGGGCTGGGGCCTGGTCGACGATCCCGGAGGGCTGTTCGGCCCGACGATCGTGCGCTGGTATCCAACGCTTCAGTGGTTCAACGGGGGCGGTTTCGCCGATCACCTTCGCTCGTTGTCGCTGTATCGGAGGCTCGACCGGGATGTCCGTGAGCCGCTGCTCGACGCCATCGCCGAGCGCATCCGCACGCGGATGGGCGATCGAGCATCACGTCGTTATCTGAGCGTGCTGCGTGTTGGACAGCGCGCCGCGTGAGGCCAGGGACTGATCACGGCCGGACAACGCGGGGATTCCCTGCAGTTCGAGCAGGTCCTGGAGGCAATCCGGGTACCCCGGCTCGGCCGGGGACGGCCGTGCAAACGCCGGGACCGGCTCCGGGCCGACAAAGCGTACGACTCCCGCAAGAACCGTGCCTGCCTGCCTCGACGCGGGATCAAGGCAACGATCCCCGTCCCGGCGGGCCGGGTCCGCAACCGCGAGAATCCCGGCTCTCGCGGCGGTCGGCCGCCGAAGTTCGACGAGACCGACTACCGCGAGCCCCCCGCGGTCGAATGCGGGGTCAATTGCCTCAAGCGCCACCGCGTGGTGGCCACCCGCTATGACAAGTTGGCCGTCCGCTACGAGGCAGCCGTGCTGGTCGCGGTCCTGAACGAATGGCTATGACCAGCAGCGGGATCGTCCTCATCGATCACCTTGTAGCCGGGGACAGAGGGCCAGCGGACCGTGAGTACCACGGACTCTTCTTCCGCGAACCAGGAGTGATCGACGCTCCGGCCCCACACGACGTAGTCGCCCTGCTCGGCCAGGAGAACACTGCGCCCGGGCAGCTCCACCCGGAAGCGCCCGCTGATGAGGACCAGCAGGGCGGTGCGCTCCTCGCCGGTCACCCACTGAGCCCGCTCATCGCCCTGCGGGTGGATGCCCCATTTGATCTCCACGGCCTCGCTGTGTCGAGGATCGGAGGCGTCCTTGAAATGCCCCAGCAGCCACCCCCGGTCCAGTGCCGCATCTCTGCCGGCATTGCCCACATACACGCTGTCGGTCATGGTTCCGGAAGGTAGCAGCGGACTGCATCAGCACTCGCAGGAGCAACTACAGCTACTTTCGCAACAGGACCTAGTGTCCCGTGATCCTGTTTGCATCATTTCGAGTTGTTGTTGACGAGTTTCTTCACGTTGGTCTGGACGAGCCGGACCTTGGCGAGAACCTCGTCGGCGGTCGCGGTCCAGGTGAAGGGCTTTGCCTCCTGGTTCCAGGAGCTGATGTAGTCGCGGATCTGCTTGACCAGGACGTTGACGCTGGAGAACGTCCCGCGACGGATCGACTGCCGGGTGAGGATGCCGAACCAGATTTCGATCTGGTTCAACCAGGAGGAGCCGACAGGGGTGAAGTGGAAGTGGATATGCGGATTCTTCGACAGCCACGCCTTCACCTCCGGCGTGGTGTGCGTGGACAGGTTGTCCAGGACGACGTGGACCTCCTTGCCCGCGTGTGGCTTCACCGCCTTCTTCAAGAAAGCCAGGAAGGTCGCGCCGTTCCGGTTCGGCTTGCACTCGCCAATGACTTCCCCGGTGCCGACGTCGAGGGCGGCGAACAGGTTCGTCGTGCCATGCCGCACATAGTCGTGGGTGCGCTTCTCGGTGGCCGCGAATGCCACGGGCAGCACCGGCTGGGTCCGGTCCAGGGCCTGCACCTGGGTCTTCTCGTCGATCGACAGCACCACCGCGCCGCCCGGCGGGTCCAGATAGAGACCGATCACGTCGGCGACCTTCTGCGCGAACGCCGGGTCCTTCGAAATCTTGAAGGTGCCCGACCGGTGCGGCTTGAGATTCTCCTCCCGCCAGATCCGCGCGATGTAGTGCCAGGACACGGTGATGCCCTCAGTCCGCTTCAGGTACTTCGCCAACTCGCGTGTGGACCAGTGCGAAAGACCAGTGCCGTCCGGCGGCGTCATACGCGTCAGCGCAATCACTCGGGCCCGTACCCGTACCGGCACTTGTTCCCGGGCCCCGCCGGGCCGGTCACTCTCCAGCCCGGCCAGGCCATGCTCGGCATAACGACGCTTCCAGCGGTCCACCGTCGGCAGCGACACTCCCAGCAGCTCAGCGATGTCCTTGCGTCGACGCCCCTCAGCAGACCAGAGCACGATCCGGCCCCGCGTGGCTATATCCGCAGGCACGTCCCGACTGCACACCAACTCCCGCAGCTCCGCGGCCTGTTCCATAGAGAGCTCCACGCCAATAGAACGAGACGCGCAAGATCAAGTAATGCTGACAAGATCACGAGACACTAGTCGGCAGACTGCGGCAGGACGGTTTCAGCGACGGCGATGGTGCCCTGGGCGATCGCGCAGAGGGTCTGGTTGCCATCGGAGTCCAGCATGAACAGGTCGCAACGGCAGACGACCCGAGTGCGGCCGGGGCGCACGACCTGGGCGTGGGCCCGGAGCGCCTCGCCCCGGGCGGGACGCAGATAGTCGATGGTGTAGCCGGCGGTGAGCAGCCCGGGTCCGGCGACCGTACCGGCAGCGAAGGTGAGCGCATTGTCGGCGGCGTAGCTGAGGACACCGCCGTGGACGAAGCCGTTCTGCTGGCGCAATTCGTCGCGGACGTCCAGTTCCAGGACGGCGGTGCCGTCTCCGAAAGCCGTCAGCCGGGCGCCCAGGTAGATGCTGAAAGGCTGGGAGGCCAGCACCTTCCGGGCGAGTGTCAGATTCGGGGTGTATGCGTCCACCTCAACCTCACTTCACTAGTGAACTGAGCATCGCGTCGTGCGGCTCACCCTGTCAAGATCGGACCATGCCGCCCGAGCCTGATCAGCGCCTGTTCTTCCTTCTGCAGCGAGCCGCACATGCCCTGCGTCTGGCCGCGGACCGCCGCTGCCTGGCCGCCGCCGGGGTCACCACCGCCCAGCTCGGTGCCCTGTTCGCGGTGCAAGACCAGCCGGGTCTGACCCAGCAGAAACTCGCCCGCACCCTCGGGCTGCGCCAGTCCGCGGTGACGGCGCTGGTCGGCCGGCTCACCGATGCCGGGCTCGTGGCCAAGAGTGCCCACCCCCAGGAACACCGTGCAGTCGTACTGGAGCTGACGGACGCGGGCTCCGCGGCGCTGCGCGACGCCGGTCCAGAGATCAACCGGTTCAACGCAGAAATTCGCAATCTCCTCGGCGACGACGGCTTCGCTCAAGCCGCGGCCGCGCTGCACAAGCTCGCGCACTGGCACTCCGAGTCGGGACATCGGAGTGGCTGAGAAACAGGCGCTGACCGGCATCTACGATCCCAACGGTATGGGCGCGATGTTCTTCGCCCTCTTGGCCGCCGTCACCCAGATCAAGCACACCCACATCCGCGAGGCTGAGCTGGCAGGGCACGTCGTCGCGGTCGGCTGCGACGCCGGCCCCGGCGGCTCACGGTGTGTCCGGAGTCGGCGGGCTGTACGGCCGTGCGCGCCCCGGGTTCCGGCCTGGGCTATAGTGGATCTTGAGCTGGTTGCCGCAACTCCGGTCGGCTGGCGCTGCGTTGGTGGTCCAAGGAAAGACGTCCCGCTTCCTGCGGGGAAATGCAGGTGCAAGGCCTGCCCGGCGCTCGGTCACGGGGCCCGTCCACGCTCTTTGTGGACGGGCCTCAAGCCTGCCCGGTGACCGCACGCACCACCTGGTCCAAGACCGCAGTTCGACCCTCCCTGCCTACCTGCGCCGTTCCCGAGGCGAATGCGCTCAGCGAACCCATGCCGGGGCCGACGTTCTGCCACGCCCCGGGGGACCGACGTAATGCGTGAACGCACAGGTCGGAGCTGATTGTCAGTGGTGCCCTCTACAGTTCCTCAGCGACGCTTTCGCAGCGTTGAGTTGAGAGGGTGGGTGGGTGCAGCTGGAGATTCTGCGGGCCTTCAAGTTTCACGCAGGCCCTCACTCCAGCCCAGGTAAAGGCCTTCACGCGACACACTGGGGCGGCCCGTTGGGCGTTCAACCATGCGCTGGGTATGCAGGTGGCCGCGCATTGGCACTGGCGGCGCGAGGTCCTGGTGCTCGTGGACCAGGGTGTGCCGGAGGCGGAGGCCCGCAAGAAGATACGGGTGCCGGTGGCCGGAGCGGCTGCGCCCGTGGTGGCATGAGGTGAACACATAGGCGTTCCAGTCCGCGTTCATCGACGCGGACCGGGCCTGGAAGGACACGTACGCATACGGCGTCCGCAACTCGGACTACTCCGTCGGCCGCCACACCGGGGACGACTACGTGGCACCCACCGGCACCCCTGTGGTGGCGGTACGGGCGGGCACCATCGCCTGGTCGAACGGCGACGGGGGCGCGTAGGGGATCGGGCTCTGCCTGCGCGCGGACTACATCTACTGCCACCTGTCCCAGCGCGCCGTCTCCAAGGGCGACAAGGTGAAGGCGGGCGAGCGGCTCGGCAAGGTCGGGGCGGCCGGCAACGTGACCGGTCCATACCCGCACTTCGAGGACCGTCCCCGCGGTGGCGGCGCGCGCCGCGCCCGGCCGGCGGGTATGGCAACGACCGCCAGCCCTCCGGATGAGCACAGGCCACCCACGGCACTCACCGCACGCACCCACTCACCTACCCATCAGGAGGTTTCCATGGCGACACCCCTGTCCGCAGCAAAGCTCCTCGCCGCTCTGCGCGCCGAAGGCGTACGGGTCGTGGAGGTCGGCGACTGGCGCATGCACAACCGCAACCACAAGGGCCCCTGGGGACCCGTCAACGGGGTGACTCCACCACACCGTGACCTCGGGCACCCAGAAGTCCGTGGCCATCTGCCGGGACGGCTCCAGCTCACTGCCGGGCCCGCTCTGCCACGGCGTCATCGCCAAGGACGGCAACGTCTGCTTCTACGGCTTCGAATGCGTCAACCGCGGCGACGGCGACGACCCGTGGCCCGCGGCACAACTCGAAGCGATCGAACGCGTCAGCGCCGCGATCTGCCGTGCCCACGGCTGGACCGCCCGCAGTGTCATCGGCCGCCTCGAATGGTCCCAGGACAAGATCGACCCGAAGGGCTTCTCCATGCCCGGGATGCGTGACCGCGTCGCGAACGCCTGAAGAAGACGCCGAAGTCCGCGCTCGTCACCGGGTGAGTGAGCCCTGCGGTCCGTGGGGGTGCCTCCGTACGGATACACCCCATCACGGGCGTCGTCTGGGGCCAACGCCCGAGAAAGACCGCATTCGTGAACGTCACCAGCGGCTCCGAGCATGACGAGGCCACCGTCGGCCCGGGCCTTCTCGCCAAGGAGTGAGAGATCTTGGCCGAAATAGCTATTGCTGCCCTGTGAACAGCGACGATGGAGTGGTTGATGAGGTTGCGCCTTACGCGAAACAAGGGGCGGAGCGAACGGACGTGACGGGGGAGTGCGATGGCCTATGTGATGGAGTTGCCGCTCGACGAGGGCGGTGACGGGGCGGCTCGGGTCGTCAAGGTCGAGGTCCAGGAGCAGCCGGGCGATGGACTGGTCAAGGTGGCGCGGCCTGGGCAGGTCGTGGCCAGGGCGACCCGGTCCATGGGAGAGATGCTGTCCGAGCTCCGGCCCGTGGCCCGGCAATTGGTGGACACCTTCAGTGAGCCGGTGCGGGGTCCGCAGGAGATCACCGTGGAGTTCGGTCTGTCGCTGTCGGCCGGCGCCGACATCGTGATCAGCAGCAGCACGGCGCAGGCACACTTCACCGTGACCCTCAAATGGGACCGGAGTGAGAACCAGGCGGAGGAAGCGGGGCGCCGGGCTGCCGAACCGGAGGGATGAGGGTGCCGGACAGTGCCACACCGACAGTCCGGGGCGGCCCGACTGCGCTCGACTCGGCCGTCCTGCGTATCACGGACCAGCAGGGAAACTGCTGGGGTGTCGGCTTCCTGGTAGGGGAACAGACTGCTTTGACCTGTGCCCACGTGGTGAGTGCCGCTCTCGGAACGCCCGAGGAGCAACCGCCCACGGCCGCGGCGCGGGTGTTCGTGGATCTGCCGCTGCTGTCCGCAGCCGAGCCCGGCCGGGCTCCGGTACCGGCGCGGATCGTGCACTTCGCGGCGGGCGACGACGTCGCGGTGCTGCGTCTGGAAACCGTGATCCCGCAGGGACGCCCGGTGAGAATGGTCGACGCACTGGACGTGTGGGGACACCCGGCTCGGGTCTTCGGCTTCCCTCAGGGGCGCCCGGCCGGCGTGTGGCATGCCGGAGTACTCCGTTCCCGCCAGGCCGACGGCTGGATCCAGACCGACCTGGCGTCCGAGGGCTACCGGGTCTCCGGGGGATTCAGCGGCAGTCCCGTGTGGGACGAGGACCTGTCCGCCGTCGTCGGCATGGTGGTCGTGGCCGAGTCCGGGGAACCGGCAGCGAGCTACCTCATCCCCTCTGACACACTGCTGCGCAACTGGGAGCCGCTGCGGGCCCTGACACTGCCACCCTCCCCGTTCCGTGGCCTGTCCCCATTTCGGGAGGCGGACGCGGCATCCTTCCACGGGAGGGACGAAGAGAGCGAGGAGCTGACCGCCAAGGTCGCCGCCGATCGCCAGGTATGCCTGGTCGGCCCGTCCGGATCGGGCAAGTCCTCACTCGCCCTGGCCGGCGTGGTGCCGCGCCTGCGCGCCCAAGGACTCTCCGTGGGCATCTTCCGCCCCGCCTCCGGCAGTCGGCCACTGTCGGCGCTGGCAAGCGCGCTGCTGCCCCTGCTGGAGCCTGACCTGTCCGTTGTCGAACGGCTGGACCGGCTTCCGGCCCTGGTGCGCATCCTTGCCCAGCAAGGGATTGCGGACACCGTCACCGCGATACGGGAACGTCAGGGAACGCGTGGCCTGCTGCTCGTCGTCGATCAGTTCGAGGAACTGCTTGTCTCCGCCCCCGACCTGGTGGACGAACTGGCCGACGCGCTCTACACTTCGGCCCTCCCACCGGACCTGTACGTCCTCACCACCCTCCGCGCCGACTTCCTGGAGAAGGCGCTGGCCGATGCCCAGGTCGGTGCCGCCTTCCGTAACCGGCTCTACGCCCTTGCCGCCCCCAGCCCGCAACAGCTTCGCCGGATCGTCACCGCACCAGTGGCCGCCGTACCGGGAGTCGGCTACGAGGCCGGTCTCGTTGATCGCGTACTCGCCGACGCGGGAGAGGAACCGGGCACGCTGCCCCTGCTCGGCTTCACCCTGGACCGACTTTGGCGGAACCAGGACGGCGGAGTCCTCACCCACGAGTCCTACGAGATACTGGGCGGCGTCGCGGGCGCGCTGGGGCAGCACGCAGAACGTCTGTGGAGCGCGCACGTCCCGGAGTCCGAACTACCCGCCGCGCGTCGCCTGTTCACGGCGCTGGTGCGCGTGCCCCTCGGCGCCAGCGCGATCACACGGCGGACGGCCCTGCGCAGTGAACTGGACGCCAAGAGCTGGAACATCGCGCAGACCTTGGCCGATGCGCGCCTGCTCGTCACCGGGCGCAGCGCCGAGGGTGTGGAGACGGTAGAGGTGGCCCACGAGGCCCTCATTGACGCATGGCGGCGCCTTGCCGACTGGACCGAGGAAGACCGGTCCTTTCTCGTCTGGCGTGAAACGCTGCGCCACGACAGGGAACGCTGGGAGCACGGCGGCAGGGCGTCCGACCTGCTGCCGTCGCAGTCGGCTCTGGAAGCGGCCGAACGCTGGATGACCGACCATGGCCGGTTCCTGACCGATGCCGAGCAGGACTACCTTCGCCGCGGGCAGGCCCACCGGCGGGCACGACGGCGGAAACGACGGGTCCTGACCACCACGATTGCCTCCCTGACCGCGCTGGCAGTCCTTCTCGGCTCGCTGTTCGCCTACTACCGCTACGTCAGCAACCTGCGCACGGCGGAGTCCACTTCACGTGCGCTGGCGCAGAGCTCGACCGACCTCGCCATCTCGGATCCGGTGGTCTCCGTCATGGTGGCGCTGGCGGCCTACCGGACGTCCCCGACCGAACAGGCCCGCGACGCCCTCCTGCGCGCCCGGCTCTCGTACGACCCCGATCAGCGCATGCTGTCCGGATCTGACGGCTCCGTCCGCGGCGTCGCCGCGAGCGAGGACGGTGAAGTGGTCCTCGTGCACTCGGACATCGGCAAACCCACCCTGTACGTGCACGCGGCCACGGGAACGGTGAGTCGGCAACGACTCGACCTGCCCTACCAGGCCGGTCCGAGCTTCGTCACCCCGGACGGGCGCCGGGCCGGATTCTTCACGGAGGAGCGGAAGCTGGTCTGGTTCGACGTGCGACGCGACGGCAGTCCCGGAAAGCTGGTCGGCCCGGCGCACCAGCTGCCACCCCGGCTCCGCTCGCCGGCAGAACTCAGCAACCTCAGTGACGATGCCGCCATCTCAGGGGACGGGCGCATCGTCGCGCAGACCGGGGCCGGCTCTGCGGTTGTCGCCTGGTGGGATCTCGAAAAGGGGACGTCGGGGACGGTTCCGCTGCCTCCCGGCCTGCCGAGGACGAGCCGCTTCGACGGCGTGAACATGGGGTCGGACAACCGCAAGTTGCTGGCCAAGGTCTGGGACGAGAAGACCGAGAAGGTCATGCTGATCGCCATCGATCGGAGCACTCGGCACTCGCAGGTCATCGTGGAACCGACCGAGAACTTCGCGGTCTCCGGCGGAGGAAGCACTGTCGCCAGCTGCGAGCCGTCGAAGAAGCACGGAGGGCGCGAACTCGTCGTGCGGAGCACCGATCGCCCCGGTGCCGTGGTCCGCTACACGGGACGGGGCCTGTTCGAGAACGACCCCTGCGGGTTGGCAGCCGTCGATGACAGTGGCAGATGGGCGGCGACGTCGGAATACTTCACAGGCGGGTTCCGTCCTGTTCTGCTCGATCTGAAAAATGATCGGCGGCTCTACAGCGGAAAAGCCGGAGACAGCATACAAACGATTCACAAGGTGGTCTCGGTCCACGGTGCACCCATGATCCTGGCCTCCACAGAGAAGAACGTGATATACGTTCCGGCCCTGCCGGAGAGCGCTCCGGCGGAGTCGCTGACTGATCCGGCCCTCTCCCCGGACGGGAAATCCGTCGTGGGCCTGGCGGACAACGGAAAGCGGATCGAACGCCGCGCTTCGGATGAACACGGCGAAGTGCTGGCAGGCACAGAACGCCAGGCGGACGACCACAACAGCTGGGGTGCGAAGGTCACGTTCAGTGCGGACGGGAAGACGGTGTACGACCGGGTCGAGAAGAGCACCGTGGTGCTGCGCCGGGCCTCGGACCTGCGTCCGCTCCGTACGATCACCGCGACGGACCCGCCGGTCACCGACCCTGATGCGGAGGGCTTGGAGTTCAGCTACGCCCGCATCGGAGACAGCCTGGTGACGGTGTCCGGCACGGTGCTGCAGCAGTGGGACTGGGAGACCGGCCGGCAGAGCGCGCGGAAGGACTTGAGCCGCCTGATCACCGGTGTCTCGGCCAAGAGCACCCTTTCGATCACCAGGTATCCGAAGCCCGGTCATCTCGCCGTCGTGGTGTGGGGGGACCCGAAGGTCCGCATCGTCGACACGACGACGTGGCACCAGGTGAAGACGATCAGAACGGGATCGGACACGGCGGCGATCCAGTTCGACCCGGCCGGAGAGTACTTCGTGCTGAACCGCCGGGGAGGGAATATCGAACTCTGGCAGAGCAGCCCGCTCCGTAAGAGGCTCGGCCCGATCTTCACCAGTGACGTCAACCGCCGGCTCTTCGTCCCCCGGTTCCTCCGCGACGGGCGTTTTCTCCTGGCTTCCCACACCTCGGTGAATTTCTATGACGTCGGCAAGGGCAGGTCGGAGGACGCCTATACCTTCGGTGTTCCCGACGACGCCCAGACGGGGTATTCGTACCTCGGTGCCTCGGCCGACGGCAGGACGATCTTGTTCCGTGACGACGAAGCGCTCACCGAGTACCGCACCATCCAGCTCGACGCCGCCCTCTGGAGCCGTCAGCTGTGCCGCGTGACCGGTTACCGAGAATTCACCACTACTGAAAGGGAGAGTCTGGGCATCGCCATTCCGGGGGCACCCCTCTGCCACGACGAATGACGCCGTCCGTTCCAGGGTCGCGTCGTTCGGGTGACGTGTCCTTGGTGGTCACGTGATGTCGAGGGTGGTCAGCGGACGGTTGGCATCGCGGGTGTGATGGCGGAGTCCAGCGGCGATTGTCGTCGGCTACACCGGGTCGGCCGCGCGGCCGCGGGCCCTCGCGGTCCGCCTCCCCGACGGATGTATTGCACTCACACCACCGCCGCTCCCGGACTGGTAGTGGAGGTCTTGGCCGGGACGACCCGGCACGCCGTGGTGACGGTGACCAGGCTGCGCGGTCCCTGAATGTGCGATGTGCATCGTGAAGTCGCAGGCCAAGAGTCTGGCGTGGGAAGCTCACTGGGTGCTCGGGCTGGTCGAGGGCGAGTCCGCCGTCAAGATCATCGGTCAGCGGGCGACTTCCCAGTTGGTCAGTACCAGCAACGCCCGCACCAGCGCGGTCGCCCACCTGGGGTCTGTAGACCTCTCGCAGGGTCTGGTCCGCCCCACCGGGACGGTGCACCCAACACCACCGCTTGGTGGGGGCGTAGGACGATTCCGCTGGTTACGGCTTGTTTCTAGCGTGGTGGTCTTGACTTCCTCCCCCTTGTGAACGAGGGGGATTCCTACGGCTCGCGCCGTTGGGTTTTCTGCTTCATCGCCGACTGCCCGCCCGGAGTTCTCCGTTGAGGTCTTACACCGGCTCCACAGACAGACACCGCCAGCCCGGCGGCCAGAAGGTTTTCCGCTGCGTTGACGTCCCGGTCATGGGCCGTGCCACAGCTGCCGCACGTCCAGGTGCGGACGTTCAGCGGCATCGCCTCGGCGAGGCTGCCGCAGGCGGAGCACAGCTTGGACGAGGGGAAGAAGCGGTCCACCGCGATCACTTCCCGCCCGTACCAGCCGGCCTTGTACTCCAGCATGCTGCGGAACTCGGCCCATGCGGCATCACTGATGGCGCGGGCCAGGCTCCGGTTTTTGACCATGTTGCGTACGGTCAGGTCCTCGATCACGAGCGTTTGGTTTTCGCGCACGAGTCGAGTGGTCAGCTTGTGCAGGTGGTCCTGCCTGCGGTCGGTGATCCGGGCGTGGATCCTCGCGACCCGCTTACGGGCCTTGCGCCGGTTGGCGCCATCGCCCTTGGCCTTGCGGGACAGCCCCCGCTGAGCCTTCGCCAGACGCTCGCGGTCGCGGCGCTCGTGCCGGGGGTTGGCGATCTTCCCCCCGGTGGAGAGGGTCAGCAGGTGGTCCAGGCCGACGTCGATACCGACCGCCGTATCGGCAGCCGCGAGCGGCTTCACCCACGGGTCCTCGCACAGCATCGAGACGAACCAGCGTCCGGCGCTGTCCCGGCTGACGGTCACCGTGGTCGGCACCGCCCCCTCGGGCAGGGGACGCGACCAGACGATATCGAGTGGCTCGGCCATCTTCGCCAGCGTCAGACGGCCGTCGCGGAAGCGGAATGCCGACGAGGTGTACTCCGCGCTCGCACGGGACTTCTTCTTCGCCTTGAAGCGCGGGTACTTGGCATGTTTGGCGAAGAAGTTGGCGAAGGCGGTCTGCAGGTGCCGCAGTGCCTGCTGCAGCGGGACGGAGGAGACCTCGCCCAGGTAGGCCAGTTCCCCGGTCTTCTTCCACGCCGTCAGCATCGCCGAGGTCTGGTTGTAGTTGACCCGCTCCTGCCGCACCCACGCCTCGGTACGGGCCGCGAGCGCCATGTTGTAGACCTTCCGCACACATCCGAACGTGCGCGACAGCTCGGCTGCCTGCGCATCAGTCGGATAGAAGCGGTACTTGAAAGCCCGCTTCACGCGAGTGGCCATGACTCACAAACTACCAAATCAACTTGTGACGATCTGCTGGTAGTTGGTGACAGACACCGATCCGCCCAGAGGGCGAATCGGCTCACCCTCCCCTGCTCCGCAGGAGTCCCTTTCCTCCCCCGCCTCAAGGGGGGGTATCCACGGAGGAACCCAGATGAAACGGGATCCAGGCGAACTCAACCGCCCCTTAACCGTCGCC
>NZ_VMNX01000410.1 GCF_009377235.1 Streptomyces acidicola
TATAAGAGACAGGGCTTCGGGAGGCTCAGCGAGTGGGGGCGGGTGCCGGGCGGAAGCGGCGCCGGTACTCCGCCGGGGCCGCGCCCAGCGTCCTGAGGAAGGCCCGCCGCATGGCCTCGGGCGTGCCGTAGCCGCAGGCCCGGGAGACCTCCTCGACGCCGTCGGCAGTGTCCTCCAAGAGCCGGCGGGCGTGTTCGAGGCGGACGCGGTCGACGTACCGGCCGGGCGTCATGCCGGTCTCGGCCTGGAAGGCGCGGGCGAAGTGGCGGGGCGAGAGACGGGCGCGGGCGGCGAGCGAGTCGACGGTCAGGTCGTCGCCCGGGTGCTCGGTGATCCACTGCTGGACCTCGCGCAGTGGCTCCCGCCGGGCCGTCTGCGCGGCGAGCTGGGCGCTGAACTGGGCCTGATTGCCAGGCCGTCGGAGGAAGACGACCAGGTGGCGGGCGATGGAGAGCGCGGTGTCGCGGCCGAGGTCCTCCTCGACGAGCGCGAGGGCGAGGTCGATGCCCGAGGTGACGCCGGCGGAGGTGGCGACGTTTCCGTCGCGTACGTAGATGGGGTCCGGGTCGACCTCGGTCGCCGGGTGGTCCCGGGCCAGCTTGTCGCAGTAGGCCCAGTGCGTCGTGGCCCGGCGGCCGTCCAGAAGGCCCGCCTCCGCGAGCAGGATCGCGCCGGTGCACACCGAGACGAGGCGTTCCGCTCGCGGGCCGTGCTCGCGCAGCCATGCGACGAGGTCAGGTGCGGGGCGCCGGGTGCCCTGGCCGCCCGGGACGAGCAGGGTGTGCGGGGCGGGGGCGCCGGCGAGGGCATGGTCCGGGACGAGCGTGAGGCCGCTGGAGGTGCGTACGGGGGCGCCGTCCAGGGAGGCCGTGCGGATGCGGTAGGTCCCGGGGCGGTGCAGGTCGGCGCCGTGGAAGACCTCCACGGGCCCCGTGACGTCGAGGCTCTGCACGTCGTCGAAGAGGACGACCAGGACGGTTCGCATGTCTCGATTCTTGGCGGGCCGGGCGATGGCCGCAATGACGGGTTCCCCACCTTTTCCGCCATGGGTCTTCTGCCGCGGGTCTTCTGCCACGGGTCTTCGGTCATGACTCTTCTGCTGTGAATCTTCTGCTGTGGCCGGGTGGAGAGGCAGTG
Source organism: Streptomyces acidicola (assembly GCF_009377235.1). Classification (GTDB taxonomy): domain Bacteria; phylum Actinomycetota; class Actinomycetes; order Streptomycetales; family Streptomycetaceae; genus Streptomyces; species Streptomyces acidicola. The sequence continues at coordinate 1,138 of NZ_VMNX01000410.1, forward strand.
CGACGGCCCCGGCCTTTCATGCATACCAACCAGTCAGTAACCTCTACGCCATGACCACACCTCTCCCCGAGCGGGCCGGCCGGCGCTGTCACAACGTCCTCAACCCCCTCCACTCGACGCACTACTTCTCACCGGACCTCGGGCGCGAGCTGGCCGCTGTGGGGGTCGAGGACCCCGGTGCGGCGTACTTGGCGGTGCGGGCCGCCGCGCTGGGACCGGTGGGCGCGGGCGTGGTGACGGCCACGTTCTACAACTTCCGGCACGAGCTGGTGGCGCGGCACGTGCCCGCTGTGTGGGAGAGCGCGTCCCCGTCGGTCGTACTCGCCGCACGCGCGCGTGCCGTGGACGCCACGTTGCGGCGGCTGCTCGGCGAGGAGGTGCTCGCCGCCGAGGAGTTGACCGAGGCTGCGGAGCTGGCGCTGCGCGCGGCCGAGGCGTGCGCCAGGACCGCACGCCCCCTGTACGCCGCGCACGCCGACCTGCCGGTGCCGGACGAACCGCACCTCGCCCTGTGGCACGCTGCGACGCTGCTGCGCGAGCACCGGGGCGACGGCCATCTGACGGTGCTGCTCGACGCGGGCCTGGACCCGGTGGAAGCCCTGGTGAGCCACACCGCAACGGGCAAGGGCATGGCGCCGAAGTGGGCGTTGCGGACGCGCGGCTGGACGCGGCACGACTGGGACGCCGCTGAGGAACGGCTGCGGAAGCGGGGCGTGCTGGACTCCGAGGGCGAGCTGACGGAGACGGGTGTCGCGCTGCGCCAGGAGATCGAGAACGAGACGGACCGGCTCGACCTGGCGCCGTACGAGCACCTCGGCGCCGCGGGCGTCGAACGGCTCACCGAACTGGGAGGCGCGCTGCTGGCGACGCTTCTCGCGGCGGGCGCGTTCCCGGAGGGCATGCTCGGCAAGGGCTGAGGCGGCGGAGATTCCGCGCCTTGGGCGATACCTCGGGGGCGGCGCGGCGCGGTGGACGGGGTCGCCGGCGCTGACCGTACAACCACGCCCTGCTCTGCAGTTGTCGGTGTCGCCTGCCACAATTGCCGCGCAACCTCAGTGAAGAAGGCGGTACGGGATCGTGACGACACCCCTCGTAGGGTCCATCGAAGGCAGGATCGCCGAGGAGCTCGGCGTACGGGAGCGGCAGGTCAAGGCCGCGGTGGAGCTGCTCGACGGCGGTTCGACCGTGCCCTTCATCGCCCGCTACCGCAAGGAAGCGACCGAGATGCTCGACGACGCGCAGCTGCGCACGATCGAGGAGCGGCTGCGCTATCTGCGGGAGCTGGAGGAGCGGCGTACGGCGATCCTCGACTCGGTGCGCGAGCAGGGCAAGCTGACGCCCGAGGTCGAGGCGCAGATCCGTGGTGCCGAGACCAAGGCGCGGCTGGAGGACATCTACCTGCCGTTCAAGCCGAAGCGGCGCACCAAGGCGCAGATCGCCCGCGAGGCGGGGCTCGAACCGCTGGCCGAGGGGCTGCTGGGCGACCCGGCCGTCGAGCCTCTCGCGGCGGCAGCGGCGTTCGTGGACGCCGACAAGGGCGTTGCCGACCCACAGGCCGCGCTGGACGGCGCGCGGGCGATCCTCACCGAGCGGTTCTCGGAGGACGCCGACCTGATCGGCGAGCTGCGCGAGCGCATGTGGGTGCGTGGGCGGCTGTCCGCCAAGGTGCGGGAGGGCAAGGAGGAGGCGGGCGCGAAGTTCTCCGACTACTTCGACTTCGCCGAGCCCTTCACGGAGCTGCCCTCGCACCGCATCCTCGCCATGCTGCGCGGCGAGAAGGAGGAGGCCCTCGACCTCGTCCTGGAGCCCGAGGAAGCCACGGACGGCCCGTCGTCGTACGAGGGCATCGTGGCCAACCGCTTCGAGATCGCCGACCGAGGGCGCCCCGCCGACAAGTGGCTGAAGGACACGGTCCGCTGGGCCTGGCGCACCCGGATCCTCGTGCACCTCGGCATCGACCTGCGGCTGCGGCTGCGGACGGCCGCCGAGGACGAGGCGGTCGACGTGTTCGCGGCGAACCTCCGGGACCTGCTCCTCGCCGCCCCCGCGGGCACGCGTTCGACGCTGGGGCTCGATCCGGGTCTCCGTACAGGCGTGAAGGTCGCCGTGGTCGACGCGACCGGCAAGGTCGTCGCCACCGACGTCATCTACCCGCACGTCCCGGCCAACAAGTGGGACGAGGCCCTCGCCAAGCTAGCGCGGCTCGCCAAGGAGCACGCGGTCGAGCTGATCGCGATCGGCAACGGCACCGCGTCACGCGAGACGGACAAGCTCGCCGGTGAACTCATCAGCAAGCACCCGGAGTTGAAGCTCACCAAGGTGATGGTGTCCGAGGCGGGCGCCTCCGTGTACTCGGCGTCGGCGTTCGCCTCGCAGGAGCTGCCCGACATGGACGTCTCGCTGCGCGGTGCCGTCTCGATCGCGCGCCGGCTCCAGGACCCGCTCGCCGAGCTGGTGAAGATCGACCCGAAGTCGATCGGTGTCGGGCAGTACCAGCACGACCTGTCCGAGGTGAAGCTGTCCCGGTCGCTGGACGCGGTGGTCGAGGACTGTGTGAACGGCGTGGGCGTCGACGTCAACACCGCCTCCGCGCCACTGCTCGCCCGGGTCTCCGGCATCTCGTCCGGCCTCGCGGAGAACATCGTGGCCCACCGCGACGCGAACGGCCCGTTCCGGTCCCGCCCCGATCTGAAGGGCGTGGCGCGGCTGGGCCCGAAGGCGTACGAGCAGTGCGCGGGCTTCCTGCGGATCCGGGGCGGCGACGACCCGCTGGACTCGTCGAGCGTGCACCCCGAGGCGTACCCGGTGGTCCGGCGGATGGTGAAGCAGTCGGGCGCCGAGGTCGCGTCGCTGATCGGCAACACGTCGGTGCTGCGGTCGCTGAAGCCGAGTGCCTTCGTGGACGAGGCGTTCGGTCTGCCGACGGTGACCGACATCCTGAAGGAGCTGGAGAAGCCGGGGCGCGACCCGCGGCCGGCCTTCAAGACGGCCACCTTCAAGGAGGGCGTCGAGAAGATCTCCGACCTGTCGTCCGGGATGGTGCTGGAGGGTGTCGTCACGAACGTCGCGGCCTTCGGTGCGTTCGTGGACGTCGGTGTCCACCAGGACGGGCTGGTGCACGTCTCCGCGATGTCGAAGACGTTCGTCAAGGACCCGCGGGACGTGGTGAAGCCCGGTGACATCGTCAAGGTGAAGGTGCTGGACGTCGACATCCCGCGCAAGCGGATCTCGCTGACGCTGCGGCTGGACGACGAGGCGGCCGGGCAGGGTGCGGCGTCCTCCTCCGGCGGTGGGCGGCAGCAGCAGCGTGGAGGGCGGGCGCCTCAGCAGCGGCAGCGGCAGGGGCGTGGTGGCGGCGGCGGGGGTGGCGGGACGCGTCAGGCGCCTGCGCCGGCCAACAGTGCGATGGCGGATGCCTTGCGGCGGGCGGGATTGGTGGATCCCAAGCGGCGGTGAGGTTTCGGCGGGGGCTCCTTTCGCCCCCGCCGCCCCTACCCGTCCCGTCACCAGGGGCTCCGCCCCTGCGACC
>NZ_VMNX01000411.1 GCF_009377235.1 Streptomyces acidicola
GCCAGCCTCCCCCGCCCTAGCCTGCGAGAAAAGAAGGCAAGCGTCCGGAAACGCCCCACGTCGGAGCGGACCGCCGACGCCGGGCCGCCGACACCCGTACACCGACACCCGTACGCGCCGGCACACCCGGACGCCGACACACTCGTACGCAAGATCATCAGGGAGCCCCTCATGACCGCAGTTCCGCAGGAGCGCCGCGTCGTCACCGCCATCCCCGGCCCGAAGTCGCAGGAGTTGCAGGCCCGTCGCACCGCCGCGGTCGCGCAGGGCGTGGGCTCCGTGCTGCCCGTGTTCACCGCGCGGGCGGGCGGCGGCATCATCGAGGACGTCGACGGCAACCGGCTCATCGACTTCGGCTCCGGCATCGCGGTGACGAGCGTCGGCGCCTCCGCCGAGGCCGTCGTCCGCCGGGCCTCGGCCCAGCTCCAGGACTTCACCCACACCTGTTTCATGGTCACGCCGTACGAGGGGTACGTCGCCGTCGCCGAGGCGCTGGCCGAGCTCACCCCGGGCGACCACGCCAAGAAGTCGGCCCTGTTCAACAGCGGCGCCGAGGCCGTCGAGAACGCCGTCAAGATCGCGCGCTCCTACACCAAGCGCCAGGCGGTCGTCGTGTTCGACCACGGCTACCACGGCCGGACGAACCTGACCATGGCGCTGACGGCCAAGAACATGCCGTACAAGCAGGGCTTCGGCCCGTTCGCGCCCGAGGTGTACCGCATGCCGATGGCGTACGGCTACCGCTGGCCGACCGGCCCCGAGAACGCCGGCCCGGAGGCCGCCGCGCAGGCGATCGACCAGATCACCAAGCAGATCGGCCCGGAGAACGTGGCCGCGATCATCATCGAGCCGGTGCTCGGCGAGGGCGGCTTCATCGAGCCGGCGAAGGGCTTCCTGCCGGCGCTCCGGGAGTTCGCCACCGACCACGGCATCGTGTTCGTCGCGGACGAGATCCAGTCCGGCTTCTGCCGTACCGGCCAGTGGTTCGCGTGCGAGGACGAGGGCATCGTCCCGGACCTGATCACCACGGCGAAGGGCATCGCGGGCGGTCTGCCGCTCGCCGCCGTGACCGGCCGCGCCGAGATCATGGACGCCGCGCACGCGGGCGGCCTCGGCGGCACGTACGGCGGCAACCCGGTCGCCTGCGCGGGTGCGCTGGGCTCGATCGAGACCATGAAGGAGCTGGACCTCAACGCGCGCGCGAAGGCGATCGAGGCGACGATGAAGGCGCGTCTGTCCGCCATGGCCGAGAAGTTCGAGATCATCGGGGACATCCGCGGCCGGGGCGCCATGATCGCGATCGAGCTGGTCAAGGACCGCACCACCAAGGAGCCGAACCCGGAGGCGACCGGAGCGCTCGCCAAGGCCTGCCACCAGCAGGGCCTGCTGGTCCTGACCTGTGGCACCTACGGAAACGTCCTCCGCTTCCTGCCCCCGCTGGTCATCGGCGAGGACCTGCTGGGCGAGGGCCTCGACATCATCGAGCAGGCGTTCTCGCGCATCTGAGTACGGGGTCGTCGAACCTGGGCACGGATGAGTCCAGTGCGTGCCCAGATGAGCCCGTGACCACTATCCGGAATCCCTCCGGCCACCCCCATTCATCCCTGACGTCCCACGCTTCCCGCAACCGGAATCCCGGCCGGATTCCGGTGCGCGACGACAAGAGGCAGAGGGAGTGAAGAACGTGTGCAAGGTGGCCGTGAGGACCCGATTCCGTCTGTCGCAGCCGTTTCTCCTGCCGTAGGTTCTTAGCCAGATGAGAGATACACCCCGCCCACAGGGGACTGTGGGTGACACCGGGTCGAGGCCTCCCCAGCTTCGCCCTGGTCGTGCCCTCGCGCACACACTCGGAGCTTCCGGCTCCGGATCTCCTCACCGATCGGATGGCCGCTCGCCCCAAACCCCCCGGGGCGTGCGGCACACCGGTCTGGACGGCGGCCTCGGAACCACCCCCCCTGTTCCGGGGTCGCCGACCTCCCTCCTCTTCTTCTTTCTCTTCCTGGGCCTTCCGGTCCTCCTCTTCGCGCTGGTCACCTGGCAGATCGCCGTCCACGGCCCGCTCGCCCGCGCGGACGAACGCCTCAGCGGCGAGCTGGTCCACCGGGACGGCTTCTCGGTCTTCCTGGCCGACCTCGGCAATGTCACGGTCGCCGTCCCCGTCCTGGCCGTCGTGCTCGGGTACGTCGCTGTGCGCGCCCGCCGAGCCGGTACAGACCACTGGTGGACACCCTCCGTGGCGGCGGGCGTCCTGATGGCCCTCGTACCGGCACTGGTGGTCCCCCTGAAGGAGCTGCTCGACCGCCCGGGCCCACCGATCATGGGCGGCGGCACCGGCTACTACCCCTCGGGCCACACGGCCACCGCCTCCATCGCGTACGGAGGCGCGGTCCTCGTGCTGTGGCCCTGGCTGCGCGGCCGGCGCACGCGCGGCCCGGTCGTCCTCGTCTGCCTCGCGCTGAACCTCGGGGTCGCCCTCGGTCTGGTCCGCAGCGGCTACCACTGGCCACTCGACGTGGTGGCCAGTTGGTGCCTGTGCGCCGTGCTGCTGCTGTCTCTCCGGCTGTTCCTCGGCCGGAGCGGCCGTCGAAGGTCCGCAGGCCCGGCCGTGCAAGCCCCCTGACGGCTACCGCCCCCCGTCCCGCGCCAGACCGGCCGCCGCCTCGTGCATCGCCAGTTCCAGCAGCGCCGGATCGGTGAGTGTGCCGGTGCCGTCCGGCGGGACCAGCCAGCGGATGTCGCCGCTCCGCCGTCCCGGATACGGCACCACGATCCAGGTGCCGCGTCCCGCGGAGCGCACGCCCGTGCCGAGCCACCGGCTCGCCGTGCCCGGGGGCACGAAGAAGCCCGTGCGGTCGTCACCGAAGTCGCTGAGCACCGGCCCCGGCCGGTCGAGGCAGCGGGTCAGCACGTCGAGCGTGGGACGGCCGAGCCCGGCCGGCAGGATCAGTACGTCCCAGGCCCTTCCGGCCGGGAGCAGCGCGACCCCGAGAGGGCTGCGCTCCCACTCCTGGCGGCAGGCGTCGGGATCCGGAGCAACGGATGCCAGCCAATCGACCGCTGTCTTGGCCCCAGTCATGGCGGGACTTCCTCTCTGTGGTGCTGCTCTGTGGCGCTGCTCTGTGGTTCCGCTGTGGACGCCGGTCGCGTCCACGGGCGGAGAGAGGGTTTCCGAAGCATCATTACGCGGGTTCCGGACGGCTCTGGTGGTGAACGGGGCATCACAGCGGAGCAGGGTGTGCGCTGAGGGATCACGAGCGCCGCCGCACGCCCCGTCGCCCGCCGTGCGCGTCAGCTGTCGAAGCCCAGACCGAGCCGGTCCATCGCCTTCAGCCACAGGTTGCGCCGTCCGCCGTGGGCGTCCGCGCGGGCCAGCGACCACTTGGTGAGGGCGATACCGGTCCAGGCGAAGGGCTCGGGCGGGAAGGGCAGGGGCTTCGTGCGGACCATCTCCAGCTCCGTGCGCTCGGTGCGCTCCCCCGCCAGCAGGTCCAGCATCACGTCCGCGCCGAACCGGGTCGCGCCCACGCCCAGGCCCGTGTAGCCCGCCGCGTAGGCCACCCGGCCCTGGTGGGCCGTGCCGAAGAACGCGGCGAAACGCGAGCAGGTGTCGATCGCGCCGCCCCACGCGTGGGTGAAGCGGACGCCCTCCAACTGCGGGAAGCAGGTGAAGAAGTGCCCGGCGAGCTTGGCGTACGTCTCCGGCCGGTCGTCGTACTCGGCGCGCACCCGGCCGCCGTACGGGTAGATGGCGTCGTAACCACCCCAGAGGACGCGATTGTCGGCGCTGAGCCGGAAGTAGTGGAACTGGTTGGCGCTGTCGCCGAGTCCCTGCCGGTTCCTCCAGCCGATGGAGGAGAGCTGGCCCGCGGAGAGCGGCTCGGTCATCAGCGCGTAGTCGTAGACCGGGACGGTATACGCGCGGACGCGCCGGACGAGGCCGGGGAAGACGTTCGTGCCGAGGGCGACCTTGCGGGCGCGGATCGTGCCGTACGGGGTGCGGACGGCCATGCCGGCGCCGTACGGCTTCAGGGTGAGCGCGGGGGTGTGCTCGTAGACCCGGACGCCGAGGCCCAGGCACGCCCGTTTGAGGCCCCAGGCGAGCTTGGCCGGGTGGAGCAGGGCCACGCCCCGGCGGTCGTGGAGTCCGGCCAGGAATGTCGGTGAGTCGACTTGTTCCCGTACGGCGTCGGCGTCCAGGAACTCGATGCCGTCGGCGAGGCCGTGGCGCTCCGTCTCGGCGTGCCAGTCGCGCAGTTCGGCGGCCTGGTGGGGTTCGGTGGCGACATCGATCTCGCCGGTGCGCTCGAAGTCGCAGTCCAGGGAGTAGCGGGCGAGTGCCGCCTCGATCTCGTCGAGGTTGCGGGCGCCCAGCTCCTGGAGCTTGTGGATCTCGTCGGGCCAGCGGGCGAGGCCGTTGGCCAGGCCGTGGGTGAGCGAGGCGGCGCAGAAGCCGCCGTTCCGGCCGGAGGCGGCCCAGCCCGACTCGCGGCCCTCGACGAGGACGACGTCCCGCTCGGGGTCGCGCTCCTTCGCGAGGAGCGCGGTCCACAGCCCGCTGTAGCCGCCGCCGACGACCAGCAGGTCGCACGTCTCGGCTCCGGTGAGGGCGGGCT
>NZ_VMNX01000412.1 GCF_009377235.1 Streptomyces acidicola
GCGGGGCGGGGGCTGTGAACGGTGGTCGGGACTCGGCCGCCCTAGACAGCCCGGACAGCCCGGACAGCCCGGACAGCTCTGACAGCTCTGACGTCTATCGCGCGACGGCGAGAACGAGAGAGGCGGCGGCCAGAGTCAGGTAGCCGCCGGGGAAAAGGATGTTGTAGTAGACGCGGGCACGGATGTGCGCGGCGACGGCGCCGATGAAGAACAGGACGAGCCCCACCGCGGCGGCGACGCCGATGAAGGGCACCCCCCTGAGCCCGAGGAGGAGACCGGCGGCTCCGGCGGCCTTGAGCGCGGCGAGCCACGGGAGCCAGCACTGCGGCAGGCCCACTTCAGCCGAGTTGGCGAGGACGAACCTGGCTTTCAAGAGGTCCGCGACGGCGATTCCGGCGTTGGCCAGGATCGCTGTGACGGTGATGATCGCGTAGGCGGTGGACATGTGCCGCGCCTTTCAGTCGAACGCGTCGTGAGGCCGGTGAGGCGGTGAGGCCGACGAGTCCTGCGTGCTCACCTCGACCGGTTGACTGTTCCAGCCTTTCCCGAGCCCTTGAGCGACGTCCAATACACGCATCCATAACCTGTGGGCATGGATGTGGACACCCGGCTACTGCGCTCCTTCATCGCGGTGGTGGAGGAGGGGACCCTCACCCGCGCCGCGGAACGGCTGTTCGTGTCCCAGCCGGCGCTGACCAAGCAGATCAAGCAACTTGAGGCGCAGCTCGGAGTGCGGCTGTTCACGCGGTCCCGCACCGGAATGAGCCCCACTGAACCGGGCCGGATCCTGGCGGAGCGGGTGCCCGACCTGCTGACCGACTGGGATCTGGTGCTGCGGGAGACCAAGAGCGCCGCCAGCCGAGCAGCCCGCGTGCTGCGGGTCGGCTTCATCGCCAGTGCCGCCAACGAAGCAACCCCGGGCATCATCGCGGAGTTCACGCGACGCCGACCGGGCTGGCGCGTGAACATGCGGCAGGCCGCCTGGTCGGTCCCGAGCGCCGGGCTCGCCGACGGGGACGTCGACGTCGCTCTGCTGCGGCTGCCCTTCCCCGGAGAGGACGCCTTGCGGACGGCGGCCCTGTTCACCGAGCCCCGCTGGGTCGCCCTACCCGAAGGACACCCTCTCGCCGCGCGCGACGTGATCGCCTTCCGGGATCTGTGGGAAGAGCCGTTCGTGGCCGCCCCGCCCGAAACAGGCTGGTGGCGAGACCATTGGCTGGCCGCCGACGAACGCGACGGCCACCCGGTCCGCATCGGCGCCGTCACGGACCAGCCGGACGACTGGCTCAGCGCCATCGCCAACGGCTACGGCGTCGCCCTCGCCCCCGCATCCGCCGCCCGCTTCTACGCACGGCCCGGCATCACGTACCGTCCCGTCAGCGGCGTCAGCCCCAGTCGGGTCGGCGTCGCCTGGGCGCCCGCCGACGACGCCAACCCCGTCGTTCAGGATTTCGTCCGCTGCTGCCTGGACAGGCCTTGGCCGGAGGAGACCACTTCCTGATCGTCCTTGGAGCCCTGGTTCAGCCGCGGACGGCTCACGTGGTCGCCAGGGCGACGATCACGGGCACCGACATGGCGAGCGCGTTGTTGACGCCGTGGACGACGATGCCGGGCCACACCGAGCCGGTGCGCCGCAGCAGCAGGGCGTTGACGACGCCGATCACGAACGCGACGGGCAGCACCGGGTTGATGCCGTGCGCGAGCGCGAAGACCGTGGCGCTCGCGAGCACGCTGACCCAGGCCCCGTAGCGGCCCAGGGCGTTGGCCAGCACCCCGCGGAAGATGAGCTCCTCGCCGATCGGGGTGGCGATGAACCCGGACACCGCGGTCGTGAGATACCAGAGGATGCCGCCCGCGGCGGCCTCTTGGTAGCCGGCCTGGACGTTCTGGTGATCGCCCGCGACAGCCTGGTAGAGCGCCGAGGCGATCGCGGAGAGCACGAAGGCGACGACGCCGAGCCCGACGGCGGCGAGCAATGACCCCCCGCTCGCGCGCCGCACGCCGAACGGCGCGAGCCGCCGGATCCGCAGCAGGGCGGCGACCGCGAAGGCGCCGAACCCCATCACCGCGGAGAGCACGAACCCGATGACGCCCTCCATGGCGGCCGACAGGTCGGCATGCCGCAGATACACGGCCACCGCCGCGAAGAGGACCGCATAGGCGGCCAGGCCGGCGACGATCTCGGGCCAGCCGGGGCGCGACGTCCTCTCGACGGGCGCTTCAGCCAGTACGGGGCGGAGGGTCTCGTGCATTCGATGCTCCTGATCAGCGGGATTGCGTTGGCACGCCGTGCTGGCACAGCGTACCAGTACACCGTACCGGCACGTCGTACCAGTACGCCGTGCTAGGGTCGCTTCCCATGAACAAGAGCAGGCGGGAAGAGATCCTCGCCGCGGCCCTCCGGCTGGCGTACGAGCAAGGCGTCGGAGCGTTGAGCGTCCGGTCCGTCGCGGCCGCGGCCGGCGTCGGGGCGAGCACGTTGCGGCACTACTTCCCGTCCCAGGCCGACCTCCATCAGGCGGTCGCGAGCCAGGGCGTCACCAACGTTCTCGGGGACCTCGACATCGCCGACGACAGCCGCGATCCGGCCGCCCGCCTGTACGACTGCCTCGCACAGTTCACGCCGCGGCCCGACGAGCAGGTGCAGGCGCTGACCGCCTGGGCCGAGCTGCACCGGCTGGCCCTCGGCGGCGACGCGGGAGTCATGGAGATCCTCAAGAGCGGGCGCCAGGCCTCGGAGGAGACACTGCTCCGCTGGTTCGGCGCGCTCGCCGCCCAGGGGCATGTCGCACCGGCCGACGTCGATGCTCACGTCACGCAGGCTCTCGCCCTGATCGACGGACTCAACCTCAACCTGTTCTTCTTCCCCGATCGCGTCGATCTGGGCGCGGCGACAACGGCACTCCGCCGGTTCGCCGAGCGCATCGTTTCCTGACCACTCAAGCCGAGCTGGACCCCTTGCCCAGTTCGAACCAGACCCCCTTCCCCTCACTGCTGTCGAGTCCGAGGCGCGGCGCCGGCAGCTCGGTTCCCCAGCGGCCCTCCGTGAGCGCGTCGACGATCCAGAGCCCGCGGCCCGACTCACCGTCGTAGCCCTCGCGGAGGGCAGGGGGCGTTCGGTCCTCGTCGTAGACCGTGACGCGGACGGCCTCACACTCCGCGGTGAGGAGTAAAACGGCGCCCGTTCCCTTCGCGTGGACACAGGAGTTGGTGACCAGTTCGGAGGTGCAGAGGGTCGCGTCGTCCACGAGGGCGTCCAGCCCCAGGGCACTCAGGACGGAGGTCACGAAGTCGCGGGCGATACGGGGAGTGGTGTCCAGCGGTGGACACCTGAGGGTGTATTCGGGCACGACTGATCGACTCCTTTACGAGGGGGGAGAGGCGACTGCTGGGGGGAGAAGGCCGCGCTTCCAACTGGGCAACTGGTCTTGGGCATACGGGAGTTGAGGCGCAACAAGGCATGATGACCAAGAGTGTCGCCTACGTCACAGAAGGTAGGGCTTAACCTGGTGACGGCACAACCTGAAGCCGGAGATTGGCCACGTTCCGGTGACCCTCAACTCGCGTGCGCGGCATACTCGTCAGCCGAGCGACCAGGAAGAGAGCACCATGCCCCCTAGGAGCACCCCAACCGCCCGGCAGGAGCGCCTGGGTGCCGAACTGCGCAAGATCCGCGAGAGTGCTGGGGTGACAGCTCGTGCGGCCGCCGCACTCCTGGGCACGAATCCCATTCAGCAGAGCGCCTACGAAGCCGGTCGCAGCGGGATCAGCGAGGACCGCATTCGCCGCTTGGCCACGCACTGCGCATGCGACGACGCGGCGTACGTCGATGCCTTGGTGAGGATGGCGAATGAACGCGGTAAGGGGTGGTGGGAGGAGTACCGGGGAGTCGTTGCTCCCCAAGGGCTCGACATCGCGGAGTGCGAGCATCACGCCACCCGCATCCGTACCTTCCAAGTCGCCCATGTCCCAGGCCTGTTGCAGACCGAGGACCACATGCAGGCCATGTTCAGCTACATGTCGTCAGATGTACCCAAGCGAGACCTGGAGGCCTTTGTGGCGTTCCGCGCTCAACGGCAACAGGTCCTCGCAGGTTCATCCGGAACGCCGTACGAAGCGGTCATCCACGAAGCGGCTCTCCGCATCCGCGTGGGTGGCCGCGATACGGCCCGGACCCAGCTGAAGCAGATCCTCGAACGGTCGGAGTTGGACAACGTGACCGTGCGTGTTCTGCCCTTCGACACAGAGGACTTCGCCGGGAGCGGGTACTCGATGCTTTATCTGCACGGCCCCGTTCCCCAACTCGACACTGTGCAGACAGACACGGGCCATGACCCCGAGTTCTTCGACGCCGAGTCGCGCTTGAGGCAGTACCGAAAGCGCTATGAGCGAGTGATGCTGGCAGCTCTCCCGCCCGCGGAATCCCGAGACGTCATCAGCCGCATCGCCCACGAGCTGTGAAGGGAACCACCATGCACAGCACCCTCCACTGGCAGAAGTCGTCCTTTTCTGGCGCCGATTCGGGCGACACGTGCGTCGAACTCGCCGCCAGACCCGCCGCCCCCACCGCGATACACC
>NZ_VMNX01000413.1 GCF_009377235.1 Streptomyces acidicola
CGCCACCCACCCCCCGACCGAGCCCACCATCAACCCCTGCGGAGCTAACCTCGTACGCATGACCAGCCACGACACCGCCCCCACCGGCGGAGCCCGAAGCATCGAAAGCCGCCCCTCGCTCACCCCCGACCAGACCGAGGCCGTGCTCACCCTGCTCACGGAGGCCGCCCGGACCGACGGGCAGCAGGCGGTGTCCGAGCAGGGCCGCCTCCAGCTGCGCGGCGGAGAACGCGCGGGCGTCCGGCACCTGCTGCTCACCCTCGACGACACCCTCGTCGGATACGCCCAGCTGGAGGACACCGACCCGGTGGAGGCCCCGGCCGCGGAACTGGTCGTCCACCCGGCACACCGCGGCCGAGGCCACGGCCGCGCCCTCGGCACCGCCCTGCTCGCCGAGTCCGGCAAGCGGCTGCGGGTGTGGGCGCACGGCGGACACTCCGCCGCCCGGCACCTCTCGCAGGTCCTCGGCCTCACCCTGTTCCGCGAACTGCGCCAGATGCGCCGCCCGTTGACCGACTTCAACCCGGCCGAGCCGGTGCTCCCCGAAGGCGTCACCGTCCGCGCCTTCGTGCCCGGCAAGGACGACGCCGCGTGGCTCGCGGTGAACGCCCAGGCGTTCGCGCACCACCCGGAGCAGGGCTCCCTGACCCAGCGCGACCTCGACGACCGCAAGGCGGAGCCCTGGTTCGACCCGTCGGGCTTCTTCCTGGCCGAGCGCGGCGGCGAACTGATCGGCTTCCACTGGACGAAGGTCCACGAGGCGGAGCGTCTCGGCGAGGTGTACGTCCTCGGCGTCCGCCCCGGCGCCCAGGGCGGCGGCCTCGGCAAGGCCCTCACCACCATCGGCCTGCGCCACCTGGCCGACCGCGGCCTGCCGACGGCCATGCTGTACGTCGACGCCGACAACAAGGCCGCGGTGACCGTCTACGAACGGCTCGGCTTCACCACCCACGAGGTGGACCTCATGTACCGCACGGAGACCTGACGGACTCCGACCGGAGACCACTTCCCGAGGACACCCGAGCACCCCAAGGACTCCTAAGGGGCGGCGACTTGACGCCGCCCCTTTCTTGCACCACCCTTTCACTACTCAATTAGTGAAAGGGTGGTTGTCCGAGTGGTCGAGTACCGCATCGACCGGCGCAGCGGTGTCGCCACCTACGTCCAGATCGTCCAGCAGACCAAACAGGCCCTGCGCCTGGGCCTGTTGGTACCCGGCGACAAGCTCCCCACGGCCCGCGAGGTCGTGGAGGCCACCGCGATCAACCCGAACACGGTCCTGAAGGCCTACCGCGAACTGGAGCGCGAGGGCCTGGTCGAGGCACGCCGCGGCCTCGGCACGTTCGTACGGAAGTCACTGGGCGCCACGCCCGTCGACTCCCCGCTGCGGGCGGAGCTGGACGCGTGGGCGGGCCGGGCCCGCGAGGCCGGACTCGAGCGGGAGGACGTGGCGGCGCTCTTCACCTCCGTACTCGACGAGCACTTCACCAACGACCACGGCAAGGGGGACGAGGAATGACCGGTACCGCCATGGAGGCGGCCGCCCTGGGCAGGAGATTCGGGCGGAACGGGGAGTGGGCGTTGCGCGACTGCACGTTCCGGCTGCCCGCGGGGAGCGTCTGCGCGATCGTCGGCCCCAACGGAGCGGGCAAGTCCACCCTGCTCGCCCACGCGGCCGGCCTGCTCAGGCCCACCGAGGGCACGCTGACGGTGCTCGGTACGACACCGGCCGAGGCGCGCGAGCGCTTCGCGTACGTCGCCCAGGACAAACCCCTGTATCCCCAGCTCAGCATCGCCGAGACGCTGCGCCTGGGCAGCGAACTCAACCCCGGGCGCTGGGACCGGGCCGTGGCGGAGCGGATCGTGGCGGACGGCGACCTCGACCCGCACACCCGGGTCCGCACCCTCTCCGGCGGTCAGCGCACCCGCGTCGCCCTCGCCCTCGCGTTCGGCAAGCGGCCCGAACTGCTGCTCCTGGACGAGCCGATGGCCGACCTCGACCCACTCGCCCGGCACCAGCTGATGGGCGCGCTGATGGCCGAAGCCGCCGAGCACGGCACGACGGTCGTGATGTCCTCGCACGTCATCGCCGAGTTGGAGGACGCCTGCGACCACCTGCTCCTCATCGGCGACGGCCACGTCCGCCTCGCGGGCCCGCTGGACGCCCTCCTCGCCGCGCACGTCCTGGTCACCGGGCAGGACGGCGGCCTCGACCCGCACACCGTCGTCGAGTCCCGTACGACGGGACGTCAGCTCACCGCGCTGATACGGCCGGACGGGCCGCTCGACGACGAGTGGCAGACCACCGAGCCCACCCTGGAGGAGCTGGTCCTCGCCCACCTGCGTTCCCCCGGGGCCCCGGTGCTCACGCTGACCGGCGAGGACGAGGACTGGCCCGAGACGTGGGGGGCCGCCGTATGACGGCCATGACCACCGCGCCCGCCGAGGCGCCCACACTCCGCCGTTCCCTCAGGCCACGCGGCCTGGTCTGGACGATGCTGTGCCTGCACCGCGCGGCGCTGCTGTTCTGGGCGCTGCTGGCCGCCGTGGCGGCCGGGACGCTGCTGTGGGCGTGGGGCCCGGGGACGAAGGGGGTCTGGACCGAGTACCGGACGATGCGCTGCGCCTTCCCCGGCGAGAACCTGAGCTGCGACTACACGGGCGACGCCTACATGGCGCTCGACCTGGCCACGTCCCTCGGCGGCGGCATCATCACGATCGTGCCGTTCCTCGTCGCCGCCTGGGCGTCGGGCGCGCTGATCGCCCGGGAGCTGGAGACCGGCACCGCGGAACTCGCCTGGACCCAGTCGGTCTCCCCGACCCGCTGGCTGGCGGCCAAGCTCGCCGTCCCGGCCGCCCTCCTCGCCTCCGGTACCGCCCTGCTCATGCTGCTGCACCGGCTGATGTGGCCGTCGGACAGGGAGCTGCTGCGCTGGCTCAGCCGGCAGTGGTACGACGACGTGGCCTTCCGGGGCAACGGCCCCGTGGCCGTCGCCTACGCCCTGCTGGGTCTGGCGGTCGGCGTGCTCGTCGGCCTGCTCGTCCGCCGCTCCCTGCCCGCGCTCGGCATCAGTCTGGTCTGCCTGCTGGCCGTCCACTTCGCGCTCGGCATGCTGCGCCCGTACCTGTGGCCGTCGGTCACCCTGACCAAAACGGATCAGTACTCGATCTCCGGCGGCATGCCGGTCGACGACGGAGCCATCACCCCCCTCGGCAACCGCGTTCCCAACCCCTGCGGTGGCGAGGGTCCCGACTGTCTCACACAGCACCACATCGTCGGCTTCTACTTCGACTACCACCCCTCGTCCCACTTCTGGCCCCTCCAGCTCGTGGAGACCGGCATCGTCCTCTCCCTCGCCGCCCTCGCGGTCCTGGCCTCCTTCCGGCTGCTGAACCGCCACTTGGGAGACGCCGCATGAGCGCGCTACCCACCGCCCCGGCCGCCACCCGACCCTCCTCCCGAGCACCGCGCCGCCCCAGGGGCCTGCTCTGGACGGTCCTGCGGCTGCACCGGCCGGCCTTGATCGTCTGGGTCCTCGCGTCGGCCGCCATCGCCGGGTACCTGATCCGGCTGTACGCCCTCGGGGACGAGGCCCGCGCCGGCATGAGCGTCTGCGGCTCGCCAGGCACCGGGCTCCCCCTGTGCTCGGCGGTCGACGCGATCACCGCCGACGAGACGTACACCGGCGGCCTGTCGCTGATGGCCACCGCGGTGTCGTACCTGATGTTCCCCGTGGCCGCCTGGGCCGGCGGCGCACTGATCGGCCGGGAGCTGGAGAGCGGCACGGCGGACCTCGCCTGGACCCAGTCGGTCACCCCGACCCGCTGGCTGGCCACCAGGCTCGCCGTCCCGGCCGTGCCGATCACCTCCGGCACCGGTGTGCTCGTCCTGGTGCACAACTGGGCCAGGCAGGACGGCGACCCGAACCTGACCGGGGACTGGTACTACCCGGACGTCTTCCTCGCCACCGGCCCGGCAGCCGTCGCGTACGCCCTCGCGGGCCTCGCCCTCGGCGCGTTCGCAGGCATGCTGACCCGCCGGGCCCTGCCCGCCGCCGGCCTGGGCTTCGGCGCCGCCCTGGTGCTGTACAACGCGCTGAACCACTACCGCGAGGACCTCTGGCCCCAGGTCACCCGGCCCGACCCCACCGGGCCCGACCCCACCCGGATCGGGCTGCCCAGGAGCGTCTGGCAGACCGGGAACGAGTCGGGCACGGGAGCGCCCTCCTCGTTCCACCCCCAGTCCCACCGCTGGCCCCTGCACCTGATGGAGACGGGCATCGTCCTCGCGGTCGCCGTCGCGGCCACGGCCGCCGCGTTCGCCCTCCTGCGCCGCCGCACGGCCTGACCCACCGTGCCGCCGCCGTACGCCGTACTGCCGAGCCGTTCTACACACCCCGGTCGTGCTGCCCGGCCGGTCCGCACGATCCGGGGGACCAACCGGGCCGGTGCGCCCCTCCACGGGGGGAGGGGCGCACCAAGGGGCGTCCGCCCGTTCACCCGTCCGCCGTACCCACCAGGCGCCCCCGAAG
>NZ_VMNX01000414.1 GCF_009377235.1 Streptomyces acidicola
CTGTGACCCACCACCCCCCTTCCGCCCGAACGGAGTTCACCCATGCCCGAAACCGAACCCCACACGCTCGGCGACCCCTGGGAGTACTGGCTCCACATCCCGAACGACCCCCGAGCCGTCACCATCAGTCGCCGCACCCTCCGGCTGATCCTCACCATGCACGGCCTGATCCGTCTCGTCGACACCGCCTAACTGCTCGCCACGGAGCTGATCTCCAACGCCGTACGCCACACCAAGGGCCCTGCCGCCCTCCGCGTCACCTGGAGGGACGGCGTCCTGCGCGTCGGCGCCTGGGATGCGGACCCCGAACCTCCGGAACCTCCATGCCCCTTGGACCGGCTCGCTGACCTGGACATCGAAGGAGGGCGCGGCCTCGCCCTCGTCCGCTCCTGCGCCGACCTGTGGGGCTGGCAGCCGCTGGCCAGGGGCGGCAGCCGGGGCAAGTTCGTGTGGTGTGACCTCGCCGCTGCGTAGCGCGTTGATCACGTCGGACAGAAAGGAGAGCTGATGGTCAGCTCGTTGCACGAATCGCTGCACCGGATCTTCCAGAAGGACCCCGCACTACTGACCCGTGCTCTGCAGGGCGTGTTAGGCATCCCCTTCCCCGAGCCGCGTGAGTTCGCGGGCATGAACGTGGATCTCACCGAGATCGAGCCCGTCGAGCGGCGTGTGGACACCCTGCTGCGGGCGGAGACGGACCAGGGAACGTACCTACTGGTCGTCGAGTCGCAGGGGGAGAGGGACGACAGAAAACGTGGAAGCTGGCCGTACTACCTCTCGTACTTGTACGAGAAGTACCGCTGCGAGCCGGTGCTCATCGTGATCACCCAGAACAGTGCCACGGCTCGCTGGGCGGCACAGCCCATCCGTCGAGGCTTTCCCGGCTGGGAATCGCTGACGGTACGGCCGCTCGTCCTGGGCCCGGACAACGTGCCGGTGATCGCGGACGTGCGGGAGGCTGAACGGGATGTACCTCTTGCGGTGCTCTCGGCGATGACACATGGGCGTGGCCCGCAGGCCGCCGCCATACTGGAACCCCTGGCAGCAGCCTTGCGGACCATCGATACCGACAGTGCTGCGGTGTTCGTGCAATTCGTCGATTCGTGCCTGGCCGACCCCCAGGCGCAACAGATCTGGAGGGACCTGATGACGGCGATGCAGTACTTCTGGCGGCACCCGCTCGCCGAGCAGGTGCGGGAAGAGGGCCGGGAGCAAGGCCTTGAGCAAGGCCTTGAGCAAGGCATTGAGCAGGAGCGGGCATCGATGGTCCTGCGGATCCTTGAGTGGCGCGGTATCGAAGTGCCGGAATCCGTTCGCGAGAGGGTGACGTCCTGCACCGACCTGGTGCGGCTCGACACCTGGGCCGAGCGTGCGGTCCATGCGAAGGACCCGGAGGATCTGTTCGGCGATGGTCAGACCTGACCCGGGGACGGTGTAGACGCCGTGCGCGGCAGGCTGACGGCCTGCCGTGACCCCGTTCAGGGCCCGGCCACCCCCATGGCTTAGTCGCCGTCACACCTCATCTCGTCGACCTTCGAGTCCCGCAGCTCCCGGCAGGGGAGGAAGCCCCGGCCCTCCAGGAGCTTGGACACTCCTCGGCTGCGCAGGAAGTCGAGGAAGTTCAGAGTCAGACCGGACGCGCCCTCGCGGGTGTAGAGGACCTCGGAGGCCCAGAAGGGGTAGTCGCCGTCGAGGACGTTGTCCTTGGTCGGGGGAGTGCCGTTGATCGGCACGGTCCGCACGTTGGGGAAGAAGGGCAGGGCGTCGGCCTCCGCGTACCCGATGGCGTTCTCGGTCCGGTTGACGTAGTCGAGCAGTTCCATCGTGGAGCTCACGGAACAGACTCCGGTTGAGCCGGTTGAGCCGGTTGAGTCGGTCGGGCCAGCGGTGCACGGAGGGGCCGACGTCGTGCCCTTTCCGCCGGTCACCCTCCCCTCGAAGGTGTCCCTGGTGCCCGAGCCGTGGTCCCGGACGACCGCCACGGGCGTTTCGGCGAGGCGCCCGTTCTCGTTGCGGAAGCCGCCTCCGGCGAAGATCTGCCCCAGCTGGTCCTGGGTCAGCCCCCGGTCCCAAAGGGACTGGCCGGGGCCCAGGTCCTGCGCGAGTGACTGGTTGGCGACGACGGCGAAGACGATCACACCGACGTTGTGGGCGCCGAGGCCCTTCTCCGGCTCCTGCCCGGCCACCGTGTCCACCATGGCGATGGTCTCGGCGGCCGTGTTCGAACGCAGTTCCTCCAGCCCCTTGCTACTGCCGTTCGCCTCCAGCACCACGTCCGTCTCGGGGCACTGCTCCTCGTACGCCTCCTTGACCTGGTGGGCGAGGGGAGAGAAGGCGGTCGAGCCCGTCACTGTGAGCCGACGGGCCTGGGAGCAGGTGGCGTCCAGCTTGAGGCTCTCGTTGTTGGCGTAGACCCCGGTGCCCAGGCTCAGGGCTGCGACGAGGGTCACGACGATTGCGGTGGCCAACCGGCGCCTGGCCCGCCCGGCGGTCTTCTTGATGCTGCCGCCTTTCAGCTTTCCGTCCGAGGTGATCTTGGGCGGCTTCGCCGAGGAACCGGCTCCGTCGTCCTCCAGTAGCACCAGGAGGCGGAACCAGTCGCGCCGGTTGAGGGTGAAGGCCGGCAGGACGATCGTGTCGGCCTGCCCACTCGGGGCTCGGACCGTGGCCTGCCTCACGCCGGAGCCGGTGTCGTCGGCCGGCTCTGCGTCCGCAGGCGCGGGCACCTGCGGACGCAGAGTCGCCTCCAGCGGCTCATCGGCGTCCCGCACCTTGAAGTGCACGACCCTCTTGCCCGTGAAGGTGAAAGCGAGAGGGGCGGCGAAGTGCTCCGGTTCGAGCGTCTGCACACCGGAGTTGCGCACCTCCAGCATGACCAGGCTGCCTTCGCTGATCTGGCGGCCCTGCCAGTGGATCTCCCACATGCCGGGCGGCGGCTGGTGGTTGATGTGCTTGTTGATGGGCCCGTTGTAGACCTCGCTCCAGCTGATGCGCCGCCACCCCTGGTACCGGTCCAGCCAGAAAGCCACGAGGCTCGCGCTCAGGGCACATACCAGGGCACCCGCCCACAGTTGCCCGTCGCTCAGCCCGTCGAAAAAGTCGGCGATCGTCTCGACCATCTCAAGTCCCCCTACTTGAGCACCGAATCAAGGGAACAGATGGTCGGTAGTCGACGCTTCAACAGCGTGAGAACCAGCCGTCCCGTACGTGAACGGGGCGCGAACAACGCCCCCGCATGCCCCCGCATCCCTTCCGAACGGCAGGCTTCTGGGCCGGCGCGTGTCCGGCGTCGGCCCAGGGGCCCGCGTCCGAGTCACGCCGATGTCACGCCTGGGCGTCACCGTTCCTGCGACGCCGTACCGCGATCACCGCGCCCGCACCGGCCACCACGGCCAGGCCGCCGATCGCGCCGATCACCGGGAGGGCGGACGACGAACCCGTCGCCGCGAGATCCCCGTTGACCGAAGGGCCGGACGTGGCGCTCTGCGAGGCGTCGGCGGTCGGCGTGGCGGTCTGCGAGGCGCTCGCGGTCGGCGCGGGCGTCGCGCTCGCTGTGGGAGAACCGCCGCCCTCCTCACCGTCGCCCTCCCCGCCGGAAGCGACCACGTCGAAGTTGGCCGATGTGGTCGTGCCGTCGGTGCAGTGCTTCTCCGGGTCCACGTAGGTGCCGCCGCCATCGGCGTAGGCGGAGCCGAGTGTGGCCTTGGCGTCGAGCCGCAGGCGGAACTTCAGGTCGGCGGACTCACGAGCGTCGAGGTTGGTGTAGTCGATGATGAGGCCGGTCTCGCGGTACTGGTTCTTGTCCTCTTCGCTCAGGCCCTCCCATGTGCCGCTGCCGGCGTCCCAGCGCTCGAGGTAGGCGTACTTCCACAGGTCCGCGTTCTCACTGGCCTGGCCGTTGTCGACGCTGACGCTCCCCTGGACCTCGCCGAGCGGTGTGCTGGTGGTGTTGGCCACGTTCAGGGTGAAGGTGTGCCAGCCGCCGCCCGCCGCGATCTTGCCGGGCAGTCCCTTGAGGCTGAGTTTGATCATGGAGAAGGGGCCGTTGCGGCAGGGCGTCGGCGATGCGGTGGGCTCGGCGCTCGACGGGTTGGAGGCGGCCGTCGAGGCGGAGGGTGACGCCTCCGCGGAGGGCGACGTGGATGCGGAGGGCGATGCCTCCACGGAGGGCGATGTGGACGCGGAGGGGGACGCCGACGATCCGCCGTCGGCGTGGGCGGCGGTCGTGGTCAGTAACACTGCCCCGATCGCGGAGATGGTGGAGATCGCGGCGGTTGCGGCGGTTGCCGACAATGTGCGACGCAGTTTCATGGTGGGTGGGTCCTTGTGGCGTGAGGGGGAGACGAGTCGGACGCATCTGTTTGATGCCGGGGACCCACGGTGCGTTGTAGGCGGTTCGGAGTGTTCGCGATGCGTTCAACGGGAGTTCAAGGGAGGTGGGTTTGAACGGAGGGAGTTCGAACGGGGCCGTCCCCCCCCGCCCGTATACGGC
>NZ_VMNX01000415.1 GCF_009377235.1 Streptomyces acidicola
ACCAGCAGCATCCGCATCAGCACCCCCGCCCCCTCCCCCGCGTCCTCCGACGGCAGCGCCACCAGCCCGAGCTCCGCCCGTGACGCCAGCAGCCGGTGGTCCGGGAGGATGCGGACGGTGTAGCCGAAGGGGCCTGTGCGGTCCAGGGACAGCGGGCCCTCGTACACCCAGCGGCCCTCCTCGTCCGGGCCGCCCGTCGGCTTCAGCGGGACGCCCGCGGCGTCCGCGATGCGGTCGTCCCCGTCCACCCGGCCGGAAACCGCCTGTACCTCCACATCGTCCGGGGCCAGGCCGCCCAGACCGACACGCACGCGCAGGACCAGCGTCGTCCCCAGCTCCGCCGTGGCCGTCGAGGCCGACGTCTCCACATGGTCCACCGTGACCCGGTGCCAGGCCGCGCGCACCCGCGCCTTCCACTCGGCCAGTTCCCGTGCCGCGTCGGGTGCCAGCTCCCGGTGGGCGCGGGCCGCGGGGGCGTAGAGGCGCTCCACGTACTCGCGGACCATCCGGCCCGCCAGCACCTTCGGGCCCAGATGCGTCAGGGTCCGGCGGACCATCTCGATCCAGCGGTCGGGCAGGCCGCCCCGGCCGCGCTCGTAGAAACGGGGGGTCACCCGCTGCTCCAGCAGGTCGTACAGCGCTGCCGCCTCCAGGTCGTCCCGTCGGTCGTCGCCCTCCCCCACCGCTGAACGATCCGTGCCGTCCGCCGTGGGGATCGCCCATCCGAAGTCCGGCTGGAACCATTCGTCCCACCAGCCGTCCAGGACCGACAGGTTCAGGCAGCCGTTCAGCGCCGCCTTCATCCCCGACGTCCCGCACGCCTCCAGCGGTCGCAGCGGGTTGTTCAGCCAGACGTCGCAGCCGGGGTACAGCTTCTGGGCCATTGCCATGCCGTAGTCCGGGAGGAACACGATCCGGTGCCGTACCCGCGGGTCGTCCGTGAACCGCACCAGTTCCTGCACCAGCCGCTTGCCGCCGTCGTCCGCCGGGTGCGCCTTGCCCGCCACCACGATCTGGACCGGCCGCTCCTCGTGCAGCAGCAGGTCCATCAGACGGTCCCTGTCCCGCAGCATCAGGGTCAGGCGTTTGTACGAGGGGACCCGCCGCGCGAAGCCGATCGTCAGCACGTCCGGGTCCAGGACCTCCTCGATCCAGCCGAGTTCGGCCGTGCCCGCGCCCCGCTGTCGCCAGGACGCGTACAGCCGCCGCCGTACCTCCGTCACCAGTTGCTCGCGCAGCGACCGTCGCAGGTCCCAGATGTCCTGGTCGGGGATGTCGGCCACCGCGTCCCAGCGGTCCGTGCCACCGGCGGTCATCGCGTCCTCGGTGCGCTGCGCGCCGATCTGGCGGACGCCCAGACGGAAGACCTCGGGGGCCACCCAGGTGGGGGCGTGCACGCCGTTCGTCACCGAGGTGATCGGGACCTCGTCCGGGTCGAAGCCCGGCCACAGGCCCGAGAACATCTCCCGGCTGACGCGTCCGTGCAGCAGCGAGACGCCGTTGGCCCGCTGGCCCAGGCGCAGCCCCATGACGGCCATGTTGAACAGGTTGGGCTCGCCTGAGGGGTACGTCTCCATGCCCAGCCCCAGGATGCGCTCCACGTCGATGCGCGGAAGTTCCGCGTCGGGGCCGAAGTGGCGGGCCACCAGCTCACGGTCGAAGCGGTCGATGCCGGCCGGGACGGGGGTGTGGGTGGTGAAGACCGTGCCGGCGCGTACCGCCTCCAGTCCGGCGTCGAAGTCGAGTCCCTGGTCGCCGAGTTCGGCGATGCGCTCCAGGCCGAGGAAGCCCGCGTGTCCCTCGTTGGTGTGGAAGACCTCGGGCTGAGGATGGCCGGTCAGCCGGCAGTACGTGCGGACCGCGCGCACTCCTCCTATGCCCAGCAGCATCTCCTGGAGCAGTCGGTGTTCGCTGCCGCCTCCGTACAGCCGGTCGGTGACGCCCCGCTCGCCGTGGTCGTTCTCGTCCACGTCCGAGTCGAGCATCAGCAGGGGGACACGGCCGACCTGGGCCTGCCAGACGCGGGCGCGGAGCCGGCGCCCGCCGGGGAGCGCCAGGGGGACCTGGGCGACGGAGCCGTCGGCCTCCCGCAGCGGCACCAGTGGCAGTTCGTGCGGGTCGAGCACCGGATAGTGCTCCTGCTGCCATCCGTCGCGCGACAGCGTCTGGCGGAAGTAGCCGTGCCGGTAGAGCAGGCCGACGCCGATGAGCGGTACGCCCAGGTCGCTGGCCGCCTTCAGATGGTCGCCGGCGAGGATGCCGAGGCCGCCGGAGTACTGCGGCAGGGCCGCGGTGATGCCGAACTCGGGTGAGAAGTACGCGACGGCGGCCGGGAGTCCGGGCGGCTGGGTCTGGTACCAGCGCTCGCCGGTCATGTAGTCGCGCAGGTCGTCGGCCACGGCGGCCAGGCGCCGCAGGAAACGCCGGTCCTCGGCCAGTTCCGCGAGGCGGTCCATCGAGACCCCGCCGAGCAGACGTACAGGGTCGCCGCCGGAGGAGGCCCAGCGCTCCGGGTCGACGGACTGGAAGAGGTCACGGGTCTCTGCGTGCCAGGACCAGCGCAGATTGCGCGCCAGTTCGCTGAGCGGGTGAAGGGCTTCGGGCAGGACGGGTCGAACGGTGAATCTGCGGATCGCCTTCACTGGGTTCCACCTTCGCGAGGACGTACGCGGCCGAGGGCCACACACGCTGTGCGCCCCTTCGTCCCCCGACCGTAGCGGCGCGAGTGCCTCGGCGACATGGCGCCATGCGGATGCGCCCCCTCAGTGCCACCCGGCGCAACCATCGATTGAGGAACCACGACGGCGACCAACCAGGTCCGCGAAAGCGGCGCCGGCTTAGGCGCAAAAGGGCGCGGCTCAGGCGCAAAAACAACCCTTGTGGTAGTTCGCACCGCACGAGAGGCTGCGCAGGGTCGTATCGGTCGGACACTGCCGTAATGGGCGAACTCCGGCCGTCATGGGTCGAGTTGAGGAGGGGAACTCACACATGGCACAGACGGCGAACAGGCGTCTGCGCTGGGCGGGAGGCCTGACCGCCGCGGCCACGGCCGCGGTGCTTTCGGCCGTTACCCTGCCCGCGCACGCCGTCCCGCAGGGGCGGATACTCGGCGCCGGCGCGGCCGGCTCCGTGAGCGGCAGTTACATCGTGACACTCAAGGGGGGAACGAAGGCTCCCTCGGCGGCCGGAAAGGGCATCGCCGAGAAGTACGGGGCGAGAATCAGCCACACCTACAGCTCGGTTCTGAACGGCTATGCCGTGCGGGTGGGCGAAGGACAGGCCAGCGCGCTGGCGGCGGACTCCCGCGTGGCGTCGGTCGTCCAGGACACCCGGGTGGCCTACGACCACACGCAGCAGAACCCTCCGTCCTGGGGGCTCGACCGCATCGACCAGACGAACCCGCCGCTCGACAAGAGCTACACATGGCCGGACTCGGCGGGCAAGGGCGTCACGGTCTACGTCATCGACACCGGCATCCGGATCACCCACAAGGACTTCGGCGGGCGGGCGTCCTACGGCTGGGACTTCGTGGGCGGCGACAAGGTCGCGGCGGACGGCAACGGCCACGGCACGCACGTCGCCGGCACCGCCGTGGGCACGAAGTACGGCGTCGCCAAGAAGGCGAAGGTCGTCGCCGTCCGCGTCCTCGACAACGACGGCGGGGGCACCACCGCCCAGGTCATCGCGGGCATCGACTGGGTGACCAGGCACGCACGGAAGCCCGCGGTGGCCAACATGAGCCTGGCCGGCTTCGGCAACGCGCAGCTCGACGCGGCCGTCCGCAGCTCGATCGCGTCCGGCGTGACGTACTCGGTGGCGGCCGGTAACGACGGTCTGTCGGCGGGGCTCTATTCGCCCGCCCGGGTCAGGCAGGCGATCACCGTCGGTGCCCTCGACAAGAGGGACCGGCGAGCGAGCTTTTCCAACTGGGGTTCGAGCCTGGACCTGTTCGCGCCCGGCGTGGCGATCACCTCCGCGTCGCACCGCAGCGACACCGGGAAGGCGACCTTCGACGGTACGTCGATGGCGGCCCCGCATGTCACGGGTGCGGCCGCCCTCTACCTCGCCGACCACCGCGGCGCCACCCCGGCCCAGGTCAGCCAGGCGCTCGTCAACCGCTCTGTTTCGGGCAAGGTGACGGGCCGTGGCCTCGGCTCACCGGACAAGATCCTGCAGGTCGACAACCCCTAGTGCCAGGCCGAACGCCCGACCGGAGCGGCACGGCACGGACCGGCCTCGCCCTCACAGGACGAGGCCGGTCTTGTGTGTAGACATACGCGTGAGTAGTTAACAAAGTGCCGGAATGCCCACCCGCGTAGGGTGGGAAGGCTCCTCCGGTACGCCCCGCAGGCCCCACCTCCCCACACCCTCATCCGCCCACCCACGTTGACGCGGACAGGAGCGGTCATGCCCGCCATGCACCATTCGTCAGCACCCCCGACGACCGGCACCACCCCCGCAC
>NZ_VMNX01000416.1 GCF_009377235.1 Streptomyces acidicola
CGCCACACCCGACACAAACCCACCGGAATTCACATACGAAGTCCCGGAGTGCTCCGGATCAGGGTGATAGAGGCGCTCGATATCCCAACCACGGTCGGCCGGAAACGACGCCACACCATCACGACCGTCCGCGAGCAACTCCCACAACTCATCCGGAGACGAGACACCACCCGGAAAACGGCACCCCATCCCCACGATCGCGACGGCGTCGTCGTCGAGGGCATCCCCTGTGGCGGTGCCCGCAGTGGTGTCCCGGGCCTCGATGCCGGTGTCGGCGCCCGGGAGTTGGGCGTGGATGTGGGCCGCGAGGGCGGCGGGTGTCGGGTGGTCGTAGACGAGCGTGGCGGGCAGGCGCAGCCCGGTCGCGGCGCCGAGGCGGTTGCGCAGTTCCACCGAGGTGAGGGAGTCGAAGCCCAGGTCGTTGAAGGGGCGGTCGGCGGCGATCGCGGCGGCGGAGCTGTGCCCGAGGACCTCGGCGACGGTGGCTCGTACATGGGCGAGGACGAGGCGTTCCCGCTCCGCGGACGGGCGGCCGTGCAGGGCGGTGGCGAGTTCGCCGCCGCCTGCCGTGGGCCGCTCGGGGCCGTGCGCGGTGCGGGCCTCCTGCTGTGCGGGCGCGGTGAGTTCGCGCAGGAGTGAGCCCCGGCGGGCGTAGGCGGTGGTCTCGGCGAAGTGGGCCCAGTCGGCGTCGAGGACGGTGACGCAGGTGCGGTCGTCTTCGAGGATGCGCCGGAGCGCGTCGAGGGCGGTGTCGGGGGTGAGCGGCCGGATGCCGAGCCGGGCCAGGTGCGTGGTGACGACCGGGTCGGCGGCCATACCGTCGCCGGCCCAGGGCCCCCAGGCGACAGACGTGGCCGGCAGACCGGCGGCACGGCGGTGCTGGGCGAGCGCGTCGAGGCGCGCGTTGGCGGCGGCGTAGGCGGCCTGGCCTGCGTTGCCTGTGACGCCTGCCGTGGACGAGAACAGCACGAAGGCGTCGAGGGCGCGGTCGGCGGTCAGTTCGTGCAGGTGCTGGGCCGCGCCGGCCTTCGTGGCGAGGACGCGCGCCAGCCGTTCGGGGGTGAGGTCGGCGGCGAGGCCGTCGTCGAGGATGCCGGCCGCGTGGACGACGACGGTGGGCGGGTGGGCGTCCAGGAGACCGGCGAGGGCGGTGCGGTCCGCGACATCGCAGGCGGCGAGCGTGACGTCGGCTCCACGACCGCTCAGCTCGTCACGCAGTTCCTGGGCGCCGGGGGCCTCGACACCGCGCCGCGAGACCAGGACGACATGCTCGATGCCCTGGTCGACGAGCCAGTGGGCGATGTGCCGGCCGAGGGCGCCGGTGCCTCCGGTGACGAGGGCTGTGCCGTGGAAGCGGCTGCTCCGCGGCTGTTCGCCAGGGGTGGCGGACTGGCCGCTCGGGCTGGTGTCGCGGACGAGGCGGGCCGCGAGGACTCCGGTGGGGCGCAGGGCGAGTTGGTCCTCGTCACCGGAGGCGGCCAGCAGCCGCGCGAGGCGCTGCGGCTCGTCGGCGTCGGGGTGCGCGGGGAGGTCGAGCAGGCCGCCCCAGCGGTCGGGCTGTTCGAGAGCGAGGGTGCGTCCCAGGCCCCAGACGGCGGCTTCGTCGGGCCGGGACGGGGTGTCCCCGGCGCCCACCGACTGTGCGGATCGGGTGGCACACCACAGGCGGGCGGCCGGGGCGCTGTCGGAGAGGGCCTGCCACAGGGCGAGCACGGCACCCGGCGACGGCACCAGGGCCAGGGCATGAGTGGGCTCGTGGCCGGTGGCGCGGATACGGTCCGCGAGGTCGGCACGGGCTTCGGTGGCGGCGGGGATCAGGTCAACCTCGGCGCCGGTCCGACGCAAGGCTGCCGCGATGTCCACAACAGCTTGGTCGGCCGGGTCGGCTGCGGCCACCAGCCAGCGGCCCGGGAGGGCTGCCGGGTCGGCGGCAAGACGGGCGGGCCGCCACCGGACGCGGTAACGGCGGGCCGCCTGCTCCAGGTCCCGGCGGCCTTGCCGACGCCAGGCGGACAACGCGGGCACGAGGGTGTTCAGCGCTTCGTCGCCGGTCACACCCAGCCGCTCGGCGAGCGTGTCGACCTCGCCCCGCTCCACGAGATCCCAGAAGCGTGCCTCGACACCGTCGGAGCCGGTCCCCGTGCCCCGCTCCGCGACGGCGTGGTCGGGCAGCCAGTACCGCTCGCGGCGGAACGCGTACGTGGGCAGGTCCAGCCGCCGCACACCCGTGCCCTCGAACAGCGCGGACCAACGGACATCGGCGCCACGGACGTACATCTCGGCGACGGCCCTCAGGACGGCCCCCGACTCCGGCTGTCCGGTGCGCAGGGTCGCCGCGGCGGCGTGTCCAGCCTCCCGGGCGAGCGCGGTGAGGACGGGGTCGGGGCCGATCTCCAGGAGCCGGACAACCCCCTGGGGGCCGGCGACGGTGGTGAGCGCGTCATGGAACCGTACGGGTCGGCGGACCTGTTCGATCCAGTACGTCGGTGTGGTCCAGTCCCCGTCGCGCAGGGCCTCGCCGGTGAGGGTGCTGACGGCGGGCAGGGTCGGCGTGCGGTAGGTGACGCCGGCCGCCACGGTGGTGAACTCGGCCAGCATCGGGTTCATCAGCGGCGAGTGGAAGGCGTGGCTGACCCGCAGTCGCTTAGTACGGCAACCACGCTCGTGGAACTCGGCGAGCACGGCCTCCACGGCACTCTCCGCGCCCGACACCACAACGGACTGCGGCCCGTTCACGGCGGCGATCGCCACGTCTCCGTCCAGCACCCCGGCGACCTCGTCCTCGGTGGCCTCGATCGCGGCCATCGCGCCGCCCTCGGGAAGGGCCTGCATCAGCCGCGCGCGCGCCGCCACCAGCCTTACCGCATCAGGGAGTTCGAAGACACCGGCCGCATACGCCGCCGCGAACTCGCCGACCGAATGGCCCAGGACGCAGTCCGGTCGCATGCCCCAGGAGCGCAGGAGAGCGACAAGGGCCACTTGCAGGGCGAAGAGGGCGGGTTGGGCGTGACCAGTGCGGGCCAGGGTTTCCGGGGCGCCGGTGAACATGATGTCGCGCAGGGGGACGTGGCCGGGGTCCTCCGCGCCGAGTTCGGCATCCAGGAGCTCGCACACCTCGTGCAGGGCACGGCGGAACTCCGGGAACCGATCATGGAGTTCGCGTCCCATGCCGGGGCGCTGGCTGCCCTGCCCGGTGAACGCCCATGCCGTACGCCCCTTGAGGGTGTGCCCGGTGACGACCGCCGGGTGCTGCTCACCGTCGGCTAGGGCACGGACGCCTCCGCTCAGCTCGTCGAGGCCGGGCCCGAGGACGACGGCGCGGTGAGTCAGGACGGCACGGGTGGTGGCCAGCGAGTAGCCGAGGTCGGTCGGGGATGCCGAGGTCGCGGTGAGGTGCGCGGCGAGGTGTTCGGCCTGTGCGCGAAGGCTGTCGGCGTCCCGCCCGGCCAAGAGCCAGGGGGTGACGGGGAGCTGGACAGGTGAATCGAGGTCGGATTCGGAACCGGAACGCGGCCCGGAATGCGGTCGGGAATCGGGCTCGTCGGGCCTGTCAGAGCGGTTGTCGGTCCTGTCGGTCTTGTCGGCCGGGGCTTCTTCGAGGATGACGTGGGCGTTGGTCCCACTGATCCCGAACGCCGAGACACCCGCCCGCCTCGGCCGCTCACCACGCGGCCACGACCGGGACTCCGTCAACAGCCGAACCTGCCCCGCCTCCCAATCCACATGCGAGGACGGCCGATCCACATGCAGTGTCGCGGGCAGAGCCTCCCGCTGCATCGCCAGTACCATCTTGATGACCCCGGCCACACCGGCCGCGGCCTGCGTGTGCCCGAGGTTCGACTTCACCGAGCCCAGCCACAACGGCCCGCCGTTCTCACCTCGATCACGGCCGTACGCCGCCAGCAGTGCCTGCGCCTCGATCGGATCCCCGAGCGCGGTCCCCGTACCGTGCGCCTCGACGACGTCGACATCCGCGGCCACCACGCCCGCATTCCGCAGTGCCTGTCGGATGACACGTTGCTGCGACGGACCATTCGGCGCGGTCAACCCATTCGACGCACCATCCTGATTGACCGCACTCCCCCGCACCACCGCCAACACCGGATGATTATTACGACGGGCATCCGAAAGCCGCTCCAACACCAGAATGCCGGCACCCTCACCCCACACCGTCCCATCCGCACCCTCACCAAACGCCTTGCACCGCCCATCCACCGCAAGACCCCGCTGCCGCGAGAACTCCACAAACGCAGCAGGCGTCGACATCACCGTCACCCCACCCGCCAACGCCAAACCACACTCACCCGACCGCAACGCACGCACCGCCAGATGAAGCGCCACCAACGCCGACGAACACGCCGTGTCCACCGTCACCGCCGGCCCCTCCAACCCCAACGCATACGCCACCCGCCCCGACATCACACTCGCAGCAGACCCCGTCCCCACAAACCCCTCAAC
>NZ_VMNX01000417.1 GCF_009377235.1 Streptomyces acidicola
CCCCCACGATCCCCACCTCGGCCACCACTCCGACCGCTCCCTCGCCCGCCGCCTCCGTGAACTGCTCGACGAGCGGACCGCACAGGGCGTGACCCTCGGCGAAGCCGCGGCGCTGGTCCACGCCCATCCCGCCCATCTCGTACGGGCGTTCAGCACCGCCTTCGGGATCGCGCCCCACCAGTACCTCACGTCACGACGGGTCGAGCACGCCCGCCGGCTGCTGCTCGCCGGGCAACCGCCGAGCGAGGTGGCCGCCCTCAGCGGCTTCTACGACCAGGCCCATCTCACACGACACTTCAAGCGGTTGGTCGGGGTGCCTCCCGGTCGTTACCGGGAATCCCTCCGCGCCCTCACCTGACCCGCAGCGCCCGCTGCGCCTCGTACAGGTTGCGCGGCCGTACGGCGTCGGCGTCCGTCGCGCCGTACAGCTCCAGGCGCGTGTGCAGATCCCCCGTGAAGTCGGGGCCGTCGATCTGGTCGAACTCCCGCACCGTGTTCACGGCCACCGTCGCGCTGTACGGGGCGAGACCGTCGATCTTGATCAGTCCGGCGCGCTCGTTGGTCACCCGGATGTTCCAGTGGGTGAAGCGGGCGCCGAAGAGCGGGCCGGAGATGGCGTCGCCGCCGTGGCGGCCGTTGTTGTTCACGGTGATGTCGGTGCGGACGTTGGCGAAGGGCAGGCCCTTGTGGGAGTCGAAGGTTCCCATCCGCATGTCGCCGCGTGACCAGACGTTGTAGGAGGACAGGCCCTCGACGTTGATGCCGTGCAGTTGGGTGCCCGCGGGCGCCGGGGTCGTGCGCTGTTCGATCGTGAAGTCCTCGACGAGGTTGTCGTGCGAGCCCTCACGGCAGAAGTACGGGTGGTGGGAGCCGCGGCCCGCCACCGTCGTACGGCGCAGGGTGCACGCGGAGGCGGCGACCAGGCCGAAGCCGTTGTCCACGTGGCGTACGACGACGTCGTCCACCCAGCAGTCGTACGCACACTGGAGCACGACCCCGTTGTGACCGAGGTCGAGGAGGTGCGGGGACTGCGGGGTCTCGGCCGCCTCCAGGGTGAGCCCTTCGACGCCCGCGCCGGTCAACTCCCTGACGTGGGTGGTCAGTCGCGGGTCCCACTCCGGGCGCAGGTCCAGCGGCAGCGGGCGCTCCAGGGTGACCTTCCTGCCGCGTACGCGTGCGATGCGGACGGGCCACTCGTAAGGGACGTACGACGCGAGCTTGGTGTGGTGGTCCCAGGGGTACGCCTCGGTGCCCGGGCCGCCGCCCGCCATGTGCTTCAGGAGGGTGTGGTCGGGGTCGTCGGCGAGGCGGAGGAGCACGAGCCGGCCGGGGCGCAGGCGGGTGGGGTCGGCGACCGTGATCGTCCAGGAGCCTCGGGGTGCCGGGTGGACCGTGGTCAGGGTCCGCCACTCGTCCCGCTCGTTGCCGGTCCAGCCCTCGAAGGGCCAGACGCCCTGCTGGATGGCGGTGACCAGTGAGTTCCAACGGGCTTCGGGAGCCAGCCAGATGAGGCCGCCCGCCCAGGACCACGACGACTTGTCGCCGCCGTAGCGGGAGCCGTACACGCCGATGAGTTCGGTGAGGTTCCTGGTGGCGTACAGCTTTGTACGGGTGCTGCCGGCGCCGCGCAGGACGACGTTGTCGTGGCCGACGCGGATCAGGCCGTCGATGCGGTACGTGCCGGGCGGGACGAGCACCGTGCCGCCGCCCGCGCGTCCGGCTGCGGCGAGGGCGCGGTTGATGGCGGGGGCGCAGTCCGTGGTGCCGTCCGCCACGGCGCCGTGGTCCGTCACGTCGGCCACCACGGGGTGGCGGGGGAGGCGCGCCGCCCCGCCGTGGCAGCCGGCGCGGCCGACGTACGGGATCTGCGGGTGGGTGAAGGGGGCGCGGTCGAACTCTCGCCAGAGGGCGGGGACTTCACCCCGGAGTGGTGCGGGTGGTGCGGGTGGTGCGATTGGGGCGGTTGCGGTTGGGGCGGTTGGGGTGCCTGCCATGCCCGTCACTCCGGCCGCCGCCGTGCCGCCGACGCTCCCGAGGAAGCCTCTTCTGGTCATGCCCTCGAACGTGTTGCTCATACCGCCCGCCTTCATGAATGTGAATGACGTTCAGATGCGCATTGAATGCGAGCATGACATGCGCCTACGGGGGCGTGAAGGGGCATGCACCAACTACACAGTGCAGCGAGCGCTACTCAAGGGACTCACAGGACTCACGGGACTCACGGACAAGGACCAGTGGCGGAACGTGCCCCGGTCGGCCTCAGTCGTCGGCCCGCTGGGTCAGATGCGTGAACGCTTCCAGGTTGCGGGTCGACTCACCGCGGGACACCCGCCAGGCGTACTCCCTGCGGATCGCGGAGGCGAAGCCGAGCTCCAGGAGCGTGTTGAAGGAACCGTCGGCGGCCTCCAGCACCGAACCGAGCAGCCGGTCGACCCCGTCGGGGGTCACCGCGGCGAGCGGCAGCTTGCCGACCACGTACACGTCCCCCAGCGGGTCGATCGCGTAACTGACGCCGTACAGCTTGAGGTTGCGTTCCAGGAGCCAGCGGTGGACGCGCTCCTCGTTCTCGTCCGGGTGCCGGATCACGAAGGCGTTCAGCGAGAGCGAGTGCCTGCCGACGATCAGCGAGACGGTCGTCGACAGCTTGCGGGTGCCGGGCAGCTTCACGACGTAGGAGCCGGACTCGGTGCTCTCCCACTCCAGCTCGGCCTCGGTGAGGACCTGCTCGATGATCGACGCTGCGTCAGCCATGGGGCGAGCCTACGGGACGTACCGGATCAGCGGAGTCGGCCGCGGTGAACGCCTCAGCCGTGATGCTCGCGCTGCCCACGGCGATAGCTGTGCATCGCCGCCGTGTAGACGTCCGCCGTGGCGGAGGCCGCCGTGCCCCAGCCGAACGACGTGGCGTGCCGGGCGGCGGCCGCGCCCATACGGTCGGGCAGCTCGGGACGGTCGGCGAACTCGCCCAGCACGCGCGCGTAGTCGACGGGATCGTGCCCCTGGACGAGGAACCCGGTGTGCCCGTCGCGCACCGCGACCGGGAGCCCGCCCACCGCGGCCGCGAGCACCGGCGTACCGGCCGCCTGCGCCTCTATGGCGACGAGCCCGAAGGACTCGCTGTACGACGGCATGACCAGCACGGACGCGGCCCGGAACCACTCCGCGAGCTGCGCCTGCCCGACGGGCGGCCGGAACCGTACGACGTCGGCGACACCGAGCCGCGCGGCCAGCTTCTGCAGCCCTTCGGGCTTGGCGAGCCCACTGCCGCTCGGACCGCCCACCACGGGGACGACGGTCTTCGACCGCAGCTCGGGCCGCTCCTCCAGGAGCACGGCGATCGCGCGCAGCAGCACGTCCGGGGCCTTGAGGGGCTGGATACGGCCCGCGAAGAGCGGGATGAACGCGTCCTGCGGGAGCCCGAGGCGGGCGCGGGCGGCGGCGCGGCCGTCGCCGGGCTTGAAGCGTTCGAGGTTGACGCCGGGGTGGACGACGGCGACCTTGGCGGGCTCGGCCTCGTAGTGCCGTACCAGCTCGTCGGCCTCCTCGGCGGTGTTGGCGATGAGCCGGTCGGCGGCGCGCACGATCTGGGTCTCGCCGATGACGCGGGCGGCCGGCTCGGGGGTGTCGCCCTCGGCGAGCGCCGCGTTCTTGACCTTGGCCATGGTGTGCATGGCGTGCACGAGGGGCGCCCCCCAGCGCTCGGCGGCGAGCCAGCCGACATGACCGGAGAGCCAGTAGTGCGAGTGCACGAGGTCGTAGTGGCCGGGGCGGTGACCGGCCCAGGCCTGCATGACACCGTGCGTGAACGCACACAGCTGGGCCGGCAGCTCCTCCTTGGCCAGTCCCTCGTACGGCCCGGCGTCGATGTGCCGTACGAGCACGCCCGGGGCTAGCTCCACGACCGGCGGGAGCGCGCCCGTCGTCGCCCGCGTGAATATCTCGATCTCTATGTTGATCTCGGCGAGGCGCTGCGCGAGCTCCACGATGTACACGTTCATGCCGCCGGCGTCACCGGTGCCGGGCTGGTGCAGCGGCGAGGTGTGCACGGAGAGCATCGCGACGCGACGAGGCTTGCGGTGGGGCAGCCTCAGCCGCGGGGGTGCCGCCGGGGAGCGACGCCCGAGCCTGCCTGCGAACTGGCTCACGAGGCGTTCCTCCTTGATGCGGGCGCCGTATGGGGGCGTCGTATGCGGACTGCCGTCTGTTGTGGACTGCCGTGCAGAGGGCACGGGCACCCTCTGGGGTGGGAAAACACCGGAGCCGGCCGAGGCATTTCCACTTTGCCGAATTATTACCGGGGTTCGCTCAACCGTTCGGGCGCTGCACGCCCTGCACGCCCTGCACGGGCTGCACGGGGTGCACGGGGTGCACGGGGTGCACGGGGTGCACGGGGTGCACGGGGTGCACGGGGTGCACGGGGTGCACGG
>NZ_VMNX01000418.1 GCF_009377235.1 Streptomyces acidicola
CCGTACGACCCCAGCCCCTTCGCCCGGGAACGGCACGTGTGGCTGGGGCTCCACGCCGCGGTGACACGGAGCCTGGCCCAGGGGTCGATGATCGTGTTCAGCTGAGCACCGGCGAATCCACAGCAGCCCCTTGATCACCTGAACGGGGGACATGTCGCATACCTGGGGAAAACGCAGGGGAGATCTCGGCCACCAGGCCGTCACCTTCCGTAACTGCGGGGTCTCCTCATGCGCCGACTCGGCACCCTCACCGCGGCGTTCGCCGCCGGTACCCTGCTCCTCACCGGCGGCCTGACCGCCTGCACGAGCGCCCCGCCGCCCTCCCGCCCGGCCGCTGACGACGTCATCAAGGCTGCCACCCGGCACCTCATCGACGCCTGCCTCAGACGCCAGGGCCTCACACCTCCGCAGCCGGGAAGCAGACCGGCCCCGGCCGCCGATCAACAGCGCGTCTCGGACGCCCTGTTCGGCGCGGGCAGGACGGAGCTGTCCGTGCGCCTGCCCACGGGCTACGTGGTCCGCGGCCACACCGACGGCTGCCTGGCCGCCGCGCAGCAGCGGCTGTACGGCGACCAGCGCCGCTGGTTCCGCACCTCGGCGATCGTCAACAACCTCCGCCCCGAGGCCGCGCACACCCACAGCACCCTCGCCGAGGTCCGCCACCGGCACCGCGCCGAGCTGGCCGACTGGCGCCGTCTGCGCGCCCGCGCCCTGAAGTCCGCGAAGACCGTTCTCGCCACCGGCACCGACCCGTCACCGAAGGGAACCACTCACGCATGAACCGCTTCACCGCCGTCCTCGCCGCCGCCCTGATCTCCACGGGCGCCGTCCTGGCCACGTCGGCCACCGCGCAGGCGGCGCCCTGCCGCAGCGGCTACTTCTGCGTCTGGACCGACGCCGACTTCAACGGCCTGAAGATCGAGCACAGCGGCGACGACCGCTGGTGGGAGGGCGACATGTACCACTACGACTCCTCGTGGGCCAACCACGGCGTCTCCGGCCCCGGCGTCCCCGACCACGTCAAGATCTACTCGGGCCGCGAACTCACGGGCCGCGTCACCCTCTGCCTCGCCCCCGGCCAGGAGATCGGCTACAACGCGGGCGCGAACGACCGGGGCGGCTCCCACACGTGGACGAGGGGCTGTTAGGCCCAGGGCTCCGCTCCGCACGAAGGGCGCCCGCTCGGCGGGCGCCCTTCGTCTTGGGCCGGGCGGCGCTGACGCGGCAACCTGATGGTCCGCACGAGAGGCATCTCGGCGTACAGATCAGGGTCGACGGTCAGGACGCGCCGCCCGTCCGGCCAGTCGACCGTGGGCCGGGACAGATGGACCGCGTGGCCGAGCCGCCACTCCACCCCGTCCCGCAGCAGCGCACCCACCGTGGACGCGCCCGCGAAATCGAGCTCGACGATCTCGACGGCGGGCAGGGCCCCGATGTGCTCGGCGAGCCCCTTGCGCATACCGTCGGCGGCAGCCAGGCAGAGCGCCGGAACGAACACGTGGCGTGTGGGCCCGTGCTCGGTGTTCGCGACGAGCTGTGAGGCGAGCAAGTTCCCCGAGCCGAGCGCCAGCAGGGCCGACTCGTCGAAGACGACACCGGTCGACCCGGTCCTCGCCCCGCTCACAGGCTGTCCACCGGCCGGCCGGCCTCCAGGTCCTGCCACACCTTCTCGATCCGGTCGTGGTCCTCGTCCGTGAGCGTCACACCGAAGTGCGTCTCGCAGTACGCCTTCGTCTCCTCGTACCGCTTTCGGAGCTCCTCCTTCGTCGGTGTGGCCCCCGCCAGCTCGGCGATGAGGTCCCGCATGGTCATCCCCCGCTGGCGGGCGAGCACCATGAGACGGTCACGGACAGCGGGGTCGACCTTGACGGTGGTGTCAGCCATGAGGGCAGTATACCTGCGGTATACCGTCTCGGGCCGCTCAAGCAACGCGGTCATTGCACCCTTCCACTGGGTTGATTACCCGGCCGCACGGATGTACGCCGGGAGTCTTCATGGACTTACGCGGGCGCCGCTCGCCCCTTCAACAACGCCCACCAGGCGCAGACGCCCCGCCTCCGGCCCCTGACCTCGACGGTCGTGACCGGCAGCGCTGTTGGCGCCACAGGACGCCTGCGGCGCAGGCGGTCCTCGATGACGGTCCGCGCCGAGGGCACGTGCCGCAGCCAGCCGTCCGTCAGCGCCGCCCGCACCTGGGCACTCGTCGCGCCCAGGTCCCACCACTCCACGACGAGCGGCGCGAGATGCCGCGCCTCGGCGGCGCCGAGGGCGAGCCGGTAGTCGACCCGGGCGAGGGAGAGGAGCAGTTGCGTGGCCAGCCTGGTGCGCCTGCTCGACGTGTGCGAGTCCTGAACTTTTTCGGTTTCACCCATGGGCGGTTCGGCGTCGAACGGGGCCTCGAACACCTCGTAAACAGTGGCGAGTTGACCCGTCCTCGCGTCCTCGCACACCACCCGCCGCAGATACCGCCGTTCCTCCAGCTCACGCAGGGCGGCGGCGATCCGCGACCGCCCTTCCCAGCGGTGCTCGGCAAGCGCCCGGAGAGTGACGCGGGCCTGGTCCGGGAGGGTCAATAGGTACGTCAGTACGCTCACCGCACACCAGGAGATGCTCCGGTCGCGGAGAAGAGCGGCAGAGAAGCCTGAAAAGGCGCGCGCGGGCGCCGTACCATGAGTACGCATCTGGAGGTCTAGCTCCGGGTGTCGAGCCCCCGGGTGTTGGCGCACCGCGGGGGCAATTTCGTTTGCTGGCGTGACTCTATGGCCACGCAGAGCGACGAGCGCAACTCGGAACGGGCTTTTGCTGGGCGGATGTTCACGCAATTCACTCCGGGGAGTGAAGGGCGGCGTGCAGGAGCCGCGCGTGGACGAGGTGGTCGCCGGTCGTCGGGCGATAACGCCAAGTCAGCGGCCAGGTGAGGCCGTCGAGGGCCGGGACCGGGATGTACGAGATGCGGTTCGGAGCGGCGGTGAGGCGGGTGACGCCGTCGGGCCATGCGCGGTGGGACGTACTGCCGACAGGGACGAGGAAGTAGACGGCACGGCGGCCGTTCGCCTCCTCGACGATCGACCCAGGTACGCCGCCGGTCATCCGGGCGAGCCGGTCAGCGAGGGCCCGACCGTGGTCGCCGTCCATGCGCACGGCGTCGAACTGGACGCCCGCCTTTCGGAGTTGGATACCCGCGCGAGGGATCCAATCCAGGTCACTTTCTGTGTTCACGGAGCCAGTCTCCGCAGGTCGGGCTACGGTCGTCCATAACTCCGTGTCAACCGTCGACTACGGTCGGAAATCGGCACGGGTCAGTTGAGACCGGTTGAGTTCGGTTGAGTTCCATTGAGTTCGGGGGTGACCGTATGGCGCGAGCGGGGAACAAGACGGAGGCGAGCGGAACGGCGTATCTGATCGCCGCCCTCGCGAAGGCGTTGCGCGAGCAACAGCAGCTGTCGCAGGAGGAGTTGGGCGAGAAGACCGGCTACACGGGGTCCGCCATCAGTGCGATGGAGACGTGTGCGCAGCCCGCGAGTGATCAGATGCTGGTGAAGTTGGAGGAGGTGATCGGGGGTGGGCTGGGCGTCTTCCAGAAGGCGCGCAGGTGGATGTTGCTGGAGAAGTACCCGGCACGCTTCCGTGGCTTCTCGGAGATGGAGGCCGGGGCGGTCACGATCTGCTCGTACGAGACGCTGGTTGTCGACGGGCTGTTCCAGACCGAGGAGTACGCACGGGCGTTGATCGGCGGCAGTCATCCGCCGGTGTCCGAGCAGAAGCGCGAGGAACTGGTCGAGGCTCGGCTGGCCCGCAAGGCGCTCTTCGACCGGGACCCCGCCCCGATGATCGAGCTGATCCTCGAAGAGAGCGTGCTGCGACGGCCGTTCGGCAGCTGGGAGATCCTGCGTGGGCAGCTGCGCTCGCTCGCCGAGGACGCCCGGCGGGACAACGTCTGCGTGCAGGTGCTGCCCCTGGAGCGCGGGCTGCGCGGGACGTACGCTGGCGATCGCGGCCCCATGAAGCTCGTGGAGACCAAGGACCACCAGCACGTCGTCTACATGGAGATCGAGGACCAGGGCATCCTGGTCAGTGATCCCGCAGAGGTGTCCCAACTGGCGCACCGCTATGCGAAGATCCGCGCGCAGGCCCTGAGTCCCGACGACTCGCTCAACCTCATCGAGCGGCTGGCAGGAGAGAAACGATGAGCGGCACCGGAACCCTTCGGTGGTTCAAGTCCAGCTACAGCGACGGCGGCGGCGGTAACTGCGTCGAAGTCGCCCCCTGCCCCCACACCACCGCCAC
>NZ_VMNX01000419.1 GCF_009377235.1 Streptomyces acidicola
TTAAGAGACAGCCCCCACTGCAACCCCCACCCGTACAACCGGTCGAGCTCCGCCTGGAACCCGTACACGAACTTGACCTCGCGCCGGACGACGATCTCCCCCTTCACGTTCTCGATCATCACCACCGCGCAGGACCGCGCCTGAGGGTGCTGCTCGTCGAGGCCGATCTCGATCCGCGGACCGTTGCTCGGGTACAGCGTGACGACCGCATGGGTACGGTCGAACGCGGGCGTCTGGTCGTAGATGTACACGAAGACCAGAAGCCTCTTGATCTCGTCGCGGTGATCGAGGTTGACGTAGATCGTCTCCCCCGACCCGGAGCCGAACCGGTCGTCTCCGCTGCACTTCACGTACGGCGGCGCGTTGGTGTCACCGAAGAAGCTGCCGAGGGGCTGGACCACGCCCTTGGACCCGTCGGTGAGCTCGTACAGCACCCCGAGGTCGAGGTCGACATTGACCATGCTCTGGCTGTGCGCCTTGACCTCGTCCGGCTTGAGCGCCTGGAAGGGATGGCGCAGCAGGCTCTGCCGCTTGGGGCCGCCGATGTCGGAGGTGCGCATCCGCCAGGACAGGTTGACGCGCAGGTTGCCGGTGGCCGCGCCCTGTTTGGTGAGTGAGATCGTCTGGTGCCGTTTGACCAGTTCGATGGCGTTGCTCGCCGCGCTGCCCGAGTCGAACTGCGCGCGTCCGCCCAGCAGACCGTCGAAGAAGCCCATTCCCGCCCCCCACACTGCCGTGTCCGTATGTGCGTCATGTACGTCCTGCGTGTACGTCATGCATGTCATGTACGTCGAAACCGCCGCGGGGCGGCCGTCAGAGGACTCGTCCTCGACGGCCGCCCCGCTCAGAGCGTTCCTCACCAGGAGGGGTGTCACACACCGGAACCGGCGGATCCGGTCACACCCCGCCCGGGCTCGCGCCGGTTTCAGACCCCGGACGAGACTTCCGCCTTGTCGTCCGAGGACTCAGCTTTTCCCTCCGCTGCCGCGAGCGCCCTGTTGCGGCGGACGGACGACCAGAAGGACCAGCCGATCAGGACGACGCCGATGAGGCCGGTGATGACCTCGTTGATCTCGTACCGGATGGTGACCAGCAGGATCGCGGCGAGGGCGCCGATCGCGTAGTGCGCGCCGTGCTCCAGGTACACGTAGTCGTCGAGGGTGCCCTGGCGGACCAGGTAGACCGTGAGCGACCGGACGTACATGGCGCCGATGCCGAGACCGAGAGCCATGAGGACGATGTCGTTGGTGATGGCGAAGGCGCCGATGACACCGTCGAAGGAGAAGGACGCGTCCAGGACCTCGAGGTAGAGGAACATGAAGAACGCGGCCTTGCCGGCCAGCTTGACGACCGAGACCTGCTTGCCGCTGCGCTTGGCCGCTTCCTCCTCCTCGTGCTCGCGCTCCTCCTCTTCCTCCAGCTTGTCCTCGAAGTAGCCGGAGAGGCCGCCGACGACGAGATAGGTGATCAGACCCGCGATGCCGGAGATCAGGACCGTCTCGGTCTTGTCGGCGTAGGTGCCGCCGTGCTGGTGCGCGTGGGTCGCGAAGGTCATCGCGCTGATCAGCAGGACGATCATCGCGATGCAGACCGACAGCATGTCGATCTTGCCGAGCTTGGCCAGCGGACGCTCGAGCCAGCCGAGCCACTTGATCTCCCGGTCCTCGAAGACGAAGTCCAGGAAGATCATCAGCAGGAACATGCCACCGAAGGCGGCGATCGACGGGTGAGCGTCGGTCACGTACTGCTGGTACTGGTTCTTGTCGGTGAGCGCGAGGTCGACGGCCTCGATGGGGCCCAGGTTGGCGCTGATGGCGACGATCACGACGGGGAAGACCAGCCGCATACCGAAGACGGCGATCAGGATGCCGATGGTGAGGAAGATGCGCTGCCAGAAGGCGTTCATCTTCTTCAGGATCCCGGCGTTGACCACCGCGTTGTCGAAGGACAGCGAGATCTCCAGGATGGACAGGATCGCGACGAGCCCGAAGGCGGTCCATCCGCCGTAGAGAACAGCTGCGACCAGGCCGAGCGCGGTGACCGCGAACGACCAGCCGAAGGTTTTCAGAACCACTGGCTACCCAATCGTGTTAGTACGGGGCTCCCCCGCGCCACGCGCGGCTTTACGAAACTTTGAACCCGAAGTCTAGTCCGGCACGCTTCATACCCCATACGGGCCCTGCTTTAGCGCATATTGCGCTACGAGACGTTGACCCCGAAGTCCAGCGCGATGCCCCGAAGTCCCGACGCGTACCCCTGTCCCACCGCCCGGAACTTCCACTCGCCGCCGTAGCGGTACACCTCGCCGAAGATCATCGCGGTCTCGCTGGAGGCGTCCTCGCTCAGGTCGTAACGGGCGAGTTCCTGGCCGTCGGCCTGGTTGACGACCCGGATGAAGGCGTTGCTGACCTGACCGAAGGACTGGCCGCGGTTGTCGGCGTCGTGGATGGAGACGGGGAAGACGATCTTGTCGCAGTGGGCCGGAACCTTCGACAGATCGATCAGGATCGACTCGTCGTCGCCCTCGCCCTCACCGGTGAGGTTGTCGCCGGTGTGCTCGACCGAGCCGTCCGGACTCCTGAGGTTGTTGTAGAAGACGAACCACTCGTCGCCGAGGACCCGGCCCGCGTTGCACAGCAGGGCGCTGGCGTCCAGGTCGAAGTCGGCGCCCGTGGTGGTGCGGACGTCCCAGCCGAGCCCGATCATCACCTGCGTGAGGTTCGGCGCGGCCTTGGAGAGGGAGACATTGCCTCCCTTGGCGAGCGTGACGCCCATGCTGCTGGTCCTCCCCGTTGTCGAGCTGTGTGGTGTTGTACGAGCGCTGTGACGATACGAACGGTACGCCCGCTTCGTGCGGGTGGGTGGGGGTGGGTGGGTGCGAGAGCACGTCCGGCGCCGCACTCGACTGGGAGATGCGGCGCCGGACGGGGTGAGCCAGGTGCACGCTTCGTACGCGCACACACGACTCGGACGATCACATACGGATACGGCTACAGATACGGATACGAATACGGTCAGACGTTCACACCGAAGTCCTGGGCGATACCGCGCAGGCCCGACGCGTACCCCTGACCGATGGCGCGGAACTTCCACTCCGCTCCGTGGCGGTAGAGCTCGCCGAAGACCATGGCGGTCTCCGTGGAGGCGTCCTCGCTGAGGTCGTAGCGAGCGATCTCGGTGCCGCCGGCCTGGTTCGCGACGCGAATGAACGCGTTGCGCACCTGCCCGAAGGACTGCTGGCGGTTCTCGGCGTCATAGATGGAGACGGGGAAGACGATCTTCTCGATCTCGGCCGGAACCCCGGCCAGATTGACCTTGATCTGCTCGTC
This sequence comes from Streptomyces acidicola, assembly GCF_009377235.1. Classification (GTDB taxonomy): domain Bacteria; phylum Actinomycetota; class Actinomycetes; order Streptomycetales; family Streptomycetaceae; genus Streptomyces; species Streptomyces acidicola. The sequence goes on from NZ_VMNX01000419.1 coordinate 3,330, forward strand.
GTCGCCCTCGCCCTCACCGGTGATGTTGTCGCCGGTGTGCTCGACCGAGCCGTCCGGGCTCTTGAGGTTGTTGAAGAAGACGAAGTTCGCGTCGTTGCCGACCTTGCCCGAAGTGTCCAGCAGCAGGGCGCTGGCGTCCAGGTCGAAGTCGGTACCGGTCGTGGTGCGGACGTCCCACCCCAGACCGACGATGACCGCGGTCAGGCCAGGGGCCTCCTTGGTCAGCGATACGTTGCCGCCCTTGCTGAGGCTGACTCCCACGAGTCCTCCCTTTGGTGTCCAGGGGCGGGGAGCCCCGTCGTGCGTTGGCATCAGATCAACGAGTCGATCCTAGTGAGGGGTTCCCGCCCGCCGCAGGCCCTGGGGGCCAAGAATCACAGGGTGTCGAGCGCCTTGACGTACTCGTTCAGGTCACGGGCGTCGGGCAGCGCGTTCACGACGCTCCAGCGCACGACACCCTCCTTGTCGATGATGAACGTGCCGCGTACGGCGCAGCCCTTGTCCTCGTCGAAGACGCCGTACGCGCGCGAGGTGTCGCCGTGCGGCCAGAAGTCGGAGAGCAGCGGGTACTCCAGGCCCTCCTGCTCGGCGAAGACGCGCAGCGTGTGGATGGAGTCGTTCGAGACGGCGAGGAGCTGGACGTCGTCGTTGACGAACTTCGGGAGGTTGTCGCGGAGCGCGCACAGCTCGCCGGTGCAGACGCCGGTGAAGGCGAACGGGTAGAAGAGCAGCACGACGCTCTTCTCACCGCGGAAGTCCGACAGCTTCACGCTGGCGCCGTGGTTGTCCTTGAGCTCGAAGTCCGGGGCCTTGTCGCCGACCTGGATGGCCATGATGTCCTGCGTTCCCTTCCATGGGCTGTTCGGGGCAACCCCAGCCTACGCAGTGATCACCACCCCACGGCATCCTTCACCCCCACCGCCCCTGCCCATCCCCTCCCTG